>JBAPMF010000116.1:0-1789 GCA_049278475.1 Herbaspirillum sp. | reverse complement strand
CCGTGCGGACCGGGTTGGGCTTGCCGCGACGCCAGCACGATGTGGTTTGCACCGGATGCGGCTAGCCATTCCGCAACGTGCAGCCCAAGCGCGCCAGCGCCGCCGGTGACGAGGTAAACGCCCGCCGCATCGAGCAGCAGCGGCAAACTCGCCTCCGCGGAATCTGCCAAGGGCTGCAGGCGTGGCGCGTAAACCACGCCATCACGGATGGCGCTCGACATTTCGCCGTTCAGCGCCAGGGCATGCGCCAAGGCCGCCCGGTCGGCGCCATCCGGCCTGACGGGCAGATCGAGGTGACGCAGCCGCAGGTGCGGATATTCCAGAGACGCCGACTTCAGCAGGCCAGTCACGCCGGCTGCCGCAACCGATACCTCCGTGTCGCCCGGCAACGGGCCGGTCGCGCCGGACGTGAGCACGCACAGCGAAAAACCGTCCGGCAGCTTGCCGTACCCATCCAGCATGACGATGAGCTGTTGCAACGCCCGGCAGGCAGCAATCGATGTTGCAACCGGGCGATCCGAATCCAGTAGCGGCAATTGCACGATCACGCCGCCGCCAGCCGGCAGTCCGGCCAGCGTGACATCCATGCCTTCCCACACCACGGTGTCATCGCCGCTCACCGTCAATTGCCCGCTATCGATGACAGGGAACGATGGTTCTTGCAGCCCGGTAAACTGCGGGCAGGACTTGAGCCGCAGTTGCAGCTGGCGCCAGCAACGCGGCGCGGCGGCATCGGCGGCGCCGGGGATCTGTTGCCATTGCCTGCGCTGCGGTATCAGCTGCCGCACAGGCGGCGCGATGACCGCGCTATCGATCCAGCGCAGCATCAGTCCACGGATGCGCGCGATCGGCTGGCCTGCGCTGTCGTAGACAGCCAGATCGGCGACGATCGATGCTGGCCCGGTTCCGGCGCGCAATGTGGCGGTCACCAGCCAACTTGCCGCAGCCTGGCTGGTGTGGGTAATGATTTCTTCAAGCGCGACCGGCACCGGTACTTGCGTTGCCACCGCGGCCATGTCTTGCAAGGCATGGCCGATCAGCTGGAATGCGCCATCGAGCAAGACCGGATGCAGAATCTGCCCTGCTGACATGGACACGCCTCGCGGCAGGGAAACGCGGCCGTGAATGACGCCATGCCCGGAGCAAACCGCCTGGACCGCCTGAAAGCAGGGGCCGTATGCGAGGCCGCGACCGGCCCACAGGGCATAAAAGTCCGCCATGCCAGCCGAGGCGCCGGCCGATGGAAAAGACGCAGGCGATGCAGGCGCGGTCTGGACTGGTGGCGCGTCCAGCCTGTTCAATGCGCCGCGCACATGCAGCTGCCAGTCGCCCCTGCCACGGCGCGTTGCAATCTGCAGCGCCCACCTGCCATCCGTTTCCCTGGAAAGCACGGTCTGCAAACGCACCGCGTCGTTCGCGAGCGGCAAGGCGTGCAAGAAATGGATGTCCGTCAGCGATACCTGCGCCAGACCGATGGCCTTGGCCGCCTCGCGAGCCAGTGCGAGATAGCCGGCGGCAGGCATGATGCTTTGCCCGAACACGCTATGATCCAGCAGGTAGGCGCTGGCAGCGTCCGGCAAGGATGTTTCGAAACAGGCGACACCATCCAACGCCAGTTCCACGCGGCGGCCCGGCCAGTCAGATGTTGCTGGCAGCGCGGCGGGAAGATGTGACGTGGCAGGACGCTCGAACCAGAACGGCGTGCGCTCGAACGGGTAGAGCGGCGCGGCATGGCGCGGCAGCGCCAGATGCCGGTCCAGCTGGCGCAGATGCACTGGCGCGCCCAGGG
>JBAPMF010000115.1:0-8431 GCA_049278475.1 Herbaspirillum sp. | reverse complement strand
GTCCTGGCCTGAGCGCGCCAGACAGCATGGGACTGTACCTGACCTGGATGCCCGCGCGTGGCTTGACCGATGCCGCTCGCAACTGCATCTCCAATGTGCGCCCGCAAGGCCTGCGCTACGAGGAGGCCGCCTACAAGCTGCACTATCTGATGTCGGAGACGCGCCGGCGCGGTTTGTCGGGCGTAGCGCTGAAGGACGAGACGGCGGGCGAGGGCGGTGGGCTGGATGTACGGGGGAATTTCCTGCTGGGAGATGGTTGAGTGTATCGGCGCCGATCAGGATGGGATGCCGATCTGTTTCAGATATTCCGTGAACGCCGCGCCGGTCTCCGCATGCTTCATGCCCATTGCGACAGTGGCCTGCAAATATCCCAGCTTGGAGCCGCAATCGTAGCGCTGGCCTTGATAGCGATAGGCCAGTACCGTTTCCGCCTGTATCAATGCCGCGATGCCGTCGGTCAATTGAATCTCGTCACCGACGCCTTTGCCCAGGTTTTCGAGATAGCTGAAAATACGGTTGCTCAGTACGTAGCGTCCGACCACGGCCAGGGTCGATGGCGCGACATCAGGCGCCGGCTTCTCGACGATGCCGTTGACGCGTTCGAGATGCGGCTGATAGGCGCTCGCGCTGACGATGCCGTATTGCCTGGTTCCGTTGCGCGGTACATCCTGCACGGCTAGCAGACTCAGGCCCTCGCGTTCGTAGATCGCGGTCATCTGCGCGATGACCGGCTGCTGGCCCGGACCGGCATCCATGAAATCGTCCGCCAGCAGCACCGCGAAAGGCGCGTCGCCGACCACCGGACGCGCGCACAGGACTGCATGGCCCAGGCCCAGCGGCGCGGACTGGCGGATGAAGATGCAGGTGACGTGTTTGGGAATGACGTTCTGGACGATCTCCAGCAGTTGCTGTTTACCGGCGGCTTCCAGTTCGGTTTCCAGCTCATAGGCTTTGTCGAAGTGATCTTCGATGGCGCGCTTGTTACGCCCGGTGATGAATACCATTTCGGTAATACCGGCAGCGACCGCTTCTTCAACCGCGTAATGGATTAGCGGTTTATCGACGATGGGCAGCATTTCCTTGGGCTGCGCCTTGGTGGCAGGCAAAAAACGGCTGCCCAGCCCGGCGACAGGAAATACGGCTTTTCTGATTTTTCTGCTCATTGCAACTCCTGGTAACAATATCCTGCTCATTTTTCTGTCGTGGCTGATTCAGGGCGCCGTTCCTGCGGATCGGTCTCGATCAATGCCATCAAGGCGTCTTCATCGAGGATGGCGATACCCAGCTCCTGCGCTTTGAGCAGCTTGCTGCCGGCCTCGGCGCCGGCCACGACATAACTGGTTTTCCGGGATACCGAAGCGCTGATCTTGCCGCCGGCGGCTTCGATCCTGTGCGCGGCAGCGTCGCGCGACAGGGTCGGCAGCGTGCCGGTCAGGACGAAAATCCTGCCCGACAGCGTCTTGGGACGGTGCTCGATGCCGGCGCCTTCGTTCCAGCGGATACCGGCCGCGCGCAATTGATTGATCAGCGCCACGTTCTGAGCGTCGGCAAAAAAGCGCTCGATGGAACGCGTCACTACCGGACCGATGTCAGCCACGTCCAGCAATTGTGCTTCCGTGGCGGCCAGCAGCTTATCCATGCTGCCGAAATGGCGCGCCAGTTCCTTGGCCGTCGTTGTGCCGACATGGCGGATGCCCAGCGCATAGATGAAACGCGCGAGCGTCGTGGACTTGGATTTTTTCAGCGCGTCGAGCACATTCTGCGCCGATTTGCCGGCCATGCGGTCGAGTTCCGCCAGCGTAGTCAGATCCAGCCGATACAGATCGACGGCGGTCGTGACGAGATGCCTGTCGACCAGTTGTTCAATCAGCTGCTCGCCCAGACCTTCGATGTCCATGGCGCGGCGCGATGCGAAATGCTGCAAACCACCCTTGCGTTGCGCCGAACAATTGATCCAGCCGCCGGAGCAGCGCGCAATCGTTTCTTCTTCAGGACGCACGATCGCCGAACCGCATACCGGGCATTCCCTGGGCATGTCGAAAGGCCTGGCGTCGTCCGGGCGCGATGCGGGGACGCAGGCCACGATCTCGGGAATCACGTCGCCGGCGCGGCGCACGATCACGGTGTCGCCGATCCGGACATCCTTGCGGCGTACTTCATCTTCATTGTGCAGCGTCGCATTCGTCACTGTCACGCCGCCGACGAAGACCGGCGCCAGACGCGCCACCGGCGTGATGGCGCCGGTACGTCCCACTTGTACTTCGATGTCCTGCACTACCGTGAGCGCCTCTTGCGCCGGGAATTTGTGCGCCAGCGCAAAGCGCGGCGCGCGCGAGACGAAGCCGAGCTGCTGCTGCTGATCCAGGCGATCGACCTGGTAGACGACGCCATCGATTTCATACGGCAGTTCGCTGCGTTTGGCGCTGATGTTGCGGTAGAACGTCAATAATCCTTCCACACCATGCACGAGCGCGCGCTCCCTGCATACCGGCAGGCCGAGCGCGACATACCAGTCCAGCAGGGCCGAATGTAATGGCGGCATGACGGCGCCTTCCAGCATGCCGATGCCATAGGCGAAAAAACGCAGCGCGCGTTGCGCCGTGATCTTGGGATCGAGTTGACGCAAGCTGCCTGCCGCTGCATTGCGCGGATTGGCGAACTCTTTCAAACCGGCATCGCGCTGACGCTGGTTGAGTCTGGCGAAGTCATTCTTGTACATCAGTACTTCGCCGCGCACTTCCAGTACCTGCGGCGGGTTGCCGCCATGCAGACGCAGCGGAATGGCGCGTACCGTGCGGATATTGGCTGTGACGTTTTCTCCGGTGGCGCCGTCGCCGCGCGTTGCGGCGCCTGCCAGCACGCCGTTTTCGTAACGCAGGCTGATGGCCAGGCCATCGAACTTCAATTCGGTGGCATAGTTGATGTCTGCTGTGGAATACTGCTCTCCCAGTAAAGCTTCCTCGATGCGTTGCCACGGACGGCGGAAATGAACATGAGGGATAGAAGGAAACTGCTTTCCCAGCAAGGCTTCCTCGATACGTCTGTCGAAAGCGATGATGTCCTCATCGTCGAATCCATTGTTCAGCGACAGCATGGGAACGGCGTGGCGCACCTGCTCGAACTGTGACAGCGGCGCGCCACCGATCCGTTGGGTCGGCGAGTCCGGCGCCGTTAGTTCCGGATGCGCCAGTTCCAGCGCCTGTAGTTCGCGGAACAGCAGGTCGTACTGCGCATCGGAAATGCTGGGATCGTCGAGAACGAAGTAGTCGTGGTTATGCCGGTTCAGCTGTTCCGTGAGCCAGGCCGCGCGCGCGCGCCAGTCGTCCAGCGGCGCGGAATCTGAAAATGCATCCGGAAACATGGGGTGAATGTGTTGGCAGAGGTTTAGCTGAACAGGCAGGTGGTGCGTTTCGAGCCGGCCGGGATTTGCGCCGATTCCATGGCGCTATAGAAGGCGCTGACCTGCTCGGCGATATCGCTCAGCGCCGCATCGGACAGCAGCTGACCGCTATCGTCAACCACGGTGCCGTCCAGACGCATGGCCAGAGAACGCGCGCAGGCGATCATGGCGCCGTAGCCATCGCGTGACGGCGCAACCCGCGGCACATCCAGCAGCAGTGTCAAGCGATTGGTGGTTTCCGCCGCACCGGTGGTGTTGGTCGATAGCGAGAACAGCACTTCACCCGCGCCATCCGGCATCACCAGCCGACCGTCGGCGCGGCGCTCGAAGCCTTGACGGGTCAGCGCGGACAGCAAGGTGTCGATATTCCACGGCGCGCCGTTGGAACGCACGTTGACGCCCAGTTGCACGTCATGGTCCATGATGAACTGATGCAGCGCCTGCGCGGTCTTCATCACGTCGATCATGTCAGGGATCTCCGGTTCGGCGCCGATGGCATCGGTGAATTCGCGCAGACGCATGATCAGATCGGAATATTCCAGTTCATTCAAGGCACTGTTGCGATTGGCCAATTGCACGCCGGCCAGCAGCGCCGTATACACGCCGCCGTAACCGATCGCCTCCCAGGCGTTGTCCTGTGTGCGGCCGACGAAGCGCACTGACTTGTCGCCGGCGTGGCACAGGTTCTGTACGCCGGTAAGAATTTTTTCCCCGCGCACGGGCCGTTCCAGAGCAATGGGGATGAGGCCGCTGATCGACTTGTCGACCGGCAAGTCGGATTCGCCCGGCCCGCTTTCCGGGAAGGGTAGATGGAGCGGCGGATGGGGCGCTGGTTCCAGGCGTCCATACAGTTCTGGTTCGAGCCGTTCTCCAGGCATGGAGGGCGGCAGCGCAGCACTGCCGCCCTCTACCGGCGTTTGATAGGCTGGCGTGGGCGATGTCGTCGCCAAAAAATGCGACTGGGCATCGGCGTTCATCAGCACATCGTCGTGATTCGACGAAAACGCGCGCTCGACGATTTGACGGGTTTTGCGTTCTTGCCACTTGTTGTAGGAAATGACGCCGGCGACGATCACGCCGCCGATGACGATCAGACTGGTTTGGAGATCTATCATGCTGAATGCACCCTGAAATTTTCCCTGAAAACGCGGCTCGCCACGATGCTGCCCATTACTGTTCTTGTCAAGCTGCCTGAAAAGCAGGGGTCGTCGCCGCTTGCATATCCACCGCTACGATACGCGATACCCCCTGTTCCTGCATGGTCACGCCTATCAGTTGAGCGGCCATTTCCATCGCAATCTTGTTATGCGAGATGAACAGGAATTGGGTGTTCGACGACATGCGCTTGACCATGTCGCAGAAACGCCCGGTATTGGCGTCGTCCAGCGGCGCATCGACCTCGTCGAGCAGGCAGAACGGCGCCGGATTGAGCTGGAATAGCGAAAACACCAGCGCCGTTGCCGTCAGCGCTTTTTCTCCGCCGGAGAGCAGGTGAATCGTCGCGTTTTTTTTGCCGGGCGGCTGCGCCATGACCTGCACGCCGGCGTCGAGGATTTCGTCACCCGTCATGACCAGCCTGGCCTGACCGCCGCCGAACAAGGCCGGGAACAAGCCGGAAAAATGCTCATTGACCTTGTCGAAGGTGTCTTGCAGCAAGGCGCGCGTTTCGATGTCGATCCTGCGGATCGCATCTTCCAGCGTGGAGATCGCTTCACTCAGATCGGTGTGTTGGGCATCGAGGAAATGCTGGCGTTCCGACGCTGCCGTCAGTTCGTCCAGCGCCGCCAGATTGACCGCCCCCAGAGCGGCAATGGCATTGCTCAGGCGCGTCACCTCGCCTTGCAGAGATGCAGGCTGCATGGTGTCGCTCAGCTTCTCTGCCAGGGCCGCTTCATCGGCCTGGGCGCCGGTCAGCGCTTCGGTGAACTGCTCCTGGTTCAGCCGCGCCGCCTGCTCCTTGAGCTGCAATCCGGTAATACGGTCACGTTGCGGTTGCAGGCTGCGCTCGGATTGCAGGCGTGCTTCTTCATGCTGACGCAGTTTTTGCGAAATCCGGTCGAGTTCATGGCGCGCATCAGCCAGTACGCGCTCCTGCGCGGCACGCTGATCCAGCAGCGCCTGCAGACCTGCCTGCGCGGCCTGGTCGTCCAGGTTTTTCAGTTCCAGCGCGCTTTGCTGCATGCTGGCCAGCGCTTGCGCCGCCTGTTCCAGCGCGGTGGCGATGTAGCGCTTGAGTTCATCGATCCTGTGGCGCAGGGATTGTGCGGTAAATCCGGCTTCCTGCGCCGCGCGCTCCAGTTCGCGCAGACGCTGGCGCGCAGCGTCGAGCTGCTGTTCCTTGCCGAGATAATCGGCCTGCCCGTTTGCGTGCGACTCCTGTAATCCTGCCAGTTCGATATCGAATTGCTCGAACCTGGCTTTGGATTCGGCCTCGATCTGCCGCTGCTCGATTTCCTGCGCCTCGATTTCGGTGAGATCAGCGACGATCTGGGCGCCGCGCTGATGAAAGCGCTCCTGTGCTTCCGACAGCTTCATCACTTCGATTTGCAGGCTATGCACTGCCTGCGTCGAGTCGACGACGCGCTGGCGCCATTCCTGCAGGCGCTGCGTGATATTGGTCATGGCCGCATCGGCGCGCGCTGCGCGCGCTCTGGCATTGTTGACCAGCCTGGATTGCGCGTGTTGCTTTTCGGTAATATCGTCGATTTCCTGCTGGCGTGCCAGCAGGCCATCCTGCTCGGAATCGGAGGCATAGAAATGCACGCTCGACCGGCTCACCACGTGGCCCTGCCTGGTCACGAACGACGCGCCATCAGGCAGCCTGCTGCGGTCGGCAAAGGCGCCGGCAGTATCGTCGGCGATGAAGATATCGCGCAGCCAGTCTTGCATCGAGGCGCGCCAGCCCGGATCGTCGAATTGCAGCAAATCGATGAGCGCTTGCAGGCCGTCCGGCGCCGGCGCGGAGGGTGTGTCCGCAGCGCCCGGCGTAAACAGCGCCAGCCTGGCCGGTGGCGCATCATTGAAAAAGCTCCTGGCCCCATCCAGATCCGGGATCTCCAGTGCCGACATGCGTTCGCGCAAGACCGACTCCAGCGCGGTTTCCCAGCCGGCGCTGATGTGCAGCTTTTGCCACAGGCGCGGCAGACCGGCCAGCTTGTGCCTTTGCAGCCACGGCTGCACCTTGCCTTGCGCCTGCACGCTTTTCTGTAATTGCTGCAATGCCGACAGACGCGCTTCGAGCTGCGCCAGAGCGGTGGTTTCCGCGCTGAGCAGCGCCTGCGCGGCCCGGCGTTCTTCCTCCTGTTTCGGCTGCTGCTCCTGCGCCTGTTCCAGAGACATCGTCGCTGCCTCCAGCACTGCCTGTTTTTCTTCCAGTTGCTGCCTGAGGCTGGACAGACGCGCGCCGTCCGGCAGGTCGATGCCGTTCTGCTCCTGCATCAGGCGTTCGCGGCGTACGCCCAGGCTGGACAGGATGCTGCAGGCGTTACGCTGATGTGCTGACTCCAGCTCGATCTGCTGTTGAGTCTGCATGATTCTGCTGCGCGATTCGGTCGTCTCGCGTTGCGCTTCGCGCCAGGCCTGCTCCAGCGCTGGCAACTCGTCAGTGGCGTCCTGCGCGGCTTGCTGCGCCTGCTCGACGCGCATACGCTGCTCTTGCAGCGCGATCTCGGCCCCGGCCAGATCGTTTTGATGCTGCGCACCCTGGCGCTGCCATTGATCATGCTGTGCGGTCGACACGTCCAGCTGGGATTGCAGCCGGTGCCGCGACTCGGTGACGAACCGGATCTGCGCTTCCAGACTGCCGATCTCCGAGTTGGTCTGGTACAGATGACCTTGCGCCGCATGCAGGCGGTCGCTGGCGTCATGATGCATCCGGCGCATACGCTCCAGTTCGGTATCGACTTGACGCAGCGCAACGGTTTGTTCTTCGAGATCGCGCTGCGCCCGTTCGATGTCGCGGAAATATTTTTCCTGTTCAGCCCTGGCTTCGTTCCTGCGCAACAGCCACAGCAGCTGTTGCTTTTCTTCCTGATCGGCTTGCAGTTCCCTGAATTTCCTGGCGATGGCGGCCTGGGCGGAAAGTTTATCGAGATTGCCATTCAACTCGCTCAGAATGTCTTCAAGGCGCGTCAGGTTTTCACGCGTGTCGTGTAGGCGGTTTTCGGTCTCGCGGCGACGCTCCTTGTATTTCGACACGCCGGCGGCCTCTTCGAGGAAAATCCGCAGATCTTCAGGACGCGCTTCGATGATGCACGAAATCATGCCCTGGCCGATGATCGCATAAGCGCGCGGACCCAGGCCGGTACCGAGAAAGATGTCCTGGATGTCACGGCGGCGTACCGGCTGGTTATTGATGGTGTAGGAGGACGTGCCATCGCGGGTGAGCACGCGCCTGACCGCGATTTCAGCATAGCGTCCCCACTGGCCGGCGACCTTGCCCATGGCATTGTCGAACACCAGTTCGACAGAAGCGCGACCGGCCGGCTTACGATTGGTAGTGCCGTTGAAAATGACGTCCTGCATCGACTCGCCGCGTAGTTCGGAAGCCTTCGATTCGCCCAGCACCCAGCGCACGGCGTCGATGATATTGGACTTGCCGCAGCCGTTGGGACCGACAACCCCGACCAGCTGCCCCGGCACCTGGATATGCACCGGATCGATGAACGATTTGAATCCTGCCAGCTTGATGGTATTTAGGCGCACATTATTTACCGTTTATTCTGCCGTTTCACGGAAGCAGGTAAACTTCCCCGCGAGAGACCGGTATCATAGCATTTAGAATATCATGCGCCTCAGAGACTTTTCCAATAATATGGGGACGTCTGCACCATCTTTCATCACCACCTCCTCTCACCGGACAGCGTCGATCATGAGCGCACTTTATTCGGTGGCTGAAATTCGCCGGATCGAACGTGCCGCCCAGGCAGAACTCCCCGCCGGCACGCTGATGCAACGTGCCGGCGAAGCCTGCGCCCGGCATGCCTCGGCCCTGACCGCCGCCGCAGAACAGACACACATTCTGATCCTAGC
>JBAPMF010000114.1:0-6903 GCA_049278475.1 Herbaspirillum sp. | reverse complement strand
CCTATGCACTTGGCCGCATCGCGTTTCGCGGGCGCGGCGTGCTGATGCTCTGCATTCTCGGCGTGTCGATGTTTCCGCAGGTCGTGGTCCTGTCCGGCCTGTTCGAACTGATCCGCGCGCTCGACCTGTACGACCACCTCGGCGCACTGGTACTGGCGGACCTGATCTTCACACTACCGTTCACGATCTGGATCCTGGTCACATTCATGCGCGAACTGCCGCGCGAGCTGGAGGAAGCGGCGCTCATCGACGGCGTCGGTGTACTGACAATGATTTTCCGGGTTTTCATGCCGCTGCTGCGTCCCGCGCTCGTCGCAACGTCGCTGCTCGCATTCGTCGCAGCATGGAATGAGTTTCTGTTTGCACTGACGTTCACGATTTCGTCTGGGCAGCGCACCGTGCCCGTCGCAATCACGATGATCACTGGTGCGAGCAGCTTCGAATTGCCGTGGGGAACCCTCATGGCTGCATCGGTGATCGTCACGGTTCCGCTAGTATTGCTGGTGCTGGCATTCCAGCGGCATATCGTCTCGGGTCTCACGGCTGGCGCCGTCAAAGGCTGAGCGATAAACTCTAGTCGTCGATACAGGAGAAAAGCATGAGCCGGATCAAGTTGAACGGTCTTCACAAACAGTTCGGCATGACGCCGGTTCTCTCGAACGTGAATCTGTCGGTCGAATCCGGCGAATTTTGTGTATTCATCGGTCCGTCCGGGTGCGGGAAGTCGACGCTGCTGCGCATCGTCGCTGGTCTCGAGGAGCAAAGCACCGGTGACGTCTTCATCGGCGAACGCTGTGTGAATGCGCTCGCGCCTGCGCAGCGCGATATCGCGATGGTGTTCCAGAACTATGCGCTGTATCCGCATATGTCGGTGTATGAAAACATGGCCTTCGGGTTGCGCCATCTGAAGCTGACGCGTGCCGAAATCGACAGTCGAGTGCGATTCGCGTCGCAATCGCTGCGTCTCGGTGAGCTGCTCGAGCGCAGGCCGGGCGCACTGTCGGGCGGACAGCGTCAGCGTGTCGCGATCGGCCGCGCGATCGTGCGTAAGCCGAAGGTTTTCCTATTCGATGAGCCGTTGTCGAATCTCGATGCGGCGCTGCGCGTGAAGACGCGCGTCGAGATCGCGCGGCTGCATCGCGAACTCGACAGCACCAGTATGATCTACGTGACCCATGATCAGGTCGAAGCGATGACGCTCGCCGACAAGATCGTGCTGCTGCGTCCGCTCGACCGTCAAAGCGGTATCGAGAGTATCGTACAGGTCGGCACGCCGCTCGATCTGTACCACCGCCCCGCGAACCGGTTCGTTGCGGAGTTCATCGGGTCGCCGGCAATGAACTTCATCGCGGCGACGGTCGTGTCGGCCGAGGGTGCCAGGGTGTACGCGCAGGCCCGCGATCTGGTGTTTGCTGCACACGTGTCGGGCGATGGGTTGACGACCGGCGAGCCGGTCACACTCGGCATCCGCCCGGAACACGTGGGCATCGGGTGCGGTGAACTGGTGTGCGAGGTCGCGCATATCGAGCGGATGGGCGAGTGCGCGTACCTGCATCTCGACACGCCGTTCGGTGGAGAGCCGATCGTCGCGAAGACGAGCGTCGATGACATCAGGATCGGCCATCGTGTGCGGGTCGAGTTGCCGGCCGACTCGCTGCATCTGTTCCGTGCAGATGGTCGTGCGGCGATGCGCGCGCCGCGTGAGTCGGCCGTGCTGTCGGTCGCGATGGCGTGAACACGTGGCGCGTGGCCGCTGCCGAATCGACGCGTCAATTTTTTGAAGACAGGAACATCATGCAAAAAAACAAGCTCTCGGTGATCGTCTGGAATGAGTACGAGCATGAGCGGGAGAATCCCGACATCCGTGCGATCTATCCGGATGGCCTGCATGCCGTGATCGCACGCGCGCTCGCGCAAACACCGGCGCTCGATCCACGCGCGCTGCCGCTCGAGATCGGCACGGCGACACTCGATCAGCCCGAGCACGGCCTCGGCGACGCACGGCTTGCCGCGTGCGACGTACTGATCTGGTGGGGACACAAGGCACATGCGAAGGTCTCCGACGACATCGTGGACCGCGTGCAGCGCCGCGTACTCGAAGGGATGGGGCTGATCGTGCTGCACTCCGGACACTTCTCGAAAATCTTCCGTCGCCTGCTTGGCACGCACTGTTCGCTGAAGTGGCGCGAGGCTGCTGAAAAAGAGCGTCTGTGGGTCGTCGAGCCATCGCATCCGATCGCGGCCGGGCTTGGTGCATACTTCGAGTTACAGCACGAGGAGATGTATGGCGAACGCTTCGACATTCCGCAACCGGATACGACTGTGTTCATCTCGTGGTTCGAAGGCGGCGAGGTATTCCGCTCCGGTTGCTGCTGGGAGCGCGGTCACGGACGGATCTTCTATTTCCGTCCCGGGCACGAGGCTTATCCGACCTATCATGACAGTCAGGTCCAGCGCGTGATCGCGAATGCGGTGCAGTGGGCCGCGCCGCGCGTCAACATCGTGGATTGCTGTCCGATGTCGCCGCCGCTCGAGAAACTGAGCGAGAAGTCCGGACAGTTTGCGCACGTCGGCATTCAGCAATCCCAGGGAGACATCACGTGAACGACGATTACAAGGTCGAATTGCCCGAAGTGGCGGCGATTGCTCGCGGCCGCCGTCTGCGCGTCGGCGTGATCGGGCTTGGCATCGGGCGCAAACATATCGAAGGCTGGCGCGAACATCCGTACGTCGATGTCGTCGCGATCGCCGATCTCGACGGGAAACGGCTCGACAGGATCGGCGAGCAGTTCAGCATCAGTGCGCGCTATGCGACCATGGACAAGATGCTGGCCGCCGAGCACCTGGATGTCGTCAGTGTCTGCACACCGAACAAATTCCACCGCGACCTGACGATCGCCGCGTTCGGCGCCGGTTGCCACGTGCTGTGCGAGAAACCGATGGCGATGAATGCCGAAGAAGGGCGCGAGATGCTGGCTGCCGCGCAACGCGCCGGCAGGCGGCTGATGATCAACTTTTCGTATCGTTTCAGCGCGCAGTCGTGTGCGCTGAAAGCACAGGTCGATGCGGGCGTCTTCGGCGACTTCTATTTCGGGCGGACAGTCTGGCATCGTCGACGCGGCATGCCGGGTTTCGGCGGCTGGTTTGGCACAAAGGCACTCGCGGGCGGTGGCCCGCTGATTGATCTCGGCGTGCATCGTCTCGATCTTGCATTGTGGCTGATGGGCTATCCGAAGCCGGTGTGGGTGATGGGCAGCGCCTACGATCCGATCGCCGGCGAACTCGCTGCACGTTCCGGCAAGACCTTCGACGTCGAGGATCTTGCGGCTGCGATGATCCGCTTCGACAATGGCGCGACGCTGATGATCGAGGCATCGTGGGCCGCGAACATTCAGGAAGCGGAACTGATGGAAACGCGTCTACTCGGCACACGCGCAGGGCTGTTACAGAAGAATCTGAACGAAGGTTATACGTTCGACGCGCACATCTTCATGGAGCAGAACGGCGCGCAGTTCGACATGCGCCTGAATCCGCCAGCGGATGGTGCGCATTCAGCGATGTATGACTATGCGGAAGCGATTCTCTGCGACGCGCCGCATCCGGCGCCAGGTGAGGAAGGCCTGATCGTGATGGAGATTCTCGACGCGATCTACGCCAGCGCAGCGGCCGGCGAACCGATCTGCGTTCACGCTCCTGGACAGGATGTTGCCGCGCCAATCATTCAAAATGGCTGACATGCTCTAGCGAATCGCCGTCGCCAATGCGCATTGCCTGTAATGCGCATTGGCCTGCTGATGCTGATCGAGCGCGTCATGCAGTTGCGCCAGGCTCAGGTGTGACTCGCGCACGGTGCGCGGCTCGATAGCATCGGCCAGGGCACGCTCCAGATGGCGCTGGGCCTTACCCCACAGCTTTTGGCGCAGGCAGAACATGCCCAGCGTCAGCTCCAGTTCAGCGTCGGCCGGGCGTCGCGTCAACCAGGATTCACAGCGTTCGATCTGTGTCAGCAACGCTGGCGAACCTGTGTCTGCCGTCGAATCGCGGTAGGCGCGGATCAGGCGAATATCCCAGGTCGCCGCCAGCGCACGTTCCAGCAAGGTGCGCGCCTCGTCGTGCAAGCCACGGCTGCTGAAAGCATGCGCCGCGCGCGCGGCGATGAAAGATTTGAGACGATCGGCTTGCGGCACGTCAGCCCACAGACGGCGGATCGATTCGGCATCATGCGCGCTATCCGACAGTAAAGCGTCATAGGCCATTTCGCACAGGCGGTTGGATAATGCCGGGTGTAGCGCGTTACGTTTGTCCAGTGTCTGCGTCAAACGCAGCACTTCCGGCCAGTTTTTGGCTTGCTGATTGGCTTTGAGCGCCCATTGCAGTGCCTGGATGTGGCGTGTGCCATTGGCGTTGAGTTCGTCGACGGTTTTCAGCGCAGCCTTGAACTGGTGATCGTCGACCTGCAATTCCAGCGTCGTCATCAGGCGTGCCGCCTTCAGGCCGGCATCGCTGTCAATGTTGGCCAGCCAGTTGTCGCGACGCCCGGTCTGGCGCATGCGGTGCGCAGCGCGAGCGCCGATTAGCGCTGCGATGCCAGTGTTTTCCGGCAGTTCGGCAGCGCGCATGGCGGCTTTTTCGGCGTGACCAAAACGGCCTTCGAAAAAAGCCTTCAGGGAATCGCGCAGCGCCTTGTTGCCATCATTCTCATGTTTCTGGCGACGATAGGCGATGACGCGGCCGGGCAGTTCCTGCATCATACGCACAGCGCGAATCAGTAGGTACAGTGCGATGAGCAACAGCACAATGATGAACAGGAAGAAATTCAGCGACAGATCGACCCGGTAAGGCGGATAGAACAGCACTACGTTGCCGGGATTGAAGCGCGCCAGTAGCGCCAGGCCAACGGCTAAGACAGACAGGGAGAGAAGCCAGAGAAGAATTCGCATAGGGATCTAATTGCTGCGCCGGCTTTTGTAATTACGCACGGCGTTGATGCTTTCGCTGAGCGTCGGCATCTGGATCGACAGATTACTGCTCTGGATCTGTTTCAACGATGCCTGCGTGATTTGTACTTGCTTGACGCGGGTGTCGAAGTATTTGGCGATGGCACCTTGCGCTGCGCGCAGATCATTACGGAATGCGAATTCATTATGTGACAGCAGCGCCAGACGCGCATTGAGCAGGCGCAGCTTGAGATTTTCACGGACGTAGTAGGCCTGGGTCGGCGATAGCAACAGCGCGTCGGGCGTATCGACGCTGCGAATGCGCACCAGTTGCTTCAATTCGGTCCACATTTCCATGCTCAGGTTTTGCCATGTGTTCCGCGCATTGGCCAGCCAGCCGCTGGTCGCCTGTACTTTGCCGTTCGACCCGGCATGTGCGCTGGCTTTCTTCGGCGTGGAATGCGCCGGCTGTTTCCCGGGAGTCGCGGACACCACAGGCTTTTCATCGGATAGCAAAGGCATGCCATCGATCTGGCCGATGATGTTGTCCAGCCGTACTGCGATGCCGGGCACGTCAACGGTCGGTAAAGCTTGCAGACGATCCCGGTCACGCGCGATGGCGCGGCGGATAGCGATGAACTGTGGCCTGTCGGAGCGTGACAGGTTCCTGTCGGCATTTTGCAAAGCGATCAACGCGCCCTGCACGTTGCCGGCCAGTTCCAGTTGCTGGTTGGCCGTCGACAGGACTTCTTCGATTTCAGACAACGCCCAGTCGTCACGATTCTTCGAGAGATCCTGATACAACTGTTCCAGCGCCAGTTGCTGGCCTTGCGACTCGGTCTGCTTGTTGTCGAGCACGGTGACTCTGGCTTGCAGTTCCCTGGCGCTCTCCTGTAGCGTCTTGAGCGCGTCCTTGATTTCGGTGTTGGCGACATCGCCGGTTTGCAGCCTGCGCGCGACTTCTGCGCGCAGGCTGCGGATTTCGGTATGTGATATCCACCACTGTCCTGCCAGCGCGACGGCCAGCGCGATGATCAGCAACGTCAACAGCCGCAGACGTTTTTTCAACATGCCGTCGTTCGGTGGAGTGGGGGAGGGGAGCGCGATGCCCGTCGACGATCCAGTATCCGCTTTCGTACCCGGCTGATTCCGGCCTGGGGAAGATGGCAATTCATTCATGGCTGGGATTGTAACGCGGCAATTAATCGTTCGTCGCCTGATCCAGCCATGGTCACGCGGGAGAAAGCCAGTGATTGCGCCGTTTCTGCGATCCTCTGGTGTGAAACGATGATGGCGTTGCGTTGCAGTTTTACCACATAACTGCTGCCGAGCGTCTCTGCCGTGATATTCAGCAGATTGCGCAGGGCCTCGGAACTGGTGATGATCCAATCGCTGTCAGCATCAATCAGTCCGCGCAATTGTTCCGCCCTGGCCGCATCGATGCGCGGCAGCAGACGCTGATAGGCCGTCACATGATCGACTTCGATCCGTTTGGCGCGCAGCATGTCAGTCAGCAGTTCGCGGCCGCTCTGGGCGCGCACGATCAGCACACGCCTGCCATGCAAGCGCTCCGGATCGAGCGCCTTGAACAACTCCCCGGAATCCATGCGCTCGCGATGGCGTGGCGCGTAGATGGTAGCGTTACCGTCATCGACGCCATGCCGCTGCAATGCCAGCCTGCTGCCTTCGCCGACGATGCCGATGGCCACTTCCCGCGGCCATGCCGGTATGAAAGGGAAAACGGCATCGATGGCATTCGGACTGACGAACACTGCCAGCGCGTAACGATCCAGTACGGATAACATCCCCTGCAATGCGGCGCTGTCAGCCACCGGCGCAATGTCCAGCAGTGGGAAAATCACTGGCGTGCGGCCAATGACGGCCACCTGCGCGGCAAACGCACCAGCCTGCGCCAGGGGGCGCGTAACGACTACCGGCCTGAAACCGCGTTCCTTCACAGTGCTCC
>JBAPMF010000113.1:0-15941 GCA_049278475.1 Herbaspirillum sp. | reverse complement strand
CGTGAAGTCATTGCCGCATGGCGTCGTGAATATAATACCGAGCGTCCGCACAGCTCTCTTGCTTATCTGACACCACAGCAGTTTGCAGATACTTTTTTAACCGCAGACTCCACGTCGATCTCGTACTAAATCGGAGGGGGGGGTAGGTCACAGCAGACTCAAGCGGCGCTTGCGCTCATCGCGCGGCGTCATCCCGAACAGCGCGCCATAGGCGGTAGAAAAATGCGAACCGGACGAAAAACCGCACATCAACCCAATCTGCACGATAGAGTGCTGTGAATCCAGCAACAACTGCCGCGCCCGCCGCAACCGCAATTCAAGGTAGTAGCGCGATGGTACACTGCCGAGGTACTGCTTGAACTGGCGCTCCAGCTGGCGACGCGAAATGCCGACCAGATTGGCAATATCGTCGGTGGCGAGCGGTTCTTCGATATTCGCCGCCATCAGCATGAGCGCTTCGGACAGACGGGGCTGTAACGCGCGGCGTGTCTGTAGCGCCATGCCCTGCCGTTCGCCCGCACCGCGTATACGATCGACGCAGAGCGATTCCCTGACTTGCTCCTGAACGCTTGCGCCAAACAGGAAATGCACCAACGTCAATGAAAAATCGATACTGGCAGCACCACCGCAGCAACTAAGGCGACCGCCGTCCAGTTCAAACAGGTTCGCGGTCAGTATCGCACGACCGGCGACATCTTCCGCTGCGGCATACAGCGCCCATGGCAGCGCCGTGCGCAAGCCATCCATCATGCCGGCGCGCGTCAGCCACAACACGGCCGCGCCGACAGCTCCCCAGACTTTCGCCTGCCGGCAGCGTGCGATCAAAAAACGGGAATGTTCCGCCGGCAAAGAAGCGTATTCACCATCCGCCACGAGCAACGCGATATGCCAGTCCGACCAGTTCCGCGCATCCCCGGTCAGAGGCTCGAGCACTTGCTCCAGACTGATGACTGTGACCTGCAACTGCTTGGGACCAAGGACTTTTGCCGCCATACGTAACGGCTGCGCCAATCCGGCCATTGTGATGGAAACCTCATCGCAGGCATCGATCAGCACAATGCGTAATGGCGCTTCTCGTCCAAGACTGGCTAATGTCGACAATGGCATGGCAATGTGGAAGGTCTTTCAAGACACCGCGGAAAATATGCAGGATTGTCCGCATTATCTTTTTCAACAGATGGCGTTGACCAATCAATGGCCTTGTCCGAAAATCAAAAGGGTTTGTCGCGGTTATCTATCTATATCGAATCAGGAAGAAATCCATCATGAAGAAAGTGCTAGCTGCTGTTATCACCTCCTGCCTGCTGCCGCTGCTCGGTTTTTCCGCTCATGCCAGCGAGCCGACCAAAATTGCCTTTGTCTGCACTGGCAATACCGGTCGTAGTTTAACCGCTGAAATGCTGGCCAGGAACTTGATCGCAAAAAAGAAATTACCTATCGCCGTCATTTCTCGCGCAGTGGACATGGATCCCTATGACACCAAACCTGAGCCGAATGCTGCGATACTATTGTCGCAGCGCGGCCTGGATGTCTCCTCCCATCAGGCAACCCCACTGACGCCCAACGATATACGCCACTCCGATCTGATCCTGACAATGACTGTCAGGCAAAAAAGCAAGGTGATCGAACTGTATCCGGAAGCCAAGGCAAAAATTTTCACCATCTCGGAATACGCAGCGGGAGAAGTAAAAGATGTGGAAGACGCCTGGGGTAAGCCTATGGAGAATTACGAAAAAATGATCAAACAGATGGATCAATATGTAGCGCTTGTTTTGGAAAAAGCACCGAATCCCAAGTAATAAAAAACGGCAGCAGGACAGCACATCCTGCTGCCGTTTTTTCGTACAAGGGGCCAAGCCCGTACACGCAGATCAGTGACGGATCTTCGCTCCGGTACGGTTCGGCTTACGGCACATCGCTTGCTTCCGGTGCTTCGTTATTGAGCTTTTCGTGCAGCCGTTTTTCATCGAGTTCCCTGCTCCACTTCGCCACGATGATGGTCGCCACGCCATTGCCTATGGTGTTGGTCAGCGCGCGCGCTTCCGACATGAAACGATCGATGCCGAGAATCAGCGCCAGACCCGTCACAGGCAGATGTCCGACCGCCGATAAGGTGGCCGCCAGCACAATGAAGCCGCTGCCGGTGATGCCTGCGGCGCCTTTGGAAGTCAGCAGCAATACCGCCAGCAGCGTCAGTTCCTGCACCAGCGTCATCGGCGTGTTGGTCGCCTGGGCAATGAACACAGCCGCCATGGTCAGATAAATCGCTGTGCCGTCCAGGTTGAACGAATAACCGGTAGGGATCACCAGACCGACCACCGTCTTCTTGACGCCCAGGTTTTCCATCTTGACCAGCATGCGCGGCAACACCGACTCCGAGGAAGAAGTACCCAGCACGATCAGCAATTCTTCCTTGATGTACTTGATGAACTTCCACACGCTGAAGCCGTGCAGACGTGTGATGGCGCCCAGCACGACAAACACGAAAATCAGGCAGGTCAGGTAAAAAGTCCCCATCAGCTTGCCCAGCGACAGCAGCGAATCGACGCCATACTTGCCGATGGTAAAGGCCATGGCGCCAAAAGCACCGATCGGAGCCGCTTTCATGATGGCGCCGACCATGGCGAACAGGACGTGAGAAAACTTTTCGATGAAGTCAAAAACCAGCGTGCCGCGACCGCCGAAGCGATGCAGCGCAAAACCGAACAGCACCGAGATCAGCAACACCTGTAGCACATTGCCCTTGGCAAACGCATCGACCATACTCACCGGAATGACGCTCATGATGAAATCCGTCGTACTGCTCATCTTGCCCGGGCCGGTATAGGCAGCGATGCCTCCGGCGTCGATGGTATGCGGGTCGATGTTCATGCCGACGCCGGGTTGCAGCACGTTGACCAGCACCAGACCGACAACCAGCGCCAGCGTGCTGACGATTTCAAAGTACAGCAGCGCCAGGCCACCGGTCTTGCCGACCCCTTTCATGTCTTCCATGCCGGCGATACCCAGCACCACGGTGCAGAAGATTACCGGCGCAATGATCATCTTGATCAGTTTGATGAAGCCATCGCCAAACGGCTTCATCGCCTCGCCGGCATGCGGATAGAAATGACCAAGCAATACGCCGATGGCAATTGCCATCAACACCTGGAAATAAAGTGATTTGTAAAACGGCGTCTTAGCCATGCGTGTCTCTCATTGCTTCATGCTCTGTTATTTCAGGAAATGTGTAGTGCGGCCGGCGTTGCCATCGCCGCCGGCTGTCACTGCGGGTGCAACACCCCTGCGCGACGCGCAGAATCGAAGCTGCCGTTCATGCCAGCCATGCGCGCATCCGAATGTGCGGAATACCCGCCTCCATGAATTCTTCGCCTTCCTGCGCAAAACCATGGCCACCGTAAAACGGCACCGCGTGCGCTTGCGCGCTCAGGACGACTTCGCGATCCCCGCGCTGACGCGCTACCGCCATCAGCACCTGCAGCACGGCGCCGCCGATTCCCCGACCGCGGCGACTGCTGCGCACCGCCATACGGCCGATATGGCCGTCCGGCAGCAAACGACCGGTAGCAAGCGGCGTACCGGCTGCGTCGTAAGCGATGGCATGCACACAGACGGCGTCCATATCGTCCATCTCCAGTTCAGCGGGAACCTGCTGCTCAGCCACGAAGACTTCGTTGCGAATCAGCATGGCGTCTGCACGCAGTTCAGCCCAGGCGGCGATGCGGATGCTGTAATCCATGTTCGATCATGTCTTGCTGATTTCCTCCTGCTCTGCGTGTCAGTTTCCCGGCATGCCGACACACTTGAGTGCCTTGAACGTACCCATGGCCCTGGCAACCAGCACGTCGCCGTTCCACAGCTGCGCTTCGCAAAAACACATGGTCGCCGAACGATGGTAGACCAGGCCTTGCGCCACGATAGTTTCGCCGGCCCGACCGGCGGGCTGCAAAAAGCTGGCGCTCATATCGACCGTCGCTGCCGCCCTGGCGTCGGGAATCGCCGTGCGCATCGCCAGACCCATCGCGACATCCATCAGCGTCATGGAAATACCACCCTGTGCGACGCGCCAGCCGTTCATGAATTCCGGACGCAGCAGCAGCGCCATGGAAGCCTTGCCATCGCCATATTCCAGCACCTCGACGCCGAGGCTTTCCAGGTAGGGATTGCCATTGATAAAAATTTCAGATAGGGAATGACTCATGATGATGCCATCGATGTCGTGCGCGCTACTCAGATTTGGTAATCCATGCATTGGCGAGCTTCGCGAATCGCGCCGATGAACGGCTTGATCGCGACGTGATCGGGATGGTCCTGATAGGCGTCCAGCGCTGCCCTGGATGTAAATTTGGCATACAGCACGACGTCGCAGGTCGCTTCCAGGCCGGGCCGCGCCAGCGCGGTCTCAAAAGCCAGCATGCCCGGCACCAGACCCTTGCAGCCGTCGAGCAATTCTTTCATCCTGCGCGCGTTGGTGGCCTTGTCGGCGCCTTCGGCATGTTCTTTCAGTGTCCACATGACGATGTGTTTGAGCATCGCGCGTCTCCCGACATATAAGCAAACCGGTAATGATAAACGATCAGCGCTTGCCGTGCGCAAAACCGTTCCGGCGGCAATCGGTCCAGCTTTAGAACCGCTGGCTCTTATTTGTTGTCTGGGGGAGCCTCCGCAAGAGCAGGCGCTTCCGGCTCCTTGAACCTGGCGCCCGACTGGTTGGCCATATACACCACGGTACGGGCTATTTCGACATCGTCCAGATCGGGATTGCCGCCTTTGGGGGGCATGGCATTCAGGCCGATGATCGAGTGCGACAGCAGTTTGTCATAACCTTCGCTGATGCGCACTCTCCAGGCGGCGAAATCACCAACCTTCGGCGCGCCGCCGACGCCGGTCATATGACAGACGGCGCAGGTCGTTTTAAAGACTTCCTCACCGCTCAGCAATTGCCTGGGCACGCTGGCGTCGCGAAAGGTGAAACCGTCGTCGGCGACCGGCTTGATACGGGCGACGATCATTTCGGGACTCTGGCTGTCCGAGCCGGCGCCGGTCTTTTGAGCGTTCGTCACATATTGCACCAGCAGCACGATGCAGATGACGGGAACCAGAAAACCGGCCAATACCGCAACAATCAGTTGTTTCGGCGTCCTGATCGCGGATTCTTCATGTGCATCGTCGCTCATCGTTCGCTCCGTGCCATATTCTTCGAAAGCGTTGATTTGATCGAAACCAGTGTCTGTTTATGACAAGTTCAGAAAAGTGCCGTCTTGCACCGCCTTGGATTATAGAGCGTGTTAGGCACTATTGATTCATCGGGAACGGAAAATAATCGCTTTGCATGGATGGGGAAAAACGGTATCCTTCACGCCTCTTCAACGTTCACCTCCAATGCGGCTGTAGCTCAGTGGATAGAGTATTGGCCTCCGAAGCCAAGGGTCGTGGGTTCGATCCCCGCCAGCCGCGCCAGTTTTCCCGGAGTTGGTCGCACAAACCCAATCTCCTTCGGAGCCATCAAGGCACCCTTTCTTTAAATGTGGCTAGAAGTGCGCAGCGTCATTCAGCCACCACGGGTTGTTGTGGATCGGCGGCGAGGCTGATGTGCTCCAGCCGCCAACGTTTGAGTTGTTTGAAGTCTTGGTAGGACAGTACCGATTCAGAAATGGCATCGCAGGAGCGTAGTTCGATGTGCTTCCACTGCTTGGCTGGGTCGAAGAGCTTGTCATTGAACGCCTTCTCGATGACGGTCGCAGCCTGCTGAGCCGCTGCTTCAGCGGCCATGAAATCAGGGTCTGCCGTGTGCAGGATGGTAATGTCGAGGATGTAAGTGTCGTCCGGGCCATCCCGCGTCACCTCTTCACCACTGTCCACATCGAAGAAGACGCCGACAATCAGCTCGCCGTGAGGCTTCACGGCCTTGGCAATCTTTTCGGCCAACCTGGTTTCTTTAGTCAGGCGACGCTCGAATTCATCAGCGAACGCAGAGCGGCGGTAACGGCTGGCCAGCCATATCTGGAAAACGGCGTGGTTTTCCGGGGTGAGGCGTGCATCGGCGCGTGGTTCGTACTGATTCAGGACCAGCTTGTCGATAGCAACCTTGGCGGACGCATCGAACTCAGCCCAAAAAAGAACATCGCCCGCATACTCGACGTGGAGCCTGCGGGCGTTCTTGGCGTGGGTGCAGCAGCCATCTTTGTCAGCCAGACAGCCGACCACGACCTCGATGCGCGGCTCCCATTCGGGGTCTTGTGCGAGGTCGCAGTCGTGGGTTGCGACCGCTACCACTGTCTGTTCAAGATGTTCCGCGTGGTGCAATCCTAGTACGTCAATCGCATCGGCACCGAGCAGGTGCCCTTGCCGCCACGGTGTATCGCGATTCCATTCTGCCACGTCTCACCTTCAAACATGATCATTGGGCGCAGGAAGGTCGAAGTCGGCGGTAGCCGGCGTCTTTGCGCGGTTAGCGAGACGGGCGTTCATGCGCTCACGCTGCGCCGCCTCGCGTTTCTGAATTTGCGCCAGCATGAATGCGGCCTCGCGTGCGGACTCACCCGCCTGAACGACCTGCATCAGTGTGCGGCCATTGGCGAATTTGCGCTTCATCAGCGCCGCATTGACGATCACCCCTTCGTGAGCCAGCACATCCGCCGCTTGGGCAAGGTCTCGCAGCTTGGCCGCATTCTCATCCGCAACGGGTTCGCCATTCAGCCAGTTGTAGACTGACTGCCTAGATACTCCAAAGGTTGTTGCGAGGTCGGAAATAGCCGGATTGAGCACCTCGCGGATTCGCATCAGGTTCTCGCTGGGGGTGCGGACTTGTTCAACCTCTGCGACTTCGACCGTTGGCGCCATATGCTGCGCACGTTCGGTGTTCCGTTGAAGATACTCAAGCGGAAGTTCACCTCCAGTGCCGATGCTGGTCAATGCGGCACCTGCGACAGCCATCCATCCCACCCAGCGAACGACGGTAGGCGTGACACCAGTTGCAGTCAGACGGTCAGTCACCCAGCCGCCATAGGTCATTGCAGTGCTCATGATGCGTTCCCTTTAGGCCCAAGATGAGCGAGCATGGTCGGTCACCGTTGCATTGAAGGACTTGACGATTTCATCATGGAGAGCAGTCAGTCGCAATCCCACTTTCAAAAGGTCGAACACCTCACGATGACCGATGGAGGCATCCGTATCGACAGTGGCGTGCAGGCTCTCCCGTTGGGTAAAGCGAGGGTCGATGGTGGAGGCTAGCCCACCGTCTACTAGTTCCCTGGGAAGACCAATGTGCCCATGGCGGATGAGGACACGTGAAACTAGCTGTCCTGCGGCAGTCGTAACGATGGTCTCGCTAACCGAGTGCTGAAGTTGGCCTTCCCCTCGGAGCGCAAGACCCAGCACTTCCGGCACGAAGAAATCCCGCAACGTTTCACCATCTCTTGATGGCTGAACGGCATCCAAGTATCGTAACCCGATACGCTCAACGAAGTCGAGACAAAGGGCGTCGTGTAGAATGCCCAGCCCCTTCAGAAGGGTTTCGGAGAAGGTTTCAAAGGTATCGTAATTAGTGGTCTGGAATGACAGCGCGTTCGTTTCCACTAGGAACAGCGAGCGTCCATCAATGTCGCCGAACAAATAACGCGACTGCGATGTCAAGCTGGGCGCAGCCATCTGCCCTTGCTCTGCGCCACCAAATGGCAACACAAGTCGCTGAACGGCTTCCTTCTTGTAGTCCGGGAAGTGCGCCTCACGCATCTTGGACTGTATGGCGGGGATGTACCCATCCAAGTCCAACACCGGATTGAACTGGACTTGTGCAACCGTATAGTAAACTGGCGCATTGATCAGCTTTTTCCCCATGGCATCCTCGGCTATGCACTTGACGGTCAAGTTGACACTTTACACCTTGGTTGACATGAGAGTCAATGAAAATAATTTTGTCTAATTTACAGCTACGCTCCGAGTACAGTGCTTGCCGCGTGAACATCCGGGTACACCATGCCACTTGATTTTCGCGTCCGCGAAAATTTCTCTTTGGCTTTCGGAATGTGCTCTCGACTGATGTTTCTCATACGCAGAAAACCCTGAACACGCTTTCCTCTTATTTGTTGAAACGCACCTTGCCGACCAGACGCATGCCCACAGTGGAGTCGCCCGGCTCGAAGCTTGGCTCAGCCAATGCTTCTTGCTCCGGCGCATCCGCCATCGCGCGCATCATGACCGCCTTGGGCGCTACATTCTGCACATAGTTGCCAGAGCCTTCGAAATCTATGGTTTCCACCATGGCATGAGCGCTGCCAAGCCCCATCGCCGTGGCAATCGAGGCAATGCGCTCGCTGAAATTCCTGTAGGTGGCATTGATCAGGTTCTCATCCAGTTTTCTGGCCGCCTCAGGACTCAAACCGAATCGCAGATCGTTCAGTCCGAGAATACGCTGCGCTGCCGCCACCGTCCTGGGCAGCCCCTCCAGATTGGTCGTGGTGACGTCGAGATACTGGCCGACGCGCCAGCCGACGATGGGACGCGGCTGGTTACCGGAATGCGACTCTTCGGCATAGACTGCATAGGTGTAATAGCCACGCGTCTTGAGCTGCGCCCGCGGATCCTGCTCTTTGACGATGTCGATACCCTGCTTCATTTTCCTGTTGACGCGCGACGCAGCCACGGCCTTGTCCTTGTCCTGCTCCTCCACGCCTAGTGTCACACGCGCCTGATCATTCGGCACGACGATTTCGCCTGAGGCGGGGATCACTACCAGACTGCCGGTGACCTGGACGGATTGCGCATGCGCCATCATGGCGGCTGTTGCAAGTATGGCAGCAAATAATAGTTGGCTTGAGCGCGACATGGATACTCCAAAAACGATGAAGGTGCTGCATACGGTTCCCTCCAGAACGCGCATGCCTGCGCGTCCGGCGCGATCGGGAACGCGTTCCTAGTTCTTCGACTGGTCCACGAGCTTGCCAGCCTTGATCCATGGCATCATCGCGCGCAGTTTTGCGCCGACGATTTCGATCTGGTGCTCGGCGTTGAGACGGCGGCGCGACAGCAGGGTCGGCGCGCCGGCCTTGTTTTCCAGGATGAAGCTCTTGGCGTATTCACCAGTCTGGATGTCGGTCAACACCTGCTGCATGACCTTCTTGCTCTCTTCGTTGATGATGCGCGGGCCAGTGACGTATTCGCCGTATTCCGCATTGTTGGAGATGGAGTAGTTCATGTTGGCGATGCCGCCTTCATAAATCAGATCGACGATCAGTTTCAATTCGTGCAGACACTCGAAGTAAGCCATCTCTGGCGCGTAGCCGGCTTCCACTAGAGTCTCAAAGCCAGCCTTGATCAGCTCGACGGCGCCGCCGCACAGAACGGCCTGTTCACCGAACAGGTCGGTTTCAGTTTCTTCACGGAAGCTGGTTTCGATGATACCGGCACGACCGCCGCCGTTGGCGGTGGCGTATGACAGGGCGATGTCACGGGCAGTACCGGATCGGTCCTGGTGGACGGCAATCAGGTGTGGTACGCCGCCACCCTGGGTATAGGTCGAGCGCACGGTGTGGCCGGGAGCCTTCGGGGCGATCATGATGATATCCAGATCGGCGCGCGGCACGACCTGGCCGTAGTGGATGTTGAAGCCATGCGCAAAGGCAACGGTAGCGCCTTGCCTGGCGTATGGAGCAACATTTTCCGCATAGACCTGGCCGATGTTTTCATCCGGCAGCAGGATCATGATGATGTCGGCGTCCTTGACGGCATCGTTGACTTTGGCAACGTTCAGGCCGGCGTTGCTGGCCTTGTTCCAGGAGGCGCCGTCCCTGCGCAGACCGACGGTCACCCTGCAACCGGAATCCTTCAGGTTTTGCGCGTGCGCGTGGCCTTGCGAGCCGTAACCGATGATGGTCACGTTCTTGTTCTTGATCAGGGACAGGTCTGCGTCTTTGTCGTAAAAAACTTTCATGATTTTTCCTGGTGACTAAATTGTTGAAATGTTGAATCCTTGCGGATATCCGGTAAAGAGCTGGCGACGATGAGTGGGAATTAGATTTTGAGAACCCGTTCGCCGCGGCCGATACCCGAACTGCCAGTACGCACAGTCTCAAGAATCGCCACACGGTCGATCGAATCGATGAACGCGTCCAACTTGCCCTTGTTACCTGTCAGTTCGATGGTGTAGGTCTTTTCGGTGACATCGATGATATGACCGCGGAAGATGTCCACCATACGCTTCATTTCCTCCCGTTCCTTGCCCACGGCACGCACCTTGATCAGCATCAGTTCGCGCTCGGTATGCGCGCCTTCAGTCAAATCCACGACCTTCACCACCTCGATCAGGCGATTCAGATGCTTGGTGATTTGTTCAATCACGTCGTCCGTGCCGCTGGTCACGATAGTCATACGCGACAAGGTAGCGTCTTCGGTAGGCGCGACAGTCAGGGTTTCGATGTTATAGCCGCGCGCGGAGAACAGTCCCACGACGCGGGACAGAGCGCCTGCTTCGTTTTCCAGCAGGACAGAAACAATGTGGCGCATGATTACAGATCCTCCGAACCTAGCAGCATTTCAGTCAAACCTTTACCTGCCTTGACCATCGGCCAGACGTTTTCGGTTTGATCGGTAATGAAGTTCATGAAGACCAGCCTGTCTTTCATATCGAACGCTTCCTTCAGCGCGCCATCCACATCGCCCGGTTTTTCGATCTTCATACCGACATGTCCATAGGACTCGGCCAGTCTGGTGAAATCAGGCAGGGAATCCATGTAGGACTCGGAGTAGCGCGAACCATAATCGATCTGCTGCCACTGGCGCACCATGCCGAGAAAACGGTTGTTGAGCAAAATGATCTTGGGCGTCAGATGATATTGCTTGCAGGTAGCCAGTTCCTGAATGCACATCTGGATCGATGCTTCTCCGGTAATACAGGCGACGGTCGCATCGGGATGCGCTTTTTGTACGCCCATGGCATACGGCAAGCCGACGCCCATGGTGCCCAGGCCGCCGGAATTGATCCAGCGGCGCGGCTTGTCGAAGCCATAATACTGCGCAGCCCACATCTGATGCTGACCGACGTCGGATGTGATGAAGGCGTCACCCTTGGTGATGTCCCATACTTTCCGAACCACCGATTGCGGCTTGATACACTCTTCCGAGGTCGCAAATTTCAGACAGTCGCGCTCGCGCCATTGATTGATCTGCTTCCACCAGTTCGCCAGGGCAGCAACGTTCGGGCCGGTATCGGCAGCATCGAGCAGGGCCAGTAACTCCTGCAGGACATCCTTGACATTGCCGACGATAGGAATATCAACCTTGACCCGCTTGGAAATCGATGACGGGTCGATGTCGATGTGAATGATCTTGCGCGCGCTGGAAGCAAAATGTTCAGGATTGCCGATCACGCGGTCATCGAAGCGCGCGCCAATGGCAATCATCACATCGCTGTGCTGCATGGCCATGTTGGCTTCATATGTGCCGTGCATGCCGGGCATGCCGACGTATCTGTCGCTGGTGGCGCGATAACCGCCCAGGCCCATCAATGTGTTGGTGCAGGGGAAGTTCAAACAATCGACCAGTCTGTTCAGTTCCGGCGCCGCATTGGCGAGAATGATGCCGCCGCCAGTGTAGATGATCGGACGCTCGGCCGACAGCAGTAACTGTAGCGCCTTGCGAATCTGGCCAGAGTGTCCCTTGTCGACCGGCCTGTACGAACGCATCTCGACGGTCGCCGGATAATCGTAAGCACAGGTCTGCACCGAAATATCCTTGGGAATATCGATCAGCACCGGACCTGGACGGCCAGTCGTGGCGATATAGAAAGCTTTTTTCATCGTCGCGGCGAGGTCTTTCGCATCCTTGACGAGGAAGTTGTGCTTGACGCAAGGGCGGGTGATGCCGACAGTATCGCATTCCTGGAAGGCGTCCTGACCAATGGCCGTCGATGGCACCTGGCCAGAAATCACGATCATCGGAATCGAATCCATGTACGCAGTCGCCAAACCGGTCACCGCATTGGTGACGCCGGGACCGGAGGTCACGATGCATACGCCGATTTTTCCGGAACTGCGCGAATACGCATCTGCCGCATGTACCGCAGCCTGCTCGTGGCGTACCAGAATATGCTGGAATCCGTTCTGTTTGAAGATGGCGTCGTATATATAAAGCACGGCGCCGCCCGGGTAGCCGAAGACATGCTCGACGCCCTCTTCAGCCAGGCAACGGACGAGTATCTCCGCGCCGGTGAGACTTTTTGCACTCATTACTACTTCCTTTCAAGGTCCATGGGAGATTGATCGGATGTTCTCTCCTGACGAAACCGCGCTGATCGACTTGCTCCGGCATCCCTTTCCTGTGCGGTCACGTCATTCCTGCCCCCCAACCGTAATGAGGTTTGGAATGCCGCTCAGCGCAACTCGTTCAGCCTTGGTATACAAGTACACCGTTACGAATTTCTCGCGCTTGTGGCGCGGGTTGGAACAAACAGCTTTTCAAATAAAGCGCACCCTGGACATCGCCACATGATGCGTCGCCAGGGCAAAGGCGCTTCATGTTGATGAAGCGGACTGATAAATTAATGCCCCGCATCATTTTGGTCAAGTGAATTTCATTCGACAACCTGGGAAAACCGCTCACGCATTGAGCATTTCTGGCCGATACCGCCACAAACAAAGATTTTCTTGCTAGCATGCGCTCTTGCTGGACATGTTGGAAATGCATGCAGATTCGTCTATTTCCGACTGCGCACCGACAAGCCGTATTGCATGGCAACTGACAAAGAACTCTCGGATTTTCTCGAAAATGCTGAACGGCGCGCCTTCAGGCGGGCCATCTACGCCGTGCGCACAGATGCAGCCGCGCTTGACATCGTTCAGGATGCCATGACCAAACTAGCTGAAAAATACGGCGACAAACCGGCGGACGCGCTCCCGCTTCTATTTCAGCGCATCCTGCAAAACACCATTCATGATTTTTTCCGCCGGGAGAAAATCCGCGGCACCTGGGTCAGTCTATTTTCCAGCATCAGCCGTAATACCGAAAGCCAGGAACACTTCGACCTGCTGGAAAACTACGAAGCAGAAGAAAGCGCCCAGGCCGCCGAATCCAGCGCTGACAGGGTCGAGCGCGAGCAAACGCTCTCTTTGATCGATGCAGAAGTGCAAAAACTCCCGACGCGTCAACGAGAAGCTTTTCTGATGCGTTACTGGCAAGACATGGATGTCGCTGAAACAGCGAGCGCAATGGGATGCTCCGAGGGTAGCGTCAAGACCCACTGTTCTCGCGCAGCACATGCCCTGGCACAAGCGCTCAGGGCTAAAGGAATCAGTTTATAAACTAGGAACTACCGTTTGCTTATCAGGTAAAGCTCGCACTCGATACTGGAGATTCTATTGAATTCAGTACCGGAAACGGCACGGCGCACCACGCCGGCCCCTTCTCTGAAACGCCGTCTTGCACGACAGAATGGCCGGCACACGCCTCATCGATTTGCACCGCCCCGCCGGAAATGATAGCGCCGACGCGTTCAACCTGGATGCCTTATAATCTGAGGCAGTCATCACAACCGGCGGCAGGCGCCTCACTGGCCGCCATTTTCATTCATGGCCACTAAACACTACCTGCAGTTTTCCGACTTCACGCTTGATGAGTATGCCTACGTGATCGAGCGGTCGCATGTGATCAAAGGCAAATTCAAGAACTACGAGGCGTATCATCCGCTGGCCGATCGCACGCTGATCATGGTGTTCGAGAAAAACTCCACGCGCACCCGCCTGTCCTTCGAGGCCGGCATGCACCAGCTCGGCGGCGCGGCGATTTACCTCAATACCCGCGACAGCCAGCTCGGCCGCGGCGAGCCGATCGAAGACGCGGCGCAGGTGATGTCGCGCATGTGCGACGTCATCATGATCCGCACCTTCGGCCAGGAAATCATCGAGCGCTTCGCCGCCTGTTCGCGCGTGCCGGTCATCAATGGCCTGACCAATGAATACCATCCCTGCCAGGTACTGGCCGATGTGTTTACCTACATCGAGCAACGCGGCTCGATCGAGGACAAGGTCGTGACCTGGGTCGGCGATGCCAACAACATGCTGTATTCATGGCTGCAGGCTGCCGAAATATTCGGTTTTCACGTCAATGTATCCACCCCCAGGGGCTACGACATCGATCACACGCTGGTCGCGCCCGGCCATCAGCGCTACACCTTCTTCACCAATCCGGCCGACGCCTGCCAGGATGCCGATCTGGTCACGACCGATGTCTGGACCAGCATGGGTTACGAAGCTGAAAACGCCGCGCGCCTGCAAGCTTTCGACGGCTGGATCGTCGATCAGGCCAAGATGGCCCGCGCCAAAAAAGACGCCTTATTCATGCACTGCCTGCCGGCGCATCGCGGCGAGGAAGTCTCCGCCGCAGTCATCGACGGTCCGCAATCGGCGGTCTGGGACGAAGCGGAAAATCGCCTGCATGTGCAAAAGGCCCTGCTTGAATATCTCGTACTGGGAAAAGTGGCATGATTGTGTCTGCCGCTCAGAACATGTTCTCACCCTTCCCGTCCGTCATCACCATCCCATACGCGCATCATGTCCAACATCCTGCAATCCGTTCCCATCGATGAAAAAGTCGGCATCGCCTTCTCGGGCGGCCTCGATACCAGCGCCGCGCTGCACTGGATGCGCCAGAAAGGCGCCATCCCTTACGCCTACACGGCCAACCTGGGCCAGCCTGACGAACCGGACTATGACGCAATCCCAAAGAAAGCCAGGGCCTACGGCGCCCAGCTGGCGCGCCTGATCGACTGCCGCGAACAACTGGTGGCTGAAGGCATCGCCGCGCTGCAAAGCGGCGCTTTCCACATCTCGACAGCCGGTGTGACCTATTTCAACACCACTCCGCTCGGCCGCGCCGTCACCGGCACCATGCTGGTGGCCGCCATGCGCGAAGACAATGTCGATATCTGGGGCGACGGCAGCACCTTCAAGGGCAATGACATCGAGCGCTTCTACCGCTACGGTCTGCTGGTCAATCCGCATCTGCGCATCTACAAGCCATGGCTGGACGATCAGTTCATTGATGAACTGGGCGGACGCAAGGAAATGTCGGAATTCATGGTCAAGTCCGGCTTCGACTACAGAATGCCAGTCGAAAAAGCTTATTCGACCGACTCCAACATGCTCGGCGCGACGCATGAAGCGAAAGATTTGGAATACCTCGACAGCGGCATCAGAATCGTCCAGCCTATCATGGGTGTGGCGTTCTGGCGCGATGATGTCGAGGTCAAACGCGAAGAAGTCAGCGTGCGCTTCGAAGAAGGCCGTCCGGTCGCACTCAACGGCATGGTCTACGACAATCCGGTCGACCTGATGATGGCAGCCAATCGCATCGGTGGCCGTCACGGCCTGGGCATGAGTGACCAGATCGAAAACCGTATCATCGAAGCCAAGAGCCGCGGCATCTATGAAGCACCGGGCCTGGCGCTGCTGTTCATCGCTTACGAGCGCCTGGTCACCGGCATCCACAACGAAGACACCATCGAGCAATACCGTGACAACGGCCGCAAGCTGGGCCGTCTGCTATACCAGGGCCGCTGGTTCGACCCGCAGGCGATCATGCTGCGCGAAACCGCGCAGCGCTGGGTCGCGCGCGCCATCACCGGCGAAGTCACGATAGAACTGCGGCGCGGCAACGATTATTCCATCCTCGACACCGAGTCGGCCAACCTGACCTATCAGCCGGAACGCCTGACCATGGAAAAAAGTGAAGGCGCTTTCTCGCCGCAAGACCGCATCGGCCAGCTGACCATGCGCAATCTCGACATCAGCGATACGCGCCAGAAGCTGGCGATCTATCAAGACACCGGCCTGCTGGCGACCAGCACCGCCGTGTCGTTGCCGCTGCTGGAAAAAGACGCGAAATGACTTCAGCATCAATCACTTTAAGAGCCGCTAACACAACGCCGCTGGCTGCGTTGTGTTAGCGGC
>JBAPMF010000112.1:0-12577 GCA_049278475.1 Herbaspirillum sp. | reverse complement strand
CTGCACCACCGCGCCGGACGTTTCGCCGCCGGCAACCACGAACCGGCGCACGCCGCGCTCGTGCAAACCCCTGGCGATCTCGCCCAATGCCTGTTCGATCAGATGACCGGCCTTGGCGATGCCCAGTTCTTTTTGCACTGCCTTCACTTCATCCGGTGTCGCAGTGGCATAAATCAGCACCGGCTCTTGTTCGATGTGCGCATCGGCAAACGCCAGCGCCTGCGCCGCGACAGCTTCGCCACGCACCAGCGCCAGTGGGTCGATACGATAAGCAGGATGTTTCGATTTCCATTCAGCGACCTGCGCATTGGTGGCTTTGGAAGCGCTGCCGGCCAGCACTGCCGACAAGCCATCGACCTTCGGCAACTGCGCCGCTTCGCCGGCGCCACGCAGCAAACCGGCGCGCCGGAAATTTTCCGGCAGACCGAGCGCGATACCGGAACCGCCGGTAATCAGCTTCAGTCCTGCGCAGGCTTCGCCCAACACATGCAGGTCACGGTTGGAGACCGCATCGGCAATCGCCATCGTCACGCCTTCAGCACGCAAGGCGGTGAAGCGTTCAACTACAGCCGCCGCATTTTTTGCCACCGTGTCGTAACGCACCAGGCCGACCCTGGATGGCGTCTGCCGCTGCAACACACGCACCAGATTGGCATCGGCCATCGGCGTCAGCGGATGATGCTCCATACCGGATTCGTTGAGCAACGCATCGGCGACGAACAGATAGCCGCGATAAATAGTGCGGCCATTTTCCGGGAAAGCAGGGCAGGCAATAGTGAAGTCGGCGCCCAGTTCTTTCAGCAGCGCGTCGGTCACCTGACCGATGTTGCCGGCATCGGTCGAATCGAAAGTAGAACAATACTTGAAGAAGAATTGCGTGCAGCCTTGCTGCTGCAACCAGCACAAGGCTGCCAGCGATTGCGCGACCGCTTCAGCGACCGGAATGGTGCGCGATTTGAGTGCGACCACCAGCACATCGGCGGCAACCGCCAGCATCTGTTCAGGAATACCGATGGTTTGCACGGTGCGCATGCCGCCGCGCACCAGCATATTGGCGAGGTCGGTGGCCCCAGTGAAATCGTCGGCGATACAGCCGAGCAAAGGTGTGGCTTGAGACATGCCGGGCTCCCGTAGCACTTACTGTTTCGATGGTGGCAGATCGATGCCGGGGAAAATCTTGATCACGGCGGAATCATCTTCGCCGCCATGACCGGCAGTCGATGCCATCATGAACATCTGATGCGCGGCGGCGGCCAATGGCAGCGGGAATTTGCTGCGGCGCGCGGTATCGAGCACCAGGCCCAGATCCTTGACGAAAATATCAACCGCTGACAACGGTGCGTAATCGCCGTTGAGAATATGCGGCACGCGATTTTCGAACATCCACGAATTACCCGCGCTATGTGTGATCACATCATACAGCGCGTCGGGATTGACGCCTTCACGCAGCCCCAGCGCCATGGCTTCCGCCGACGCGGCAATGTGGACGCCCGCCAGCAACTGGTTAATGATCTTGACCCTGGAACCGATGCCGTGCGCATCGCCCAGTCGGTAGACCTTGCCAGCCATGCCATCGAGTACGTCTTCGACTCTGGCGTAGGCATCGACAGGACCGGACGTCATCATCGTTATCTCACCCGATGCGGCGCGCGCGGCGCCACCCGACACCGGCGCATCCAGCATGAGTAAACCTTTTTCAACGAGGCGCTGACCAAGCGCGATCGCAAAATCCGGCGCTACCGTTGCGCTGGAAATCACCACGCTACCCCGTTTCAGCGTCGAGGCCGCGCCATGCTCGCTAAACAGAACCGTCTCGGTTTGCGCCGCGTTGACCACCAGCGTGATCACCACATCGGCCATCTCGCCCATCTCGGCAGGATTCGCGCAGGTGACGCCGCCTTCGGCAGCGAATGTGTCGAGCACCTCCCTGCGCACGTCGCAGGCATGCACCTTGAACCCCGCGCGCAGCAACGAACGGGCAACGCCCAGACCCATCGCCCCCAAACCGATCACACCTACATTGTTAGACATCGTTGACTCCGATAATAGCGGCGGCGCTAGATCCGAAACGGCTTCCGGCGCGCCTGCTGACATTAAGCCTGACTCAATCGTCTTGCTGCGTTAAACATATGCGTCTGCGCCGCAGCGCGCGCTGCCATGTCATCCCCGGCGCGAACCGCAGCGACGATGGCCTCATGTTCTTCGCGCACCTGGCGCGAAAAATCGTCGCGCCGCGCCTCATTACCGCGCGTGACTGTAGTGGCAGCCTCCAGATATTGGCTCAGAAATTCCAGCGTCTTGATGAAATATGGATTGCGCGTAGCCATCGCTAGGGTACGGTGAAACGCCACGTCGGCGGCAACGCCATCGCCGCCGTTACTGACATCCTGACCGATGCGCGCTAGCGCGAGGTCGATGGCCGCCATGTCGGCACCGGTACGGCGCTTGGCCGCCTGCGCCGCGACTTCCGCTTCAATGGCGCGGCGCAGCTCGACGATCTGCAGGACGGCTGCGGGAGAACTGAGCGCGGTGTAATCGATACGCAGCGGTTTGATGCCGGCCTGCCCGGTGACGAATATACCGCTGCCTTGGCGCGGTTCGACCACGCCCTCCTGCTTGAGTCGCGAGATCGCTTCGCGCACGACCGTGCGACTGACGCCGAACTCCCGCGTCAATACGGCCTCGGTCGGCAATTTGCCGCCACGCGGAAATGCTCCCCGGTCGATTTTCTCCAGCAAGTGCCGTGCTACCGTATCGCTGAGCGCTTGCACCGGAATTTTCTGGAACATAGGTATCTCACTCGTCCACAGTTAATTATCTGATTATCATACAAATTTATGATGGTCGCTGCAATCCGTCACGACAAAATACTTTTCAGCAATATTGATCAGAAACCTGAGTTGCTGCTCGTCCTGGCGCGACGTAATGCCACTAGCCCGCCTGCGGTTTGCGAGCTTCTAATAAATTTCCGGATTCGGATCGGTCTTTTCCATTTCCAGCGATGCTGCCAGCAAGGCCAGCCGCGCCACGACGCCATACATATAAAAACGGTTCGGCGCCGTCGTCCCCGGCCTGGCCTGCAAATCGGGCAAAGCGTGCTGCTGTTGGAACGCCAGCGGCACGAAATGCGCGCCGGGCGCGTTCAGATTTTCATTGACGTCGCGGTCTGCATGGACACGATAGAAACCGCCGATCACATAACGGTCGATCATGTACACCACCGGTTCGGCCACCGCTTCATTGATGCGCTCGAAAGAATGCACACCCTCCTGGAGGATGACATCGCTGACTTTCAGACCTTCCTTGCCGAGCGCCATCCGGTTGCGTTGCCTGTGATTGAGATCCTTGACTTCGTTGGCGTCTCTGACGGTCATGATGCCCATGCCGTAAGTGCCGGCGTTGGCTTTCACGATGACAAAGGGCTGCTCCTTGATGCCGTATTCTTTATATTTCCTGCGGATTTTCGACAGTAGGCTGCTGACATTGTCGGCCAGGCAATCGATACCGGCGCCGGTCTGGAAATCGACCTTTTCACACTTGGCAAACAAAGGATTGAGCATCCATGGATCGACATCGACCAGCTTGGAAAATTTCTTGACTACCTCGTCGTAGGCAGCGAAGTGATTGCTCTTGCGGCGCACCGCCCAGCCTGCATGCAGCGGCGGCAGCACGTTCTGTTCGTTGAGGTTTTCCAGCACTGCGGGAATGCCGCCCGATAGATCGTTATTCAGCAGAATGGTACAGGGATCGAAATTCTTCAGGCCAAGGCGACGACCGTTCCTGGAACGCTCCAGCGGCTCCAGCATCATGGTGCCGCCATCGGGCAGATCGATGCTTCCAGGCTTCTCGATGTCTCCTGACAAGGCGCCAAGACGTACATTGAGACCGGTCTGGCGGAAGATTTGTATCAGCCGCGCGAGGTTCTGCAGATAGAAGGTGTTGCGCGTGTACTGGTTTTCAGGAATCAGCAGCAGGTTCCTGGCATCCGGACAGTATTTCTCGATCGCGGCCATCGCGGCTTGTACCGCCAGCGGCAGCATTTCCGGCGACAGATTGTTGAAGCCGCCCGGAAACAGATTGGTGTCAACCGGCGCCAGCTTGAAACCGGCGTTACGCAAATCGACCGAACAGTAAAACGGCGGCGTGTGTTCTTGCCACTCCATGCGGAACCAGCGCTCGATCGCGGGCGTGGCATCCAGAATTTTCTTTTCCAGGTCCAGAAGCGGACCGTTGAGGGCGGTGACGAGATGCGGAACCATAAAAAAACCTTCTCAGTACAAAACAGCGGCAGGAGAGTCGAGAACCAAGCCGGCAAAAGCTGACTATTCCAGCGGGCTTCTTGCTATGACATCGTTCACCATCCGGTAATTTCTGGTGGAGAAATTTCAGACATGGCGGCGTTATCGCTTTTTTAAAGAGCAATCAGGATAGAAAATCCGATGCGCAGTTTGGATGAGATAATGGGCAATTACCAACCTGCCCAACACGATCGTCCATGCCTTCGTTCGCGCCACTGAAAAACGATACCTTCTTACGCGCCTTGCTGCGCCAGCCGACTGCATACACGCCATTGTGGCTCATGCGTCAGGCTGGCCGTTATCTGCCGGAATACCGCGCCACGCGTGCGCGCGCCGGCTCGTTTCTGAAACTGGCCAAAACTCCCGCTTATGCTACCGAAGTCACACTCCAGCCACTGGAACGTTATCCGCTGGATGCTGCGATCCTGTTTTCCGACATTCTCACCATCCCGGACGCGATGGGCCTGGGCCTGCATTTCACCGATGGTGAAGGGCCGAAATTCGAGCGTCCGCTGCGCGATGAAATGGCCGTACTGGCCTTGCAGGCGCCGCCACTGGACAAACTGCGCTACGTCTTCGACACCGTCACGCAGATCCGCACCGAGTTGAATGGTCGTGTACCGCTCATCGGTTTCTCGGGAAGCCCGTGGACACTCGCGTGCTATATGGTCGAAGGCGGTGGTTCGGACGACTTCCGCACCGTCAAGACCATGCTTTACGATCGTCCGGATCTGATGCATCACCTCCTCAAGATCAATGCAGCGGCGGTCGCGGCATACTTGAATGCCCAGATCGATGCCGGCGCGCAAGCCGTGATGATTTTCGATACCTGGGGCGGTGTGCTGGCCGATGGCGTATATCAGGGGTTTTCGCTGCGCTACATGGCCGACGTTCTGCGCGACCTCAAATGCGAGAAGGACGGCGCCCGGATCCCGGTCATCATATTCACCAAAGGCGGCGGCTTGTGGCTGGAACAGATCGCCGCTATCGGCGCTGATGCCGTCGGTCTCGACTGGACGGTCAATCTGGCCGATGCGCGTCGCCGTGTCGGCAACAGGGTCGCTCTGCAAGGCAATCTCGATCCTCATGCCTTGCTTGCCGGCCCTGCGCAGATCGAAGCGGAAGCGCGCAAACTGCTGCATACTTTCGGCAAGCCCGAAGCCGGCAGCGGTTATGTCTTCAATCTCGGCCACGGCATCTCGCAATTCACACCACCCGAGGCGGTTACCATACTGGTGCAAGCCGTCCACAGGATAAGCCGCGAACTGCGCCAATAAAAACGCGGGTGTATGCCGCATGCAAACAGATAGGCATCAGCTTGTATAAGACCGGAGACAGTCATCATTTATATGACTTATGCACAAAGCTTCAACTTGTTTCATCAATATCGTCATTTATTCTATTGAGCAAGATATTTTTTCTAAATTATTGATTTTAAATGATTTTATTTCTTTCACAGGTTTGACGCAAACCATGGAAACCGGCATGACACGGGGGCAAGGACTGTCGACGGGTGACTTGTCAACAAAATTATCCACAGGATTGATAGAGAGTTGAACAAGCAACTGATACAGCCGGCATCGATGTTTTTGCGCCGATCGTTTTTACTTGGCATGCATTGGTGCAGCCGATTTCTCGGCAAGGCTGTTTCGAGGTGGCTTAGAGCCGCTAATATAACGCCGCTGGCTGCGTTGCGCCTGTTTGCCGTACCTTCGTACTGTCTTCGTCGGCGCGCCTTGCCAGCGGCGTTGTATTAGCGGCTCTAAAAGCAAAATGAGGGAATCGTCCGTTTTATTCAACGGGCTGAAACGGGGACATCGATGCATTACAACTGGAACTGGGGCATTTTCTGGGAGGAGTCTCCCGATGGCATCCCTTATATCGACACCTTGCTGATCGGTCTGACATGGACCATCGCTACCGCCGTGCTGGCCTGGATCATGGCGCTGATTCTCGGCACCATCATCGGCACCCTCCGCACGACCCGACGACCCTGGGCCGTCAGGATCGCCAACGCTTACATCGAGTTGTTCCGCAATATTCCACTGCTGGTCCAGATGTTTCTCTGGTATTTCGTGATGCCGGAACTGCTGCCTACTGCGTTGGGCAACTGGCTCAAGAGCCTGCCGGAAGCTTCTTTCGTGACGGCCTTCCTGGCGCTGGGGTTCTTCACCTCTGCGCGCGTTGCTGTGCAGGTGAGCGCTGGCATCGATGCCTTGCCGCGCGGTCAACGCATGGCTGGTGCAGCGCTCGGTCTGACGCCTGTGCAGACCTATCGCTACGTGTTGTTGCCGATGGCCTTCCGCATCATCATCCCGGCGCTGACCAACGAGTTCGCGGCGATCATCAAAAACAGTTCGGTGGCGCTGACCATCGGTCTGGTGGAGTTGACGGCGGCAAGCTATTCGATGCGCGAATACACATTCCAGACGTTTGAGTCGCTCACCGGCGCCACCCTCCTCTATATCATCATTTCCGGCATTGCGCTGCTGCTGGTGCGCATCCTGGAAAAGGCGGCTGCGGTACCCGGTTATATCACGACCGGCAGTTCCAGCACCGGAGGGCATTGAGTCATGTTTGCCGGTTTCGACTTCGATATCATTCAGCGTTCGTGGTTTTACCTGATCACGACCGGCCTGAAGTTCACGCTGGTGCTGACCATATCGGCCATGATCGGCGGCATCGTTCTGGGTACGCTGCTGGCAATGATGCGCCTGTCCAGCCACAAGCCGTTGTCGTTCATCGCGACGATTTATGTCAATCTGATCCGTTCGCTGCCGCTGGTGCTGGTGATTTTCTGGTTCTATTTCCTGATGCCGTTCATCGGCGCCTGGGTCATCGGCGCCAGCGATCCTGTCCAGGTCGGTGCATTCCAGTCGGCGCTGGTGACCTTCATTTTGTTTGAAGCAGCGTATTACTGCGAAATCATCCGTTCCGGCATACAGTCGATTCCGCGCGGCCAGATGTTTGCCAGCTACGCCATCGGTATGAACTACTGGCAGATGATGAGCAATGTCGTGCTGCCGCAGGCGTTTCGCAACGTTGCGCCGATCCTGCTGACGCAAACCATCGTGCTGTTTCAGGATGTGTCGCTGGTGTATGTGCTGGGTTCAGTGCCGGACTTCGTGACCAGCGCCTCCAAGATCGCTCAGCGTGATGGCCGCCTGGTAGAAATGTATCTGTTCGTCGCCGTGGTCTATTTTGTACTCAGTTTCACGCTGTCGCAATTGGTGAAGCGCTTCCAGAACAGGATCGCGGTCATTTGCTAAGAGCCTAGAGGCTCTCATCAGGAATCAGGAGAAATCAGTGATTGAACTCAATAAGGTCAGCAAGTGGTACGGCAGTTTTCAGGTATTGACCGATTGCAGCACCAATGTGCTCAAGGGCGACGTAGTAGTAATCTGCGGCCCGTCTGGTTCGGGTAAATCGACGCTGATCAAGACCATCAACGGCCTGGAGCCGTTTCAACAGGGGTCGATCATGGTTGACGGCGTGTCAGTCGGCGACCCGAAGACCAGGCTGCCAGAATTGCGCGCGCGCATTGGCATGGTATTCCAGAACTTCGAACTGTTCCCGCATCTGTCGGTCCGTGAAAATCTGACCATCGGCCAGGTCAAGGTGCTGGGCCGCAGCCTCGATGAGGCAAGCGAAAGAGGCTTGAAATATCTGGATCGCGTTGGTCTGATCGCGCACCAGGATAAATTCCCCGGCCAACTGTCGGGCGGCCAGCAGCAACGCGTGGCGATTGCCCGTGCGTTGTCGATGGATCCGGTCGCGATGCTGTTCGACGAACCGACATCCGCGCTCGATCCTGAAATGATCGGCGAAGTGCTGGACGTCATGGTCGGCCTGGCGCAGGAGGGTATGACCATGATGGTTGTGACCCATGAAATGGGTTTCGCGCGCAAGGTCGCCAACCGTGTCATCTTCATGGACCAGGGCATGGTAGTGGAAGATTGTACGAAGGAGGATTTCTTCGGTTCGCCACGCTCGGAACGCGCGCACGACTTCCTCGCCAGGATCATTACGCATTGATACGCTGCGCTGAATGAAAAAAAAAGAATGGGCTTGACCATTCCTGCTGCTGGCTTTTACCATAAGGCCCGGCACCAGCAATGCATGTAATCCATGTCTGGAGGACATATGGAACACAAGGCGGGGTTGTACGACGCTCATGGATTTGACAGGAAGAGAAGTCAGACATGATGTGGGAAATCGCGTATCTCGGCCTTGGCGCCTTCACGGGCATATTGGCCGGTTTGATGGGCGTGGGCGGCGGCATGATCATGGTCCCGATACTGACGACGCTACTGCAGCAACAGGGTATTGACGCGGTGCATAGCCTGCATCTCGCGCTCGGCACCTCGATGGCGACGATTCTCGTCACGTCGGTATCGAGCCTTTATGCGCATCATTGCCGGCAGGGCGTGATCTGGCCGCTGGTCGGGCAACTTACGCCGGGCGTCATCGTGGGTGCGTTCATCGGCACACGCATCGCCGTGAGTCTGCCGGCTCGTGTGCTGACCCTGTTCTTCACGGCCATGGTGGTCATCGTCGCGATACAGATGCTCACTGGTACTGGCGCCAGCGTGCGGCCCAAGCCAGGCCGGGAATTGCCTGGCGTAGCCGGCATCGTGCTGGTCGGCACCGGCATTGGCGCAGTCTCGACGCTGGTGGCGATCGGCGGCGGAGTCATCACTGTGCCGTTTCTTTCCTGGTGCAACGTGCGCATCCAGAATGCCATAGGAACCTCGGCGGCAGTCGGCTTTCCCATTGCGCTCGGCGGTACGCTCGGCTATGTGATCAATGGCTGGCACGTGAGTACGCTGCCCGCCAATACGTTTGGTTTCGTGTATGTGCCCGCGTGGTCGTGGATGGTGCTTGCCAGCGTGTTCGGCGCGCGCATCGGCGCAGCGCTCGCGTACCGGTTGTCGGCGCGGACGGTCAAGCGGATTTTCGCGGTCATACTGATCGCCATCGCCGTCAAGCTTCTGCTTTCGTCGTTCTGGACGGGGTAAAAGCGGCACGTCTAAATCAAGCTGGACATGTATCTCGGTATCGACTGTGGAACGCAAGGCAGCAAGGCGGTTCTTCTGGATCCGGAAACAGCTTCGATCGTGGCCCGCGCTTATGCCGCTCATCCCATCATCGAGGCAGCGAACGGCAGGCGGGAACAAAAAGCCGAATGGTGGATTTCCGCCCTGCGGGAAGCGCTGCGCGGGCTGTTCGCGCAGACTGCGCATGCGCCGCGCGATGTGGCCGCGATTGCCGTATCGGGGCAGCATCATGGTCTGGTCATGCTGGACAAGGATGGAGCGGTGCTGCGCAACGTCAAGCTGTGGAACGATACCGAAACGACTGAAGAAAACGAATGGCTGTTCGCGGCTGCCGGCGGCGATGCCGGTATCCGGCGCCGGATCGGCACGACGATTCCGGTCGGTTTTACCGCATCCAAACTGGCCTGGGTGCGCCGGCACGAACCGCAGACTTACGCGATGATGCGGCATGTTCTACTGCCGCATGACTACATCAACTTCTGGCTGACCGGCGAATTCGTGACTGATGCCGGTGAGGCATCAGGGACCGGTTACTTCGACGTCGTGTCACGCGCGTGGTCAACAGAAATGACAACGCTGATCGATCCGGACGGGATACTGGAACGATCCTTGCCGCGGCTGGCCGCGCCGTTGGAGCCGATCGGCAAGGTGCGCGCGGAAGTCGCCACAGAATTCGGTTTCTCGCCGGACACGCTAGTCGCCTGCGGATCGGGTGACAACGTGATGGATGCCATCGGCACCGGCAACCTTGCCGCTGGCCGCGCCACGCTCAGTCTTGGCACCTCTGGCGTCCTGAGTCTCTATGCTGACACGATGCCAGTGTCGCTGGCCCCAGGCGTCTATGTATTCTGCGGCCTCGATGGCGGCTGGCTGCCTGCCGTTGCGACCATGAACGCGACATCGGCGACGACCTTGCTGCAACGGCTGCTCGATATCGGAATCGATGAGATGGAAGGTCTGATCGCATCTGCCAACCCAGGCGCGGACGGTGTGCGGCTGTTTCCGTATTTCAGCGGCGAGCGGATTCCTGTGCTGCCGCGCGCGCGGCGTGGTGAAAGGTCTGTCAGCCGACAATCTGACGCGCGCGAACCTGATAAGTGTGCGAGCGTTATGTCGAACTCGATGAGACAAGAGCGGCGCAACCGCGTCCGGACGTCGCCACACATTACCGTGAACTGTTCGGCGCGTTTTCCGCCGCCATTGCACACGAAGATTTCGAGGCAAACTGAACCATGTTCGACCGCGCCGTTCAGTTACACGGCGCTGACGTCCAGGGCTGCTTCGGTGTTCGCCAGCATATCTTCCCTGGTCACGCCGTTAGCCAGTTCGATCAGCTTCAAGCCTTGCGGCGTCACATCGATCACGCCGAGGTCGGTGATGATGCGATCGACTACGCCTACACCGGTCAGCGGCAAATTGCATTGCTTGAGGATCTTTTGCGAAATGCTGCCATCTTTGTCCTTGGCGACGTGCTCCATCAGCACCACCACGCGGCCCACGCCAGCCACCAGATCCATCGCGCCGCCCATACCCTTGACCATCTTACCGGGAATCATCCAGTTGGCCAGGTCGCCCTGTTGCGACACCTGCATCGCGCCCAGGATGGCGATGTCGATCTTGCCGCCGCGAATCATGCCGAACGAATCGGCCGAGCTGAAAAACGACGAACCCGGAATCGTGGTGACGGTCTGCTTGCCGGCGTTGATCAGGTCGGCGTCAACCTTGTCTTCGGTCGGGAATGCGCCGATGCCGAGCAGGCCGTTTTCCGATTGCAGCCAGACTTCGATGTCGCCGGGAACGTGATTCGCCACCAGCGTCGGCAAGCCGATGCCGAGGTTGACGTAGAAACCGTCCTGTAATTCCTTGGCCGCGCGCGCTGCCATTTCGTCTCTGCTCCATGCCATGGCGTTCTCCTTATTTTGCAGAAACCGTGCGCTGTTCGATGCGCTTTTCCGGTCTGGCGTTGACCACGATGCGGTGTACGAAGATGCCAGGCGTGTGGATCTGGTCCGGGTCGAGCTGACCGGTTTCGACCAGTTCTTCGACTTCGACCACGGTGATCTTGCCGGCCATGGCGACGTTGGGGTTGAAGTTGCGCGCGGTCTTGTTGAAGACCAGATTGCCGGAGCGGTCGGCCTTGTGCGCTTTGACCAGCGATACATCGGCCACCAGCGAGCGTTCCATCACGTATTGGACGCCGTCGAATGCGCGGATTTCCTTGCCTTCGGCCACCAGCGTGCCGACCCCGGTTTTGGTGAAAAAAGCAGGAATGCCAGCGCCGCCGGCGCGCAGTTTTTCGGCGAGCGTACCCTGCGGAGTAAATTCCAGTTCCAGTTCACCGGCCAGATATTGGCGCTCGAATTCCTTGTTTTCACCAACGTAGGAAGCGATCATTTTTTTGATCTGGCGCGTCGTCAGCAGTTGACCAAGACCGAAGTCATCGACACCGGCATTATTGGAAATCGCCGTGAGATTGCGCACGCCGGAATCGCGCAACGCAGCGATTAGCGCTTCAGGAATGCCGCACAGACCGAAACCGCCGACGGCGATCGTCTGGCCATCCTTGACGATGCCGGATAACGCGCCGCGCGCGTCGGGATAGACTTTATTCACGTGTATCCTTTCACGTCGTCACACTAAGTGATAACTTAGCCTATCCGCCCTTGTCCGTCAAACGATCACGAGATGACCAAGCCGGGCAGTCTGGTCTGCCAGGCTCGAATGGGGATGTTTCTTTCTGTTACGATCGACTCAATCGAAAACCGGTGTTTCCACGCCGAGGATTTTGTGTAGTTTGGGTGACGTTGTCGTGTATTGCATGTGGATCTTTTTTTCGGGGAAGATGTATGGCGCGGCGCCGAAGGCTGCTAGCGCTGCTTCGTGGAAACCTGACAGGATCAGCTTTTTCTTGCCTGGATAGGTGTTGATGTCTCCGACGGCGAAAATGCCGGGGACACTGGTTTCGAATTTCTCGGTATCGACGACTTTCAATTGCTTGCGTTCGATATCCAAACCCCATTCGGCGATCGGGCCGAGTTTGGGCGACAGGCCGAAGAATATCAGCAGCATATTTAGTGGCAGGCGGCGGGTGACGCCATCGGCGCCGGTCCTGTCGGCCTGTTCCAGGTATTCGAACTGGGCCTACTGGAAATCAGGGCGCACGTCATCGACTCACTCACCAACATCGGTGGCCAATGCACCGAGTTGTACCCGGACAAGCCG
>JBAPMF010000111.1:0-13423 GCA_049278475.1 Herbaspirillum sp. | reverse complement strand
ATGGCCGGCGCCGTGCTGCCGCCGGGCGCCGATGGCCAGCCGCTTGAGATCGAGGTCAGCCAGCTGCGCGGCGTCGAGTCGCAAGGTATGCTGTGTTCCGCGCGTGAACTGAAGCTGCCGGAAGATCATAGCGGCCTGCTGGAATTGCCGGACGATGCGCCGGTTGGCCAGAATTTCCGTGATTATTTTTTGCTCAACGACCTCAAGTTCACCATCAAGCTTACGCCTAACAGGGCCGATTGTCTGTCGGTGTTCGGTGTGGCGCGTGAAATCGCGGCGCTGACCGATACGCCGCTCAAGCCGCCGGCCTGTCAGAAATTTGCTGCCAATAGTGATGAAAAATTGCCGGTCAGGATTTCCGCCCCTGATCTGTGCGGCCGTTTTGCCGGCCGCGTCATCCGTGGCCTGAATGCCAAGGCGGCAACGCCGCAATGGATGAAGCAGCGTCTGGAGCGCAGCGGTCAGCGTCCAATTTCGGCGCTGGTCGATATTTCCAACTACGTCATGCTGGAACTCGGCCGTCCTTCGCACGTATCCGATCTGGATAAAATCCACGGCGGCCTCGACGTGCGCTGGGGCAGGAAGGGTGAGCAGATCAGGCTTTTGAACGGCAATACCGTGGACGTCGATGAATGGGTCGGTGTGATCGCTGATGACAAAGGCCCCGAATCGCTGGCCGGCATCATGGGCGGCGACGCCACTGCCGTCTCGCTCGATACCAGCAACATCTATCTGGAAGCCGCGTTCTGGTTCCCGCAGTCGATCCAGGGCCGCGCGCGCCGCTACCATTTTGCAACCGATGCCGCGCATCGTTTCGAGCGCGGCGTCGATTTCGCCACCGTGGTCGAGCACATCGAGCGTATCACCGCCTTGCTGATCGAAATCTGCGGCACGCCTGGCGCCAAGGTCGGTCCCATCGACGATCAGATCGTCAATCTGCCCAGGCGCGCGGTGGTCGAGGTGCGTACCGCACGGGCCGCCAGGATCATCGGCGTGGACATCACCGACGAGCTGATCGCCGACGTTTTCACCCGTCTTGGTCTGCCGTTCATGCAAGAGCCAGGGTTGTTCGCCGTGACGCCGCCGTCTTATCGTTTCGATCTCGAAATCGAAGAAGACCTGATCGAAGAAATCGCCCGTGTCTACGGTTTTGAAAACATCCCGGCTTTGCCGCCGGTGGCCGTCAGTACGATGAAGAGCGCGCCGGAAAACATCCGTTCGCTGTTTGCCATTCGCCATCAACTGGCTGATCTCGACTATCAGGAAGTCATCAATTTCAGCTTTGTCGATAGCGCATGGGAGGCTGACTTTGCCGGCAATCAGGCGCCGATTAGGCTGCTGAATCCGATTGCCAGCCAGATGAGTGTGATGCGCTCCTCATTGATCGCCGGCCTGGTCGCCAACGTGCGTTACAACATCAATCGCAAGGTCGGTCGCGTGCGTGTATTCGAAGTCGGTACGGTGTTTCAGCGCGACGCTGCCGTGCAAAATGGCCCTTTGGAAGTGGCCGGCTATCATCAACCCAAGCGTGTCGCCGCGCTGGCTTATGGTCCGGTGGCTGACGAGCAGTGGGGGCAGGGGACGCGCACTGTGGATTTCTTCGACCTCAAGGCGGATCTGGAAGCCTTGTTCGCGCCGCGTGTTTTGCGTTTTGTCCGTGCCGGGAATCCGGCACTGCATCCGGGACGTTCGGCGCAGGTCGAACTGGATGGCAGGAATATTGGCCTGATCGGCGAACTGCATCCGCGTTTGCAACAGCAATACGATTTGCCATTGGCGCCGGTGGTATTTGAAGTCGATGCCGTCGCGCTGCAGGAACGTCATGTGCCGGTCTATGTGGAAATTTCTAGGTTTCCGGCGGTTACGCGCGACCTCGCGCTGGTCGTCAAACAAGCTGTACAGGTCCAGGATCTACTCGATATTTTTGCTGCGGAGAGGCAAGGAAACGCCGCCTGTGCGGTCATCCAAACCATTGTTTTATTTGATGAATATCAAGGAAAGGGCTTGGAGAGCGACGAAAAAAGTCTTGCTTTCCGGTTCACCTTGCAAGATACTCGAAACACACTCCAGGATGAGACAGTAGACGCTGCAATGGCTGCCATCGTGGCTGTCGCGACAGCCGGACTTGCCGCCAGATTGCGTGCATAACGATGAATCAGTGCGTGAGCATGTTCTAAAAGGGGCGACTTACCTGTGATGAACAATGTGAATTCAAGAGAGCTTCGATCTGTGCTGGATATCGACTTGCAGCGCGCCGTACTGGAATCCCGGATGCGCTCGCAGGCGGAAAAAAATCTGCCGACGCTGACCAAGGCAGAACTTGCCGAACTTTTATTCGAGCAGGTTGGTCTCAACAAGCGTGAAGCAAAAGACATGATTGAAACTTTCTTCGGTGAAATTCGCAATGCTCTGGAGCGTGGTGAGGCTGTCAAACTGTCCGGCTTCGGCAATTTCCAGTTGCGTGACAAGCCGCAGCGTCCCGGCCGCAATCCGAAAACCGGAGAAGAAATTCTCATCACCGCGCGCCGTGTCGTCACTTTTCACGCCAGCCAGAAGCTCAAGGAAATGGTCGAAGTGTCGGGCAGCCGTCCTCTTGACCTCGCTGTGTAATCGCCATCATCCGCTCCATGAATGAACGCATCAATAAACCTGCGGTAATCGTTTTGCCGCCGATTCCCGCCAAGCGCTATTTCACCATTGGCGAAGCTAGCGGATTGTGCGGCGTCAAGCCGCATGTGCTGCGCTATTGGGAGCGGGAATTCACTCAGCTCAAGCCGGTCAAACGCCGCGGCAACCGCCGTTATTATCAGCATCACGAAGTATTGCTGATTCGCCGCATCCGCGAGCTGCTGTACGAACAGGGCTTCACTATCAACGGCGCCCGCAACAAGCTGGGTGGCTGCCTTGCTGAAAATCAGCCGGAAGCCATCGAAGAAATCGATGCCTCGATGGGCACCGAGCAAATCGAAGCAGTGCGCGCCGGACTTACCGACATTCTCCAATTGCTCCAGCCGCGAGCTTAGAGCCACTAACACAACGCCATTGGCTGTGTTGTGTTAGCGGCTCTTAGTTCACGCTCTGGGAGCGGGTCATTTTTTACCCAGGATGAAGTTTTTCAGGTGGTTTAGCTGCCAGCGTCGTAGATAGCGTCGAAATTCGATGTTTTCGTAACGCGGCAAGCCGCGCAGACCCGACCAGAAATAACCGAAAATCATCAGTAATCCGCCAATGAGCTTCGGTTTTTCACGCATGCGGTTGATGCCGGTGGCGATGGCGTACAGCGGGTGATAGCCCATGTACCAGTTGCCGCGGCCCCAGCGCAGCCTCCCCACGTAAATATGTTTGTCGGACGATCCCATGATGCGATGGTGCCAGAGCCAGGCTTGCGGATGGTAATAGCTAACGGTTGTCCACCCCCGCATCCATGCCGTGTGTACGTCGATGCCATCCCATGATAAATGCTGAACGAAGCCGCCGATGTCTTCAAAGGCAGTGCGCCTGTACAGTTTGAACTGACCGGCGACTTGCTCGTCGATGTGGCTTTCTTCGATGTATCGGCCGTTTTCATCACGATAGACTTTGCCGGATACGGCGGCCAGCCTGGGGTCTGCGTCGAATTTACGGAACATGTGTTCCAGATAGCGCGGGCCGAAGGACATGTCACCATCGAGTTTGGCAATGTATTCGTAGTCTTTGCGTTTGATGTGTTCGACGCCGAAGTTGAAGGCGGCAATGACGCCGCCGCCGAGCTTGCGGAAGCCGCGATTCTGGCGCGGCACCAAACGGATAAATGGATATTTCCCGGCATATTCGCGCACGATGTCAGGCGTAGCATCGGTGGAACCGTCATCGACCAGAATCCACTCCATCGGACGAACAGTCTGGGCCACCATGGAATCCATGGTCAGCCTCAGATACATCGATTCGTCGCGTACTGGCGAAATGACCACCAGTGGAACGATGCGCGGATCGACGGCGGGAGGTGCTTCTACCGGCTCCAGCAACTGCTTCCACTTGTTTCGCATGTGTCTTTCCTGCATCTGTCGTGCGGGGTGTAATGGAACGGAGGGAGTATATACGCTTATACCGCTCATCCTGTTCTGTCAAGTTATGATTGCTTAAAAAACGCATGTCAAGCGCAAGACGTTGAAATATTTCTATATTTGTATAAATATATGTCTAATTAAATTCGTATTCAACTCGATATTCAATTCTTATTCGGTGTGTCTAATGCCGGAACGGATGAAGAAACAGTGTGCGTTTCCCACGTCTAGCCTGTTTGGGTTGGACATTTGCGCTGTGCGTTTCTATCCGGCGGTGCAGGAATTGATCCGTCTGGCCGAACGGTGTGGGCAGCCGCCTGCGATCGTCGTCACGCCCAATGTGGATCATGTGGTGCAACTGGATGCGGACGCCGGCTTGCGCGCCTTGTATGCTCAGGCCGACTACATTTTCGCTGACGGTATGCCTGTGGTTTGGGCCAGTTGCATGAGTGAAATGTCACTGCCGGAGCGGGTAAGCGGCGCTGATTTATTTGTGGAACTGCTGCGTGTGGCGGCACAACGGCGGGTGCCGGTATTCATCATTGGCGGCATGCCGGGACAGGAGCAGCTGCTGGCCGCTGCTTTCACGCAGATGTATCCGGGTTTGCAGATCGCGCTGTATTGTCCGTCGATGCAGTTCGATCCGCTCGGCGCGGAAGCTCAAGAAATCTTGAATCGTATCAATGCGTGCCGGCCGGGCCTGGTATTCGTTTGTCTGGGCATGCCCAAGCAGGAGCGCTGGGCCTTGGCGCACCGCGACGAGATGCAGGCTGGCGTCGTGCTGTGCGTGGGCGCGGCCATGGAGTTTGCGCTCGGTTTGAAATCGCGTGCGCCGTTGTGGATGCAGCAGGCGGGACTGGAGTGGTTCTGGCGACTGATGTCGGAGCCGCGTCGCTTATGGCGCAGATACATCGTGCAAGGCGTGCGCTTCATCGATGTGCTGCGCCGCGAGTGGAAGCATCAGCATGCACGCAGGTTCCGGCAGAGCTCAGGGGGTAGTCATTGATCTCTTACCTGGACAGGCCTACTCACCACACCGCTTTGTTTGGACTTGCGGTCGGCGTAGCTTATGCCTTGACGATAGTTCTGACGCTGGAGCTTTGCGTGGCGGTCTATCAGCCGGCTGAATTTTCCACCTTCAATTCTGTGGCTGTGCTTGCTGGCATCACCGGCCTTATTGGTTTCAGCAATCCGCGCCGCCATGCCGTGGGAAATGCATCGATGATGGTGCATGATTTCGGCACCATCGTGCGCGTGTGGCTAGGGGTTTTCTTTCTCGCTTTGCTCTCCTTGTATCTGACCAAATCAGCTGCGGATTTTTCCCGTGTGGTGATGACGATGTGGCTGTTCACCGCGCCGATCTCGCTGGCATTGACATCCTTGCTGTGCCGCTGGTGGGTGTTGCGTCTCTACGCTGCCCATGGACGGCGGCGCACGGCCGTATTCGTGGGATTCAGTGAAGATGCGCAGCGCCTGTCGGAATCCTTCCGCGACGCGGAGATGCTTGGCGTCACTGCGTTAGGCTATTTCGACAACCGCCTGACGACACGCCGTGCCAATACCGGATTACTGCGCTTGGGTAATCTGATGGATGCCAGCGCCTGGTTCGAAAAAAATCCGGTCGACATTGTCTTCATCAGTCTGGCACATGTGTGTGCCAAAGACATCGCGCGGGTGGTGGACGCTTTGTGTGACTCGGTCGTCTCGGTGTATTTTGTACCGGAGTCCAGCTTGTTCGGCCTCGGCCGCATGCAATACGGTGACATTGCCGGCACACCGGTGATGGTCGCTTACGAGACGCCGTTCATCGGCGTGACGCAGTTGCTCAAGCGCTTTGTCGACGTGATCCTGTCCAGTCTCATTTTGCTGTTGCTGAGTCCGCTCCTGTTGTGCATTGCCGTCGGCGTGAAGCTTTCTTCGCCGGGGCCGGTGCTGTTTCGGCAAATGCGTTACGGTGTCGGCGGGCAGCGTATCGAGGTATTCAAATTCCGCTCCATGTGCCACGACTCCTTGCCGCAGGGCGGCGAGGTCAGGCAGGCCACCGTCGGCGATGCGCGCGTAACGCCGTTTGGGCGCCTGCTGCGCAAAACTTCGTTGGACGAGTTGCCGCAATTCTTCAATGTGCTAAGTGGATCGATGAGCATTGTCGGTCCGCGTCCGCATGCGGTCCAGCATAATGAACTCTATCGCAAGAAGGTCAAGGGCTACATGCTGCGCCACAAGGTCAGGCCGGGCATCACGGGGTGGGCGCAGATCCACGGTTTGCGCGGTGAAACAGATACGCTCGACAAAATGCGGCGGCGCATCGAATACGACCTGCATTACATCCGCAACTGGTCGCTGGCGCTGGATATCGAGATTATCCTGCGCACTGTGCCGGTGGTCTTTAAGGATCGTAACGCTTATTAGACCGCGCGATGTCCAGGATGTAGATCTTCCCCGTCCGTGGTTTTAGGAGTAATTTACCCTAATATTTATTAGGGTAAATATCCACTTGATTGACATTTTGCCTATTTGGCCTAAAATCCACAAGTGAATAGATACCCTAGCTTTAGGTAGGGAATTTCAGGACTTGGGAGACCATGAAAAAAATTGATGCCATCAAAATGCTGCAACAGCTGGACAAGCGCGGTGTCTATGTCTTCCAGCAGCGCGATTTCGCCAAAATGTTTCCCAGTGAGCAAAAAAAAACATTGGAGAAATCCCTGCAACGCCTGGTGAGCGACGGGATCGTCGAGCGTGTGGCCAAGGGTGTATATGTCAACCCAATGGCCAAGTCCAAACGAGCAAACATCATCGAAGACATCGCAATCGCGTTGCGTCCGGGTTCTTTTTCCTTCGTCAGCCTGGAATCCATCCTCTCTGAATATGGTGTCATTTCCCAGGTGCCAGTCAGCCGCATCACGATCATGACTACCGGCGTCAAGGGCAAATACCAGACGCCTTACGGCACCATCGAGTTTACGCACACTAAACGCGGACCGGCCGAGATCTTCAAACGCACGATGCTGGTGAAAGGTCGCCCTCTCCGGATCGCGACGAAAGAGGCAGCAATACAGGATCTCAATCGCGTCGGTCGCAACAGGAATATGGCAGATCCTCAGGAAATGCTCAACTGAGCAAGCATGTTTTGGCATGTTCAAGAAAATGAGGCCTCATTATCTTGAGAGGACTGCCATGCCTGACGTCAGCTGCTATCAATATTTGCGCGCAATCGGGAACAGGAACTGGAGAAAACATGGATAAAAAGAATTTTGATGAGCTGGTCGAGCTGGCCATGCGACAACCTGGCCGCGCGGCCATGAAACCTGTCGTGGAGAAAGAAATCCTCCACTACGACATTTTCCATGCCCTCAATAAAGGCAATCTGCTCAAAGACCTTGTCTTTCAAGGTGGAACATCGCTGCGTCTTTGCCGCGGTTCGAACCGTTTCAGCGAAGATCTGGACTTCGCCGGAGGACGCGAATTTACCAGCGAAGGCATGCGCAGCGTCAAAGAGTGCATCGAGGATTACATCGGTGCCAGATATGGCCTCAAGGTCGAAGTCAAAGAGCCGAAGCCAAGCCCGTTTGAAGCTGTAAAAGTGGACAAATGGCAGGTCAGCGTCGAAACGGCTCCGGAACAGCGCAATATGCCCCGCCAGCGCATCAAGATCGAGATTGCCAGTATTCCTGCCTATACGCGTGAACTCGTGCCTTTGCGGGCCAACTATGAGTTCCTGCAGGGACAAGGCTACGATTCTGTCTTGGTCAACGCCGAATCCTTGAACGAAGTGATGGCCGACAAACTGCTGGCGTTCCCGGTGGCGAAGAATATCCGGCACCGTGATATCTGGGATCTCGCCTGGCTGGGGCAGCAAGGCGCCACCATTGTGTCTGACTACGTTGAGAAGAAGATCGGCGACTACCAGATAGAGAATTATCCGGCGCTGCTTGATCAAGCGATCGTGAAATTACCGGTGATCATCCGCAGCAAGGAATTCCATGACCAGATGTCGCGTTTCATCGATGCCAAGACGTTGGCCGACACGCTGGAGAAAGATCAATTCCTTGACTACCTGATCAGCACTGTCAGCAAGCAATTCCAAGCCGTACAGGAGCACTTTGCGCCTGGTGATGAGGAAGAAGACGCGGTGCCGATTTTCCGCATGTAAGTCATCACTGAACAGAGGCGGGACGTGCGCGCCCGTTTGTGTGCTTGAAACGATAGTACGACTCCCGATGAGATCGTAAACACGCTCTGAGGAACGGTCATCGCAGATTCTCGATTTGCCGGCGCGCATAGCCATAGCCTTGCGGATTGTACACATCGAACGGCCCGGTGATGTGATCGAAAGTGTAGTTCAGACTGAGCTGCGCGGCGCTGTGGCGATACCTGATGCTGTCGCCCGATCCGGAGACGTTTTTTTCGACCATGGCGTCGATACGGATAGCCAGCCGCCGTGTGAGATCGACATCGTAGCGTAAGCCCAGGCGCAGCCATTGGTCGTGATCACCGCTTGGCGTGCTGAACTGATCGATAGCGAGGTTTGGCGATTTCTGCGACCTCAGCGCGCCCAGCAGGGAAATGCGGGTTTTCGGCGTGGCCTGCCAGATGGCGTGGCCTTGAATACCTCTGGTCATCACGTCGTACAAGTGGCCGTGGGCCTCATCCCTGGTTTGCGGACGGTTCCAGATATTGCCGTAGAACGTTGTCCTGGCTGAAAAATGCCAGTCGAAGCCGAGTTCGGTCCACGGGAAGCGTCTGTCGCGCTCCGGCAGGGTGTGGAAGCGGCGTGTGACGGCTCCCAGGTGCGCGTTGACAATGGTGTTTTCGGTGTAGCGCCATGCGGTATTGGCGAACCGTTCGGTATCGGTGTAGCCGGAGTCGAACCTGGCGATGTCCAGGTCGTTGCGATCGGGAAAGCGCGCTTTGTTGCGGCGTATGCCGGCCGATAAAGTCGATTTCCTGCCGGAGGTATACCGTATCGCCGCCAGCAGGGCATGGCTGCTCATGTTGTGTATCTCAGCCCGGCCCGGGACCATGTAATTCAGCGTTTGCTGCGTCCAGATTAGCGGCATGTCGAAGCGTTTGCTCGCCCGCCAGGCGATTTCGACACGGTCTTCGCGTATATGCGGGAACTCCGGTTCGACGTTGGAGAGATTGCGAGGCGGCAGGCCATTGGGGTCTGTTTGCGGTGTGATCTCGCCACCGAAATAATTGTATAGCCGGTCGTCGATATGATGGCGTAGATGACCGTGCAACAGGTCGCCGTATGCCCAGGTATACATGGCATCGAACTGTTTTTTGCTCCGGTTCAATGAGTAAGGGCCATGACCGGCTGAGTTGGTGTAAGCACTGAGCTTGCCGTAATGCATCTGCGATGCCGACGCCGTCAATTGCAGATTGCTGCGCCCGGTCTGCAGCGGCAGAAACAGCGCGCCGCGAAGATCAGCGGACCAGGCCGAGTCCGATGTATGCAACTTGTTGTCGCTATCGTTCCGAAACAGAAAAAGATTGTCGAAGCGATACCAGCTCATGCCGCTTTGCAGTGCGTATTCGGCGGTGGCGTGGGTTGGCGCGGCGATCGATGCTCCCAGAGCGGCGCTCGCCAGCATGGCATGAAACCGGGGCGGCAGCGTGTCAATCCTCGGCAAGGATTTCGTACCATGGGCTGGCCTGGGAGGCATCGGCCTGAATATGGATACTGGCCATGCCTTTGTCCAGACTGACGCAGCCGCTGTCGAGTGCGGCCATGCGTTTACCGTTGCCGTCCAACGGATAGACGGTAATCCGTTTGGCTTTGGTGCGCAGGCTGATGCGGGCTTCGCTGCGCTCCATCCAGACGGGGCCTTCGACATCACGCGGACCGGAGGGTTTGTCGGTCATGTCTGCATCCGGCTCCAGCGTCCACCATTGACTGTCGTTTTTGTAGTGGATGAGTTCTTTCGGATGCGGCGGTATCGAACCCGGCTGGTTGCCGGTGACGGCGCCCGATGCGGAAACCAGAATCTGCCGCGACGATGCCAGTGGGCGATTGTCCAGCGCCGTCAGCAGCACGGCAATGAAGCCGCGTCCCGCGCCGGGCAGCTCGATCGCGACATTGTCGTCGCCGACGCGGCGCTGCATCAGAAAACCAAAGAAACCGCGCGCTTGCGGTGTGCGAATCTGGATCGTGCGCTGCTGCGCATCAAACTCGAATTCGCCATTCGGTGAACGTAGCGGCTCCGATGCCGGCGGGGTTTGCTTGTTCAGCCTGCTGGTGCCGTTCAGGTCGATGTAGAGGCGCACCAGCATTGCTTGTTCCGGGGTGATGCCGTAACGTACCGACAGATGTGTTTCGAAAGCGTCGGATTCGCGCGCGGCGGCTATCGCGCGCCGCGCCTCGGGGTCAAGCGGGATGTTCATCGATGCCGGCAGCGGCGCCACCAGACCGTTACGGAACAGCATGGCGCTCTGGCCGGTCACGGCGTATTTTCCCCAGTCGCCGCTGAGTGTGAATGAGGACGGCGTCGTCGCCCAGTTATCGCCGTTTATGTAGTCGAAGAAAAATAGTCCATCCCAATCCTGGGCCGCGGCAAAAGCTGCCATCAATGGCTGGATCTCACTGCCTTGCTGGTTGGGGAAGGGCTGGTTGTATTCGCTGACCACAAAAGGTTTGCGCCTGTCGCGGCGCAATGCCAGCGCCAGCAGCGAATGCAGCTCACCGTCGCTGACGGCGCTGTTGCGGATGCGCCAGTCGTTGCGGTCCCAGGCGACGCCGGGAAAGTTGGGATGGTCGATGTAAACATGCTCATCGAAGTAATCCATCTGCGCCTGAGAGTCGAAATTGAGGACGCCGCCGTAGTGCATTTGTGTGCCGGTGACCGGCACCAGCGCATCGGTTTCCTCCTGCACGACCTGGCGCAGGCGGTTGAAGTAAGCGCGGTCGGTATCGGCCAGGAACATCAGAAAATCGCGCAGGCGCAAGCCCTCGCCGGACGTATCTGGCACGCCGGGATCGCAGGAACCCAGCGCTTTTCTGGCCAGCGCATCGAGTTTGCTGCTGAGACGGTCGAGCCACGGAATGGGCCCGGATGCATCGGCCGGCGGTGTCAGCAGTTCGATGACGGAATCCGGTGCGGCGCAGGTTTGCCATACTGCGCAGGCCCGGGCTGTTGAACCGTAGCGCTTGATCAGCCATTGCTGCCATTGTCCGCGCAGTTCCGCTTCATAAGCCTTGGGTACGGCGGCGCGCCACTCGCGGCGCTGCCAGGCCGCCAGCAGTGAAGACTCATTATTGATCTCCACCATCGCCAGCGCGGGATCGTTGCGCAAGCCGAGGCTGCGGATGAGCTGGCGCGCGTATTCCTCCTGCAGCGCTACCATACGCGGGTAATAGACATGCACAGGCGCGCCGGGCGCAGTCGCTTCGTCCTTCTGGTCCAGCGGTGGCAACTGGTCCACGGCCGGGCGGAAACGATAGCCGACATGCAGGTTGAGGTTGACGTAGATGCCTTGCTGCCCGAGTGCCGTGATGAAATTGCGCAGGCGGTTGAGCGTAAGCTGGTTGAAGCTGGGATAGGGGCCGGGCGTGAGCAGGCTGCGCGGCGGATTGTCCTGTAGGCCCGGACTGCTGTCCATATGATGCAGACGCACGGCATTGAAGCCGAGCTTGCGCAGGCGCAGCGCCAGCCGGACGGCATCGTCAGGAAAATTGCTTGCGAAGCTCAGGTTGATGCCGTACAGGCGCACGCGCGTGTCATCGGCGGTATGCGGCCGGCGGTCCGGTCCGGTGCGATAGAAATGACCATCACGCACGAAGAGGCGCGAACCGGCGTCGAGCGGCTGGTTCATGGCGGAACGATCGGGCGCGCCGCTCAGTTTGTCTTCATCGACAGCAAAGTTGAAATACTGCACCCTGTCGTTGCTGCTGGTAAAGCTGGTGGCAGTGGCTTGCGCGATTGCCGGCGCCGTCAGGCAGCCAGCCAGCAGGAATGAGCATGCTATTGCTGCGGGACTCATGGTGATCCTTTCAGTAGAGGGCGCATTTCCTGCCACTGGATGCGATACAGCATCAACTGGGCGGAAACCGCTGTCGACGAATAGATGAAGAGGATATTCTGGAACATGACGCCGCGAAACACTGCGCTTTCCGACAGGTTGCTGATCAGGATCAGGACCAGGATACTCAAGTGAATGGCAGCCTCTTCACGATCGATGCGGGCGAGTTGCGCCAGACTGAACATATGGAAGATGAAGACACCACTCATGAGTACAATGCCGACGATGCCGAGTTCGTTGAGGATATCGAGGTAACCATTGTGCGCCTGCAAGGGGTTCCAGCGCAAGGCGTCGATGATGGTGTGCGAGCGGCTGCCTTCGCCCAGCCAGAATGCGCCGTAGCCGATGCCGAATACCGGGTGCTTCTGTATTTCCAGCAGTGTCATATGCCAGATGTGGGTGCGGCCAGTGAGGTCGGCGCTTTTGTTGAGCAGCGCGCCGAGTGGGGCGAACCATTCGTCCCATTCAGGCAGGCGGCCTTGCATGACATAAAAGGCATGTAAACCGCACAGAATGATGATGGCGAGGATCAGCAGCAGTCGCCGGATACCGAACTCGACGCTCAGATAGCGGCGCCGCGCCAGCAAGTAGGTGCCGGCGCCCAGCATCGTCACCAGCATGCTGGTGCTGCTTTTGGACATGATCAGCATGAACAGGCCAAACAGGATGCCGAACCAGCAGATCGGGCGCGGGAAAGCATTATCCCGGCTTTCCTTGATCCAGAACAGCACGCACAGGCCGGAAATCGCGCCCAGCGTGTTTTTTTGCAGCAGCACGCCGCGCCAGGCACCACCGAGTTCGTGATCGACGCCGATGTGCGGCAGCGCCAGCGCGACTACCAGGGAAAACGCCATCAGCGTCATCAGTGTATACAGGATGCTGCGGATCAATTGATGCTTGCCGACAGCTGGCGCCGAGATCGTGATGCCGACCAGTATCAGTCCGATCAGCTGGACACTGCGTTTGAGTGTGACGATCGGATAGGAAGACCACAGGATGCTGCTCAGGCAATACAGGGTCATGGCGATCAGCAGCGGATTGAGGCGCTGCGCCAGGCGCAGGGTCCAGTACCGGTTGCGCCAGGCCAGCCAGGCGCCGATCAGGAACAGCGATCCGAACTTGATCTGGAACAGCAACGAGCCTTCGGCAAAGTTGCTGCGCTGATGGGCATGGTCCCAATTGAAGTCGCCTGGCAGCAATGTGAAGGCGATGCTCATGATGATCAGCAGGCGCGCGATGAACGGAGTGAGTTTGTCGAACCCCAACGCCGGGTTCGATGTTTCAGTTGCCGTATTCATGATAACGATGGCCCATCAGAGCGCTCAATTTGCCGCATTGCGCCAGCATGGTGCGCAGCC
>JBAPMF010000110.1:0-10402 GCA_049278475.1 Herbaspirillum sp. | reverse complement strand
CCTTCAGGTTGCGCGCGAAGACGTTGATCGCCTCGGCTTCGCTACGTTCGCGCAGACCGCTCATCAGCTCGGTTTCCAGATGCACGAAAATCTTCACGCGCCAGGCCCAACGCACGGTATCGGCCAGCCACCTGTCGCCCGGACGGCCCTTGTCGTTCACGCCGAAGCGGGCGGCAATGCGGCTTTCGCACGGATTATGCGGCGCATCCCACTTCGGCTTTTCTGTTTCGCTGTCCAGGCGCAGCGTCACGGTCAGTATTTCTTCGCGACGGCCACGGAACAGCGCCAGCGCGCGATGTGACGGAATGGTGGCGATGGCTTCGGAATGATCGAAATAGTCGGCAAATTTTTCACCGGCATGCTGCTTGCCTTCGACCACTTTCGATGCGACCACACCGTGCCCGGCCAGGTACGCGCGCAGCGATTGCAGCAGTTGGGCATCTTCAGAAAAACGCTCCATCAGAATCTGGCGCGCGCCGTCCAGTGCGGCTTTGGTATCGGCCACGCCAGGATTGTCGCCGTTGTCGGTAGTGAAGGCCGGTTTGATGTACCTGACGGCTTCTGCTTCCGGATTCAGCATTGGATCGTTCATGAGCGTATCGGCCAGTCCGGTCAGACCGGCTTCAGCGGCGATCTGCACCTTGGTGCGGCGCTTTGGCTTGTACGGCAGGTACAAGTCTTCGAGGCGCGTCTTGTCTTCGGCATGGACGACGGCATCGCGCAATTCCGGCGTCATTTTGCCTTGCTCTTCGATCGACGCCATGATCGTCGCGCGGCGGCTTTCTAGTTCACGCAAATAATGCAGACGCTCTTCTAGCAGACGCAATTGCGTGTCGTCCAGAGCGCCGGTGGCTTCCTTGCGGTAACGCGCGATAAACGGCACGGTCGCGCCTTCGTCGAGTAAGGCGATCGCGGCGGTGACCTGCGCCGGCCTGGTGACGAGTTCGAGAGCTAAACGTTGTTCGATGGAAGGCAGCATGACAATGAAATCCGGGAATTGAAAAACTAGTGCTGGATGATACGCAATTCGAGCGCATGCGCCAATCCTGAGAACTGCCACGGGTTTCCGGCGATAAACCGTCAGGAATCGGGCGCGGCGATTGGTTATCCGCGATAATCGTTGCTTTCATTATCTGTCGTTATCTTATCCAGTATGTCTATCCGTCTTATCGCCGGTCTCGGCAATCCCGGCCCGGAATATCAGCAAACCCGCCATAATGCAGGCTTCTGGCTGGTAGACAATCTTGCCGGCGGCACGCGCCTCACGTGTGAAACACGCTTTGATGCGTTGGCCGCGAAAACCTGCATCGGCGGTCGCGAAGTCTGGCTGCTGGAGCCGCAGACTTTCATGAACCGTTCCGGCCAGTCGGTCGGCGCGCTGGCGCGTTTTTACAAGATCGCGCCGGATGAAGTGCTGATCGTCCATGACGAACTGGATCTGCCGCCCGGTAGCGCCAGGATCAAGAAAGGCGGCTCCTCCGGCGGCCATAATGGCCTCAAGGACATCACCGTCGCGCTCGGCACGCAAGACTACTGGCGCCTGCGCATCGGCATCGGCCATCCGCGCGGCATGGGTTTGCAGCAGGCGGTGGCGGACTTCGTGCTGCATCGTCCGCGCAAGGAGGAGCAGGTGCTGATCGACGATGCCATCGAAAACAGTCTCAAGGCGATACCGCTGTTGTGTGAAGGGAAGTTTGAAGCGGGAATGATGCAATTGCATACGGCTGCCAGGCCATCCCCCGCGGTAGCCGTGAAAAAGCTCACTTAGAGACGTTCTCAGGTATTGCCCAGCAGGTCATGGGCATTGAGAATGGCGTAAGCGATTTGCGGATGGTTTTCCAGGCATTTGCGGATCGCCGCCGGTATTGCCTTGCGCGTCTTCTTGCACAAGCCGGGCCGCTCTTCGAGCAGGATCATGAAGCCGCGCATGGTGCGTACTTCGCGCGGGCTGGGCGTGATCTGCAAAACTACGCCAAGCTGTTCGTGCAGCAGCCTGGTGACATGCAAAAGATCGTCATAGCTGTCGATTCTGTCGATGCGCGCTATCAGTCTGCGTTCCTGCTCCTGCGTCAGCATCAGCACGCGCAGGTCGGCACCGGCATCGACATTGCCGAGCAGGCGCTCACGGCCACAGACGCAAGCGCCGGGCGGGCATTCCTTGCGCATGGGGATGGCGGAAAACGGCTGCTGCATACCAACTCCTGATGTTCAATCTCGCGCCAAGAACCACTCTTGCGCTTCATAGTATAGCGAGCTTGTCTATATACTATGCGCTTTGCAACATGCCAAGGAGTACGTTCATGTCCGCGCTACTGAAGCTGGGGTTGATCGGTTACGGTTTTGCCGGCAGTACGTTTCATGCGCCGGTCATCGAGCATAGCGGCCGCACCACCGTCGCCGCGATTGCGACATCGCAGGCCGCGCGTGCGCAGGCTGACTATCCGCAGGTGCAGATCGTACCTGATCTGGCGGCGCTGATCGCACGTGATGACATTCCCTGCATCGTGATCGCCACCCCCAACGACAGCCACTTCGAGCTGGCGCAGTGCGTGCTGCGCGCCGGCAAGCATGTGGTGATCGACAAGCCGGTCACCTTGTCCAGCGCCGATACCCGTACCTTGGCGGAACTGGCGCAGCAGCGCGGTTTGCTGTTCGCGCCGTTTCATAATCGCCGTTGGGATGGCGATTTCATGAGCGTGTGCGCCTTGATTGCCGAGGACAGACTGGGGCGCGTGACGCACTACGAATCGCATTTCGACCGCTTCCGTCCGCTCGTCCCGAAGCGCTGGCGCGAAGCAGCAGCGCACGGCGGCGGTTTGCTGTTCGATCTCGGACCGCATCTGATCGATCAGGCGCTGGTTTTGTTTGGCGCGCCGCACTCCTTGTCGGCTACCTTGAGGCAGCAACGCGACCATGCCCAAGTGCCGGATTATGTCCACCTGCAACTGCATTACGCCGACAAGGAAGTCATTTTGCATGCCAGCGCGCTGACCGCCTTGCCGCCGCCGCGCTTCACCGTACACGGTACGCGCGGCAGTTATGTCATCGCCGGACTCGATGTCCAGGAAGATCAGCTCAAAGCCGGTCTGCGTCCGGGCGATGCCGGTTTCGGCAAGAATCCGGACGGCTTCCTGCGTGAAGTCGATGGCGGCAGTGAAGCGCAGGCTGCATGTGCCACCCAGGATGGCGACTATGCCGGCTTTTATTGCGCGCTGGCCGACACGCTGCTCGATGGTGCGCCTTTCCCGGTGCCGGCCGACGATGCGGTCGATGTCATGACTCTCATCGAACTTGCCATGCGCAGCGACGCCGAAGGCCGGCGCCTGCCGTTTGTCCGGACCTGAAAACCTGTTGACGATCCCACCGGGTCGCGCCCGGACGGTGGTATACTGGCACCCTACCTTTCCGGCGTAAGACTTCCGGTGCAAGGCATCCCCCTCTCATGTATCGACCGTCTTCTGCGTCAGGCGGTTTTTGTCATTTCTTTTCATGCATACCGATTCTTCGCCCTTGCAGGGCAAACGCTTTCCCGGCTGGCTGATTCTGATGGCGGCGCTGACGGCCATGAGTGCCTTGTCGGTCGACATGTATCTGCCCAGCTTTTCCTTTATCGCCAGGGATCTCGGTGTGGGCAGCAATACGGTCGAACTGACGCTGTCGACTTTCCTGACCGGACTGGCGCTTGGGCAAATGTTCTATGGTCCGGTCAGCGACCGTTTCGGTCGCAAGCCGCCGCTGTACTTCGGCATCTGTCTGTATGTAGTGTCGGCGCTGGGATGCGCGCTGGCGCCGAATATCGAAACGCTGCTGGCGCTGCGCTTCTTCCAGGGTCTGGGCGGCAGCGCCGGCATGGTGATTCCGCGCGCGGTGGTGCGCGACAAGATGGGGGCGGAAGGCTCTGCCCGCGCTTTCTCGATGCTGATGCTGGTGTTCGGCTTGGCGCCGATTCTGGCGCCGCTCATCGGCGGTCTGCTGTTGACGTTCTCGACCTGGCGCGCGATTTTCACGACGCTGATGGTGTTCGGCGCCATCTGCCTGATCAGCACGCATCACCTGATGGAAGAAACCAGCGATCGCGCGTATGTGATGCCGCTGCATCTGGGCCGCGTGCTGCGTCAGTATGGCGATTTGCTGCGGCAGCGCCAGTTCATGGCTTATGTGCTGTGCGGCGGCCTGATCCAGGCCGGGATGTTTGCCTATATTTCCGGCAGTCCGTTCGTGCTGATTGAACTGCATGGCATCGAGCCGCAGCATTTCGGCTTCGTCTTCGGCGCCAATGCCATCGGCCTGATCATCTGTTCACAAATCAATGCGCGTCTGCTGACCGCGCGCAGCGCCGATCGCGTACTCGGCAGCATCATCTGGATTCCGGCTGCGCTGGCCACGACGGTGGCCATACTGATTGCCTGCGGCTTTGAAAGCCTGCCGCTGCTGCTGACCGGATTTTTCGGCTTCCTGTCCTGCCAGGGTTTCGTCGGCCCCAACACCACAGCAATCGCGCTGGCGCAGCAGGGCAGGCAGGCCGGCACCGCCGCGGCGTTGATGGGTACGCTGCAATTCGGTATCGGCATGCTCTCCAGCGTGGTCATGGGGTGGTGGCATGACGGCACTGCGCTGCCACTGGCTGTCGTGATGGCAGTGTGCGGCGTGACCGCGCTGTTGCTGTATCGCTATGTCGCGCGTCACACCATGCGCGTCGCGCCGCGTCGGACTTGATCCCGCCAACGCGGCTGGATAGTCATTTCCAGCCGGAAGAGACGGATTCTGTGTATCATTTCGCGTTTCCACTTTCCAGGTCGCCATGTTTTACGCGATAAGCAGTTTTCTCCTCTGGGGCTTGTTCCCGTTCTATTTCAGGCTGCTGTACGATGTCTCCGCCCTGGACGTCGTGGCCAACCGGGTTTTCTGGTCGCTGTTTTTTCTTGCCGCCATGCTGACCTGGAAGCGTCAATGGGCCTGGGGCGGCGAAGTCGCGCGCAAGCCGCGCGTGTTGCTGGTTTTTTTGCTGAGCGCCTTGTTGTTGTCGGGCAACTGGCTGTCGTATGTGTGGGCGGTCAACAGCGACCGCATCGTCGATGCCAGCTTCGGTTATTTCATGAGTCCGCTGATCAGCGTGCTGCTCGGCTGCCTCATCTTCAAGGAAAAGCTGCGTCCTTTGCAATGGATGGCAGTACTCATAGCGCTGGGCGCCGTGTCGTGGCTGACCTGGGTGAGCGGCGCCTTACCCTGGATCGGTCTGATGATTGCCGTCACCTTCAGCATCTACGGCCTGATGCGCAAGATTGCGCACCTCGGCGTGCTGGAGGGATTGGCGCTGGAAACCATGCTGTTGTCGCCGCTGGTGCTGCTGGTGTTGATCATATCGACGCTGCATGGCAGCAACGGCTTTTTACAGGCGTCGCTGCCGTCGCAGATTCTGCTGGCGTTGTCGGGACCAGTGACGGCGATTCCGTTACTGTTGTTCGCCCACGCGGCGCGCCGCATCCCTTTGTCATTGCTGGGGGTACTGCAATACATTACCCCCACGATGCAACTGTTGACCGGCGTTTTCATCTACGATGAACCGTTCGGCGGAGCACGCATGACAGCGTTTATCGTGATCTGGGTGGCGCTGGCGCTATACTCCCTGGAAGGATTGTGGCGACTGTGGACTGTCAAGACTCGCCTGGCCAGCGCCTAACAGTCGCAAATATATTTTTCTCTCCTTACCCTGGCATCCAAACATGGCTCAATACGTATTCACCATGAATCGCGTCGGCAAGATCGTGCCGCCGAAGCGGCAGATTCTGAAAGACATTTCGCTCTCTTTCTTCCCGGGAGCCAAGATCGGCGTGCTCGGTCTGAACGGTTCGGGCAAATCGACCCTACTCAAAATCATGGCCGGCATCGACAGGGAAATCGAAGGCGAAGCGATGCCGATGCCGAACCTGAACATCGGCTACCTGCCGCAGGAACCGCAGCTTGACGCTGGCAAGACAGTGCGTCAGGAAGTCGAAAGCGCGCTCGGCGAAGTGTTCGAAGCGCAAGCCAGGCTCGATGCTGTCTACGCCGCCTACGCTGAAGAAGACGCCGATTTCGATGCGCTCGCCACCGAGCAGGCGCGTCTGGAAGCGATCATTGCCGCCGCCGACGGCAACAATCTGAACCAGCAGCTGGAAATGGCCGCCGACGCCTTGCGTCTGCCGCCGTGGGACGCCAGAATCGGTGTGCTGTCGGGCGGTGAAAAACGCCGCGTGGCGCTGTGCAAACTGCTGCTGTCCAAGCCCGACATGCTGCTGCTCGACGAACCGACCAACCATCTGGACGCCGAATCGGTGGACTGGCTGGAGCAATTCCTGCAACGCTTCCCCGGCACCGTCGTGGCGATTACCCACGACCGCTATTTTCTCGACAATGCCGCCGAGTGGATTCTGGAACTGGATCGCGGCCACGGCATTCCATGGAAGGGCAATTATTCGTCCTGGCTGGAGCAGAAGGAAGCGCGTTTGAAGCAGGAAGAAGCCAGCGAATCGGCGCGGCAAAAAACCATCGCCAAAGAACTCGAATGGGTGCGGCAAAATCCGAAAGGCCGCCAGGCCAAGAGCAAGGCGCGTCTGACGCGTTTCAACGAGCTTTCTGAGCACGAATACCAGAAGCGCAACGAAACCCAGGAAATTTTCATTCCCGTGGCCGAGCGTTTGGGCAATGAAGTCATCGAATTCAAAAACCTTAGCAAGGGGTATGGCGACCGTCTGCTGATCGATGATCTCAGCCTCAAGATTCCGGCCGGCGCCATCGTCGGCATCATCGGCCCCAACGGTGCTGGCAAATCGACTCTGTTTCGCATGCTGGCGGGCCGCGAACAGCCGAACAGCGGCGAACTGGCGCTCGGACCCACTGTCAGCATCTCGCTGGTCGATCAGTCGCGCGACGATCTGGAAAACAGGAAGACGGTGTTCGAAGACCTTGCCAATGGCGCCGACATTCTCACCGTGGGCCGTTTCGAAATGCCGTCGCGCGCCTATCTGGGCCGTTTCAACTTCAAGGGCGGCGACCAGCAAAAGATCGTCGGCAAGCTGTCCGGCGGCGAACGTGGCCGTCTGCATCTGGCCAAGACGCTGCTGCAAGGCGGTAACGTTCTGCTGCTCGATGAACCGTCCAACGACCTCGACGTGGAAACCCTGCGCGCGCTGGAAGACGCCTTGCTGGAATTCGCCGGCACCGTGCTAGTGATCAGCCATGATCGCTGGTTCCTCGACCGTATCGCCACCCACATCATCGCGTTCGAGGGCGATTCGCAGGTCATTTTCTTCGACGGCAATTATCAGGAATATGAAGCTGACAAAAAGAAACGCCTGGGCGAAGAAGGCGCCAGGCCGAAACGGATTCGCTACCGGCCTGTCACGTGCTGACTGTCGGCAAGGCCATCATTTCTCCCACTCCGCTTAAACGATTGTTTCACCATGCTTGCCAGTCTTACCCGTCTGTTCCCGCTGTGGGCGCTGTTGCTGTCCGCCGCCGCTTATTTTTCGCCATCCACTGTCACGCCGATCGGAGCGCATGTCACGCCCTTGCTGATGCTGATCATGCTGACCATGGGCGTGACCCTGACGCTAGATGATTTCAAACGCATCGTCAAACGTCCGGCGCCGGTCGCCGCCGGCATCGTCCTGCACTACCTCATCATGCCGCTGGCCGCCTGGCTCATCGCCAGGTTGCTGCGCATGCCGCCTGACTTGACCGCTGGCATGGTGCTGGTCGGCAGCGTCGCCAGTGGCACGGCCTCCAACGTGATCATTTACCTGGCGCGCGGCGATGTTGCCCTGTCGGTGACGATTTCGACACTGTCGGCGCTGGTCAGTGTGTTCGCCACGCCGCTGCTGACCGAACTGTATGTCGATACTTCGATTCACTTCGATACGCGCGCGATGCTGATGAGCATCGTGCAGATCGTGGTGGCGCCCATTGCCGTCGGCCTGGCGCTAAACCTGTTTGCCGGCAAACTGATCCGCCGCATCGAACCCTGTCTGCCGCTGGTATCGATGGCGGCGATTCTGCTGATCATCGCCGCCGTGGTCGGCGGCAGTCAGGCGAGCATCGCGTCGGTTGGCCTGGTGGTGCTGGTTGGCGTCATTCTGCACAATGCGCTGGGCCTGCTGGGCGGTTATTGGGGCGGCCGTCTGCTCGGTTTCGATGAAGCGGTTTGCCGCACGCTGGCGATCGAAGTCGGCATGCAGAACTCCGGTCTCGCCGCCGCGCTGGGCAAACTGTACTTCACGCCGCTGGCGGCATTGCCGGGCGCGCTGTTCTCGGTCTGGCACAATCTGTCGGGATCGATGCTGGCCAGTATCTGGCGCGGTCGTCCGCCGAAGGAGCGGGCCTGATCCTGCGCCGCATCGCGGTTGACCCGATCAATTGACTGCCTCTGGCTTCGCTTGACTCTATGAAGAGCTTTTTTCACGCCGGGACGATGGATATCCCCGGCGGTGTCAGCCGTGGTTTGCTACCATGATCGCTTTATCGCACAACCCTTCCCCCAAAGCAGCCTCATGAGCAAATTCTGGAGTCCCATCGTCAGCCGTCTGACGCCCTATACGCCGGGCGAACAGCCCAAAATCAGCAATCTGGTGAAGCTCAACACTAATGAAAATCCCCACGGCCCGTCGCCGAAGGCAGTCGCCGCCATGGCCCGGGAAGTCGGCGACGGGCTGCGCCTGTACCCCGATCCGGATGCCGCGCCGCTCAAGCTGGCCATCGCCAGGCGGCATGGTTTGTCGGCGGCGCAGGTGTTCGTCGGCAACGGTTCGGACGAAGTGCTGGCGCATGCTTTCCAGGCTTTGTTCAAACATGGCGCGCCCATCCTGTTTCCGGATATTACGTACAGTTTTTATCCGACCTATGCCAGTCTGTATGAAGTCGCTTACCAGGTGGTGCCGCTGGCAGACGACTTTACCATCCGCGTCGATGATTATCTCGGCCATGGTCAAGCCATCGGCGGCATCATTTTCGCGAATCCCAATGCGCCGACCGGCTGCTTGCTGGCATTGAAGGACATCGCATCCCTGCTGGCCGGCAATCCCGACCGCGTGGTGATCATCGATGAGGCGTATATCGATTTCGGCGGCGACAGCGCGATCGGCCTGGTGGCGCGCTATCCGAACCTGCTGGTGGTGCAGACGCTGTCGAAGTCGCGTTCGCTGGCCGGCTTGCGCGTCGGCTTCGCAGTTGGCCATGCCGACCTGATCAGTGCGCTGGAGCGTGTCAAGAACAGTTTCAATTCCTACCCGCTGAGTCGTATCGCCATCGCCGGCGCCACTGCCGCGATGGAAGACGATGCGCATTTCGACGCCACCCGCCAGGCCGTCATCGCCAGCCGCGGCAAACTGGCGGCGGAGTTGACGGCGCTCGGTTTCGATGTGCTGCCGTCGGCGGCCAATTTCGTGTTCGCGCGGCATGCGCAACATGATGCGCTGACCCTGGCGGCGTCTTTGCGCGGCGACGGCATCATCGTGCGCCACTTCAATGGCGCGCGGATCCAGCAGTTTCTGCGCATCACGGTCGGCACCGACGCTGCCTGCCGGACCCTGGTCGATGCGCTACGCAAGTATCTGGCCTAGTCCGTAACACGCTCTAAACATGACAGACCAGCTGAGCGATCTTTCTCTCGGCGCGTTAGCCCCGCGCGTGGTCCGGCGGCAACTCGCCATTCCGTTTTTCTTTTTTCTGCTGGGTTTGCTGTATGCGAGCTGGGTGGCGCGCATTCCTGCGATTCGCGACCATCTGCACCTCGACACCGCCACGCTGAGCATGGTGTTGTTGTGCTGCGGTATCGGCGGGGTCGGTTCGTTTCCATTGGCAGCCTGGCTCAATGCGCACTACGGCGCGCGCCGCACGGCATGGTATACCGGACTCATACTGCTGCTGTCGCTGCCCGGCCTCGGCTATGTCTCCTGTCCGCCTGCGTTGATGCTGCTGGGCATGGTGTTCGGCGCTGCCTCCAGTTGTTTCGACGTCGCCATCAACACGCTCGGCATCGCGGTGGCTTCTTTTGGGGTAACGCCGCTGTGGCACTTTCTGGCATCAAGCGTGTTGCTCTCTGTGCCGCTGTGCTGGAGCTGCAAGGCATTGCCTGACGACTGCCCGGCGCCGGATCCGGAGCGCAGGATTTTCGCCATTCCGCAGGGGCATCTGGCGGTGCTGGGTCTGATCGTTTTTTGCTGCGCCATCGTCGAAGGATCGATCGCCGATTGGAGCGGCTTGTACATGAAGGATCATATGGGCGCGGACGACGGCGGCGCGCCGTTGGCGTATGCCGCCTTTGCCGGCATGATGCTGCTGGCGCGGCTGGTCGGCGACCGCTTCAAGGAACGCTGGGGCGCGCGCAGGATAGTAGTCTGGGGCGCACTGCTGGCAAGCGCCAGTG
>JBAPMF010000109.1:0-53828 GCA_049278475.1 Herbaspirillum sp. | reverse complement strand
TTGGCGCGCCGCGCGTTGATCACGGCACGGCCGGCACGGGTCGCCATGCGCGCGCGGAAACCGTGGGTACGCTTGCGACGCACGACGGAAGGTTGGTAGGTTCGTTTCATGTTGGACTCGCTTACTTCTTAAAATACTTAATACTTAATTTTACTTGATCAGACATTCGAGGGCTGAAACCGTCAGGCTGCGGCACGAACGCAATTCAACGGACGGTCAACCTTGAATTAGACTGCATTTTCTTCTTGTTTGTCAATGATTTATATAATTGTTCCCCTCTTTCACGGATAATCCGCGCCAATGCCGGCAGGCGCGCCCGGCTGCGTCCGTCGCTTTCTACTCTCTCACGGCACACGGACATCCCGCGAAATGCGCAAGGATTTCCAAGATATTGACGACATGATGGCATAAGCGAATGCGGTACATTACTCCTGCGAAAAAGTTTCTCGGGAAATGCGGTCGATTGACATGACGGAGGTGGTATGGATATTTACAGCAGTTTTGCGCATCGCTTCGACAAAACCAGAGAAGAAGAATTTTCGCTCGAAGAGTACTTGAATCTTTGCAGGAACGATTCGTCCGTGTATGCATCGGCCGCGGAGCGTATGCTGATGGCGATTGGCGAGCCTGAAAAAATCGACACGCGCGAAGATCCCCGTTTGTCCCGTCTGTTCGCCAACAAGGTCATCAAAGTCTATCCCGCCTTCAAGGAATTTTACGGCGCGGAAGATGTCATCGAGCAAGTTGTCGCCTACTTCCGTCACGCTGCACAAGGGCTGGAAGAGAAAAAGCAGATTCTGTATCTGCTAGGTCCGGTCGGCGGCGGCAAGTCGTCCATCGCCGAGCGTCTGAAGCAGCTCATGGAGCACATCCCCTTCTATTCGCTCAAAGGCTCGCCGGTCAATGAATTGCCGCTCGCCCTGTTCGATGTTGAAGAAGACGGCCGGGTTCTGGAAGAACAATACGGCATTCCGCGCCGCTTCCTGAAATCCATTCTCAGTCCGTGGGCAGTCAAGCGTCTGCATGAATTCAATGGCGACATCCGCCAGTTCCGCGTGATCAAACGTTACCCATCGATCCTGCGTCAGATCGCGATTTCCAAAACCGAACCGGGCGATGAAAATAATCAAGATATTTCCACGCTGGTCGGCAAGGTCGATATCCGCAAGCTCGAGCAATACTCGCAGGATGACGCCGATGCTTACAGCTATTCGGGCGGCTTGTGCCTGTCGAATCAGGGTCTGCTGGAATTCGTCGAAATGTTCAAGGCGCCGATCAAGGTGCTGCACCCGCTGCTGACCGCGACCCAGGAAGGCAACTTCAAAGGTACTGAAGGATTTGGCGCCATCCCCTTTGACGGCATCATCCTGGCCCACTCCAATGAATCGGAATGGAAAGTTTTCCGCAACAACAAGAACAATGAAGCGCTGCTCGACCGCATCTACATCGTCAAGGTGCCTTACTGCCTGCGCGTGTCGGAAGAAATCAAGATCTACGAAAAACTGATCCGTACTTCTTCGCTGGCCAACGCCATCTGCGCGCCGGGGACACTGAAGATGATGGCGCAGTTTTCCATCCTGACGCGTCTGGGCGAACCGGAAAATTCCAGCCTGATTTCCAAGATGCAGGTGTATGACGGCGAAAACCTGAAAGACACCGATCCCAAGGCCAAATCGTATCAGGAATACCGCGATTACGCCGGCGTCGATGAAGGCATGACTGGCATCTCGACACGTTTCGCCTTCAAGATTCTGTCGCGCGTGTTCAACTTCGACACTACCGAAATCGCTGCCAACCCGGTACATCTGATGTATGTGCTGGAGCAGCAGATCGAGCGCGAGCAGTTTCCGCCTGAGCAGGAGCAAAAGTATCTGTCCTTCGTCAAGGACACGCTGGCCTCGCGCTATGCGGAATTCATCGGCAAGGAAATCCAGACCGCTTATCTGGAGTCATATTCGGAGTATGGACAGAATGTGTTCGACCGCTACGTGACTTACGCTGACTTTTGGATTCAGGATCAGGAATTCCGTGATCACGATACCGGCGAAAGTTTTGACCGCGCGGCATTGAATGCGGAGCTGGAAAAGATCGAGAAGCCGGCCGGGATCAGCAATCCGAAAGATTTCCGCAATGAAATCGTCAACTTCGTGTTGCGCGCCCGTGTCAACAATGGCGGCAAGAATCCGCTGTGGACCAGTTACGAAAAGCTGCGCGTGGTGATCGAAAAGAAGATGTTTTCGAACACGGAAGACCTGCTGCCGGTGATCTCTTTCAATACCAAGGGATCGACCGAAGAAATGCAGAAACACGAAGACTTCGTCAATCGCATGGTCAGCAAGGGTTATACGCCGAAGCAGGTGCGCTTGCTGTGTGAATGGTATTTACGCGTGCGCAAATCCTCTTGAGCCTGGGGAAGCGGATTGTTGCGTCACGTCAACGCGACCCGTCCACGGTATCACGAACAGGAGAACGGACTTGTTGCATCAGATTATCGACCGCAGGCTGGCCGGCAAAAATAAAAGTATCGCCAATCGGGAGCGTTTTTTGCGACGCTTTCGCAGCGATATCCGTCGTTCCGTTGCCGAAGCAGTCCGCGACCGCAGCATCACGGACATTGAAAACGCCAAGAGCATCAACATCCCGCGCAAGGATATTTCAGAACCCATCTTCCATCACGGCAAGGGTGGCAGGCGTGAAATCGTCCATCCGGGTAATCAAGACTATCTGCAGGGCGACCGCATCCCGCGCCGTACCGGCGGCGCCGGCGATGGCGGCGCCGCCAGCAATGAAGGAGAAAGCCAGGACGATTTCGTTTTCGAGCTGTCGCGCGAAGAATTCATGCAGTACTTCTTCGAAGATCTGGAGTTGCCGCGCCTGATCCGGACCAACCTGATGTCTCTCCCTAACTGGAAGAACATGCGTGCCGGTTATTCGGTCGACGGTTCGCCCAATAACATTGACATCGTCCGTTCACTGCGCAGTTCGCTGGGCCGGCGCATTGCGCTGGGCGCTCCGCTGGCAGCCAGGCTGCGCGAACTGGAAGAGCAGTTGCGTGAACTGAACAGCAATCCCGGCGACCAGCGGCTGGAAATCCGCCTGCTGGAAGAGGAAATCTATTATCTCAAGGCCCGCGTCTGGCGTATTCCTTTCATCGATCCGTTCGATTTGCGCTACGTCAATCGCGTGCGCCAGCCGCAACCGTCCAGCTGCGCCGTGATGTTTTGTGTCATGGACATATCGGGTTCGATGGATGAGCAGCGCAAGGATTTGTCGAAGCGTTTTTTCATCCTGCTGTATCTGTTTTTGACGCGCAACTACGAGCACATCGAGGTAGTCTTCATCCGCCATCACACGCGCGCCGATGAAGTCGATGAAAACACTTTTTTCCACTCGCAGGAAAGCGGCGGCACCGTGGTCTCCAGCGCGCTGGAACTGATGCAGAAAATCATCACGGAACGCTATCCGTCGAACGCGTGGAATATCTATAGCGCACAAGCCTCCGATGGCGACAACTGGAACGACGATTCGCCGAAATGCCGCACCATCCTGAAACAGGAAATTCTGCCTGTGTGCCGCTATTTCGCCTATGTCCAGGTGGCCGGGCAGGAACAAAACCTGTGGACGGAATACGCGCAACTATTGCCGGAAAATCCCAACTTTGCAATGAAAAAGGTGCAGTCTGTATCCGAAATTTATTCCGTCTTCCGCGAACTGTTTGAAAAACAGGTGCAGGCATGAATGCGTCGATCAAACGCGATCCCCTGCCTTGCCCGTCGGACTGGAGCTTCGAGTTGATCGAGCGTTACAACGACGAGATCGCCAACGTCGCGGCAAGCTACGGGCTGGATACCTATCCGGTTCAGCTGGAAGTCATTTCGGCGGAACAGATGATGGATGCCTATGCCTCCTCAGGCATGCCGGTCAATTATCGTCACTGGTCGTTCGGCAAGCATTTCCTGGCTACCGAACGCAGCTACAAACGCGGCCAGATGGGGCTGGCCTACGAAATCGTGATCAATTCCAATCCCTGCATCGCCTATCTGATGGAAGAAAACACAATGACGATGCAGGCGCTGGTGGTGGCGCATGCGGCATATGGACACAACTCTTTCTTCAAGGGAAACTATCTGTTCCAGCTATGGACCGACGCCAGCGCCATCGTCGATTATCTGATCTACGCTAGGAGCTATATCGCTGAATGCGAAGAACGGCATGGCTTTAACCGTGTCGAGGAATTACTCGACTCCTGCCACGCACTGATGAATTACGGCGTCGACCGCTATAAGCGGCCGCAGCGGATGTCACTGGCGCAGGAACGCGTGCAGCAGCGTGAACGTGAAGCCTACGCGCAATCGCAGGTCAACGAGTTGTGGCGTACCTTGCCGTCCAGGAAAGAAACGGCGGCAACTCAAACGGAAGAACGCTTCCCGTCGGAACCGCAGGAAAATCTGCTGTATTTCGCCGAAAAAAACGCCCCTTTGCTGGAGCCTTGGAAGCGCGAAATCATCCGTATCGTGCGCAAGATCGGCCAATATTTTTATCCGCAGCGGCAAACCCAGGTCATGAACGAAGGCTGGGCGACATTCTGGCATTACACGCTACTCAATACCCTGTATGACAATGGCAGGCTGACCGATGGCTTCATGATGGAATTCCTGCATTCACACAGCAATGTTGTGTTCCAGCCGCCGGTCACCGAGCCGTATTACAGCGGCATCAATCCATATGCGCTGGGATTTTCGATGATGAGCGACATCCGCCGCATCTGCGAAAATCCCACTGACGAGGACAGGCAATGGTTTCCCGACGTGGCCGGCAGTAACTGGCTCGATACGCTGCACTATGTCATGCGTAACTTCAAGGACGAAAGCTTCATCGCACAATACCTGTCACCCAGGCTGATGCGCGACATGCGCATGTTTTCCGTGCTCGACGATGAAAATTGCAGCGAGCTGAAAGTTTCGGCCATCCACAATCAGAGCGGTTATCAGCGTGTACGCCAGGTATTGTCACGCCAGTACGACATCAATCATCGCGAACCGAACATTCAGGTATGGTCGGTCGATACGCGCGGCAATCGCAGCCTGACCTTGCGTCATTTCCGCAGTGACGGCCGTGCGCTCGGCGACAATACCGATGAGATGCTGCGCCATATGGCGCGGCTATGGCAATTCAATGTACACCTGGAAAGCGTCGACGATAACGGCCACGTCGTGCAGCGTTATGAATGCAATTGAGGGGTAGCGCACAGGCGCCGATACTCTCATCCTCACCTATCATTGTTTTCTCAGAACGTCTTCACCGGATACTGACGAGAGCGCCGCGATCAGGACAGCAGCAGTTTCAGATCATGCACGATAGACTCTGCGTCCTGTCCATGCCTGATGAACAGGCGGATGCGCCCCTGTGGGTCGAATACATAACTGCCGGCGGTGTGATTCATGGTGTAACTGCCTGCCGTCTTGCCCGGCACTTTCTGTAAAAATACCTTGAATTCCCTGGCGACCCTTTCGGTGGCCGCGTCATCGCCGTACAGACCCAGGAAGCGTCTGTCGAAGGCCGGGGCATACTGCGCCAGAATCTGCGGCGTATCGCGCGCCGGATCGATGGTCACGAACAGCACCTGCACCTTATCGGCCTGCGGTCCGAGTTCCGTCATCACATTGGCCATTTCCGTCATCGTGGTCGGGCAAACGTCAGGACATTGCGTATAGCCGAAAAACATTACTACCGCCTTGCCCCTGAAATCGGCCAGCGCGCGCGGCGCGCCGTTGTGGTCGGTCAACACGAAATCCCTGGCGACTTCCAGGCCGGTCATATCGGTGTTGATGAATTTTCCGGTATCAGCCTGCTGACAGGCCGCCAGCATCCATCCCAGCAAGGCGGCCGGCAGCAGGAATAATAAACGTTTCATCAGAAAGTCCTGAACAGCAAATAGTGATCGGCCAGCAGCGCAGCGAACAGCAGGGACAGATAAACGATCGAGTAAGAAAACGTCCTGTACGCAATCCGGTTCGTATAGTGACGATAGACCTGCCAGGCGTAGTAGAAAAAAACCAGTCCCAGCGCCGCCGCGCTGACCAGATAGATCAGGCCGCTCATACCTACCGCAAAAGGCAGCATGGTGGCCGCCATCAGCGCGATCGTGTACAGCAGGATATGGAATTGCGTGAACTGCATGCCATGCGTGACCGGCAGCATCGGCAGACCGGACTTGATGTAGTCGTCACGGCGATACAGGGCCAGCGCCCAGAAATGCGGCGGCGTCCAGATAAAGATGATCAGCACCAGAATCCACGCCTGCATCGGCACGTCGTTGGCGATGGCTGCCCAGCCCAACGCCGGGGGCATCGCGCCCGAGAGACCGCCGATGACGATGTTCTGCGGTGTCAATGGCTTGAGGATGATGGTATAGATGACGGCATAGCCGACGAAGGTCGCCAGCGTCAGCCACATGGTCAGCGCATTGACGAAGCTGTACAGCACCCACATACCCATGCCGCCGATCGCGCTGGAAAACATCAGCGTTTGCGCCACGGTGATTTCGCCGCGCGCCATCGGACGGCGTGCAGTGCGGGCCATGCGTGAATCGATCTCGCGCTCGACCAGGCAGTTGATGGCAAAGGCGGCGCCGGCAAGCAGCCAGATACCAATCGCGGCGCACCCGACCCTGCGCCAGTCGGGCAGATCCGGTGTAGCCAGCAACATACCGATGACGGCGCAAAAAACCGCGAGCTGGGTCACACGCGGTTTGGTTAGCGCCCAGTACTGAGCTATTCGGTTCGTCTGTACGGTCAGGGTAGCCATGTCAGAGTCTATTCAAAATCATTTTCCTGACGCCGCAGTTCCTGATGATCTTGCGTAACTGCATGCGCATGCTCTCAATGGCGTTGGTAGTGTAGATGATTTTACACACCTCGGGAGGAGACGCAAAGAATGGAATCACCCGCTCCCGCTGACGGCCGCCACAGTCGGGAATTGCCTGCCCCGGTCGCCTGTGCAGCTTCTTCACAGGCGTCTTGCAATCCACGCGCTTGTCCCCATCTTGCCAAAACCGGTAAAGTCGCATTTCGTAGAAAAATACCATTTGTTGAGGTTTTAATATGGAACAATTTCACGGTACGACCATCCTTTGCGTGCGCCGCGGTAGTACCGTGGCGCTGGGTGGCGACGGCCAGGTGACGCTCGGCAACGTCGTCATGAAGGGTACGGCGCGCAAGGTGCGTAAACTCTATGACGGCAAGGTGCTGGTCGGCTTCGCCGGGGGTACGGCAGATGCCTTTACGTTGCTCGATCTGTTCGAGTCCAAGCTGGACAAACACCAGGGCAACCTCATGCGCGCCTCGGTCGAGCTGGCCAAGGAGTGGCGCACCGACCGCATGCTGCGCCGCCTCGAAGCCATGCTGTTGACGGCGGACCGTGACAGCACGCTGGTGATTACCGGCAATGGCGACGTGCTGGAGCCGACCGATGGCATCGGCGCCATCGGTTCAGGCGGCACTTTCGCCCAGTCTGCTGCGAAGGCGTTGCAGGAGAACACCGATCTGGCTCCGGCCGACATCGTCAGGAAATCGCTGGTGATTGCCGGTGAGCTGTGCATCTATACCAACCTGAATCACATCATCGAGACGCTCGACTAAGTGTCACGTATCGTCAAGAATCCCAGCCATCATGAACATGACTCCTAAAGAGATCGTTTCCGAACTCGACAAACACGTGGTCGGCCAGAGTCGCGCCAAGCGTGCCGTCGCCATCGCCTTGCGCAATCGCTGGCGCCGCCAGCAGGTCGCCGAGCCGCTACGCCATGAAATCACTCCGAAGAATATCTTGATGATCGGCCCCACCGGCGTCGGCAAGACAGAAATCGCCCGCCGCCTGGCTAGGCTGGCCGATGCGCCGTTTATCAAGGTCGAAGCGACCAAGTTCACTGAAGTCGGTTACGTCGGCCGCGATGTCGATGCCATCATTCGTGATCTGATCGACATCGGCATCAAGCAGATGCGTGAAGCCGAAGTGCGCAAGGTCCGCGCGCGCGCCGAAAACGCTGCCGAAGACCGTGTGCTCGACATCCTGCTGCCGCCGCCGCGTGATTTCGGTTTCACGCCGGAAAGTGCGGAAAGTGACAAGAGCGCCAACGCCACGCGTCAGACTTTCCGCAAACGTCTGCGCGAGGGTATGTTCGACGATCGCGAGATCGAGATCGAGTTGGCCGAGGTCACGCCGCAGATGGAAATCATGGCGCCGCCGGGCATGGAAGAAATGACCGAACAGATCAAGTCCATGCTTTCCGGTTTCGGTAATAACAAGAAAAGTACGCGCAAGACCAAGATCAAGGAAGCCATGAAGTTCCTGATCGAAGAAGAAGCCGGCAAGCTGGTCAATGAAGAAGATCTGAAGCAGAAGGCGATCGCCAATGTGGAGCAGAACGGTATTGTTTTTCTCGATGAGATCGACAAGATCGCCACGCGTTCGCAAGGTAACGCCGACGTTTCGCGCGCTGGTGTGCAGCGTGATCTACTGCCGCTGGTCGAAGGCACGACCGTCAACACCAAGCATGGCATGATCAAAACCGACCACATCCTGTTCATCGCATCGGGGGCGTTCCATCTGGCCAAGCCGTCCGACCTGATTCCTGAACTGCAAGGTCGCTTTCCTATCCGGGTCGAACTCGATTCCCTGTCGATCGATGACTTCAAGCTCATCCTGACCGGAACCGATGCTTGTCTGACCAGGCAGTATGAAGCCTTGCTCGCTACCGAAGGTATTCGGCTCGAGTTTGCCGACAGCGGCATACAGCAACTGGCCGAGATCGCCTATGTGGTCAATGAAAAAACGGAAAACATCGGTGCGCGCCGTTTGTACACCGTGATGGAAAAAATGCTGGAAGAAATTTCTTTCTCTGCCGGTGATAGCAGCGAGCAGACCGTCAGCATCGATGCGGTCTATGTCAATGCGTGTCTGGGCGAACTGGCAGTCAATGAAGATCTGTCGCGGTATGTGCTGTAATGATGGCAGCTGTCATCGTTGACTATCGGAGGAAGACATGCCGGAGCAGTACATCCTGGCACTCGATCAGGGTACGACCAGTTCGCGCGCCATTCTGTTCGATCATGCCGGACAGATCGTCAGCATGGCGCAGAAGGAATTCGCGCAGATTTATCCGCAGCCCGGCTGGGTGGAACATGATCCGCAGGAAATCTGGGCTACCCAGGCTGGCGTGGCCGCCGAAGCGGTCACCAAAGCCGGTCTGAACGGCGCCTCGATTGCCGCCATCGGCATCACCAACCAGCGCGAGACCACCATCGTCTGGGATCGTGCCAGCGGCCGCCCGCTATACAACGCCATCGTCTGGCAGGATCGCCGCACGGCTGCGTTGTGCGATGCGCTGAAAAGCGCAGGCCATCAGGAGACCATCCGCGCCAAGACTGGTCTGCTGGTTGATGCTTATTTTTCTGGCACCAAAATTTGCTGGATCCTCGACCAGGTACCCGGCGCGCGTGCTCTGGCCCAGGCCGGGCGGCTGGCGTTCGGCACCGTCGATAGCTGGCTGATCTGGAATTTCACGCGCGGGGAACTGCATGTCACCGATGTCAGCAATGCTTCGCGCACCATGCTTTTCAATATCCACACGCTGGAATGGGATGCCGATCTGCTGGCGCTACTGGATATCCCGCATAGCATGCTGCCGCAGGTGCGGCAGTCCAGCGAAATTTATGGTCATACCAAGACCACGGTGTTCGCCTCGAGAATTCCGCTGGCTGGTATCGCGGGCGATCAGCATGCGGCTTTGTTCGGCCAGATGTGCATCGATCCGGGTATGGTCAAGAACACGTACGGTACGGGTTGTTTCATGGTGATGAATACTGGCGACCAGCCCATCGTCTCCAGAAACAATCTGCTGACGACCATTGCCTGGCAGGTCGGCGGCAGGCTGCAATATGCGCTGGAGGGCAGTATTTTCATTGGCGGAGCGGTGGTGCAATGGCTGCGCGATGGTCTCGGTATCATCCGTCATGCGCGCGATATCGAAGCGCTGGCGCGCAGTGTGCCCGGCAGTGATGGCGTCTATCTGGTGCCGGCTTTTGCCGGACTCGGCGCGCCGCACTGGATGCCGCATGCGCGTGGCGCCCTGTTCGGCGTGACACGCGGCACCACTTCGGCGCATCTGGCGCGGGCGGCGCTCGACAGCATTGCCTATCAGACCATGGATGTCTTGCGGGCCATGCAGGCCGATGCCGGTCTCGCGATCACGCAACTGCGCGTCGATGGCGGCGTCACCACCAATGATTTGCTGATGCAGTTCCAGGCGGACATTCTGGGTGTCGAGGTAGTGCGTCCGCAGGTGACGGAAACCACGGCGCTCGGCGCGGCCTGTCTGGCCGGACTGGCGGTCGGGTTTTGGTCTGATATGGGAGAGATACGCCGCCAATGGCGGCAGGACGCCAGTTTCAGGCCGGCCCTGGATGAGCGCCAGGTAAGCGGGCTGGTGCGCGGCTGGCAGCGTGCAGTTGCGGCTGCCAGGTCGTGGGCGGATGATCGATGAATACGAGACAGTTTCAATTTGTCATTCAGCATTGTCGCAGCAAGAGTCCGCTGGCCAAAAACCGGGTTGAAATTTCAGAATCTGCATGGATCATGAAAACAGCATTGCCATCGGCATAAACTGCGGCTTTTCAGAGTAATCAGAATTTCTGAAAAAATTATTCTTTTATCCGGATTAATATCCCACCATGGCTGTTTGCCATCACTGAGCTGCAAAGCCCGTTCCATTCACATCCGATACAGGCATTGCGAATGTGTCCGCTGGCAAAGGCTTCATGCATGCGATGCAAGAACCCCGGATCGGGCGTGATCCTGTGGCCGGCTTCGATCCGGCAGGCCAGAAATTTGCCTACATCATGGGCGGCAAGCCGGTCGCGTTCGGTAACGCTTGCACGCAAGCAATGTGGTCCGACGCTATCAAGGAGCGGTGAGCATATATCATCGGGACCGGAAACAACAAGGATATCTTCACCGCGGCGAAGCCGCCTTATGATCACTTCGTAGTTGGCCGTAAATGCAGAACTGTAGCCTTTTCCGACATAGGTCAGCATGCAGAGCAGATGATGCGGTCGGAGCCGGATGGTCATGCGCTCTTGTTCCATGGCAGCAGCTTGAGTATGAACGCCCCCAGCACAGATTTGAGAACTCCGCCAGCCAGAAAGGGGAGTACGCCCAGCATCAATGCCTGTTCTGCTCCGATGTTTGTGGCAAGCCAGGCAGCGCCGAACAGCAGACAAAGACCATTGCTTATGAGCATGCCGGCAAAGGCAAACACCATACGGTTGCCATTCCATCCCCGTTCTGTCAGCCAGCCCATGAGTGCGCCTGCGATGGGAAAAGCCAGGAGGTAGCCGCCAGTCGGCCCGGTGAAATGCTGGATGCCGGCAGCTCCGCCGGCCAGCACGGGCATACCAAGAGCACCTTGCAGGAGCCATGCCATGATTGTTATGCCACCGAAACGCCAGCCATAAACTGCGCCGATCAGCGTGACTGCAAGGGTTTGCATGGTGACCGGTACCGGAATCATCGCTACTTTTATATATGACGAAAGTGTCAGAAGAAGGACACCCAGGACGAGCGCTCCGATCCGCCATGCGAATGGCCGACCTTGCAGGCTGACAGGCGTGAAAGCGGTTTTGATAACTGTTTCTGCAGTATCAGTCATATGGATTTCCTTTTGTATCAACGGACAGGATTTTCTATGAATCAGAATACATCAAGGCGCGCGCAACGTCACCGCGACGCCGGCCTGTGCCGTGACGGCCGCCGACAGTGTGGCGTACAGTTCAGAACCGTCGCGCGCGCTGATCCATAGTCTGCCGTTGTATTGGTAGTGGAAACCGCCTGATTTGGCTGCCAGCCACAGTTCCTGCATCGGCGTCTGGCTGTTGACGATGATCTTGGAGCCGTTGCCGACGCATTCGATTTCCAGGACGTTGCCGCTGCGGCGGCATTCAACGTCGAGGTCAGTGTCGTCGCTTGCTTGTTCCAGTGCGGCTTCGATCGCGCTGAGCGCGGCATCCGCGAGGACCAGGAATTCTGATTCTGTCATGCTACACTCCGGGACATTGAGGTAAGGCCATGATTCTATCGTGAAGTTTCCATTTTGTTTTGCTCCGGCCGTATCTACCATTGCGCTGGCGTTGCTGTTGGCAGGTTGCGGTCAGAAGGGGGCGCTGACGATGCCGGAACCGCCAGCCGCACATGTGTTCAGATAATTTCCGCAGCCTTCCCCTGTCGATATGTCCTACTTTTCTTACCGCGATGGCGTACTGCATGCCGAAAATCTGCCATTGAACATGCTGGCTAGGCGCTTCGGCTCGCCGCTGTATGTCTATTCCAGTGCGGCGCTGACCGCCGGTTATTCTGCCTATGCGTATGCCTGCAGGAAAGCCGGCCGCACCGAAGAGGGCGCGCTGATCTGTTACTCGGTCAAGTCCAACGCTAACCTGGCGGTGCTCAACCTGCTGGGCAAGCTCGGTTCCGGTTTCGACATCGTCTCGGGTGGCGAACTGCTGCGCGTGCTAATGGCTGGCGGTGACCCGCGCAAGGTGATTTTCTCGGGCGTCGGCAAGGGTCGTGATGAAATGCGTCTGGCGCTGGAGCACGATATTCTGTGCTTTAACGTCGAATCGATTCCGGAGATGCATCGCCTCAACGAAGTTGCGGGCGAAGTCGGCAGGCGCGCGTGCATTTCGCTGCGCGTCAATCCCGATGTTGACGCCAGAACCCATCCGTATATTTCCACCGGCCTGAAGAAAAACAAATTCGGCGTCGCCCACGAAGATACGCTGGCCTGCTACCGCGCCGCAGTGGCCTTGCCGCATATCGAGGTGGTGGGCATCGACTGCCACATCGGTTCGCAGCTGCTCGATGATGCGCCGTTGCTGGAAGCGCTGGACAAGGTGATCGAACTGATAGACCAACTTGAAGCCGCAGGCATTCCCATTCATCACCTCGACATCGGCGGCGGCATTGGCATCACCTATGACGATGAACAGCCGGTCCCGGTCGGCGACTATCTGGGTCGCCTGTTCGCCCGTGTCGATGCCTGGCGCAGGGCAAAATATGGAGGTCGTGCCATCCGGCTCATGTTCGAGCCGGGACGCTCCATCGCCGGCAATGCCGGCGTGCTGATTACCGAAGTGCAATACTTGAAGCATGGGGAAAGCAGGAATTTTGCCGTAGTCGATGCCGCCATGAACGACTTGATGCGTCCGGCCATGTACGAAGCCTGGCATGGCGTGCAAGCCGTGCAGCAGCGTCAGGTCCTTGCGCAGACCTACGACGTGGTCGGTCCTGTGTGCGAATCCGGGGACTGGCTGGCGCGCGACCGCGCGCTGGCGATCGAGCCGGGCGATCTGTTGGCGCTGATGTCGGCCGGCGCCTATGGTATGAGCATGGCTTCCAACTACAACACCCGCGGCCGTGCGGCCGAGGTACTGGTCGATGGCGACCGGGCGCATCTGGTTCGCAAACGTGAAAATTCGGCTGACCTGTTTGCGCTGGAGTCCATCGTGAACTGAGAACCTGTTCACGACAGGCTCTGACTGCTTGTCAGCAGCAGGCAAGACGGGGCGAGTTCCGAAAGGGCTTGCCCCGTTTCTTTGCTGCGGGGCATCGTGCATATTTTCCGGCTTTTATCCCGGTCGACTGAAATTTGCTGGCAAGGTGTCAAAACCGGGCGGCAATGCCGTTATAATCCGCGTTTTCGCACTTTGGCCCTCCTGGTTTCACCGCTCTTTTGCATAAGGAAAATGCATGCATGCCCTGATCTGGTTTGTCATACTTTATTGGGTGATTTCAGTTGGTATCGGCCTGTATGCAGCTAGGTTCGTCAAGAATTCCAAGGACTATGCCGTGGCCGGCCGCGCCTTGCCGATGTCCGTGGTGACGGCGATGGTGTTTGCCACCTGGTTCGGCTCGGAGGCGGTGCTGGGCGTGTCATCGACCTTCCTCAAGGAGGGCCTGGGAGGTATCATCGCCGATCCTTTCGGTTCCTCGCTGTGTCTGATTTTGGTGGGCGTGTTCTTCGCCAGACCGTTGTACCGCATGAACCTGCTGACCATCGGCGATTATTACAAAAAGCGCTTCGGCCGCGCGGCTGAAATACTGGTGACGATCTGTATCGTGATTTCCTATCTGGGCTGGGTGGCGGCGCAGATCAAGGCGCTGGGGCTGGTGTTCAACGTGGTCTCGGGCGGCTATATTCCGATGCACTGGGGCATGATCATCGGCGCTGCCAGCGTGCTGGTCTATACCTTGATGGGCGGCATGTGGGCGGTGGCGGTGACTGACTTTCTGCAAATGATTGTTGTCGTGGTCGGCATGCTCTACATCGGTTGGGAAGTGTCGGGCATGGTCGGCGGTCCCGCCGTCGTGATCCAGCATGCGGTCGATGCCGGCAAGTTCAGTTTCTGGCCTGCGCCTACGCCCAGGGAGATGCTATGGTTCTTTGCCGCGTGGATCACGATGATGTTCGGCTCGATTCCGCAGCAGGATGTGTTTCAGCGCGTGATGTCGTCGAAGAATGAAAACGTCGCGTGCAATGCCACTGTGCTGGGCGGCGTGCTGTATTTCTGTTTCGTGTTCATTCCGGTTTTTCTGGCATATTCGGCTACCTTGATCGATCCTGGCATGGTCGCCAGACTGCTCGAAACCGATTCGCAACTGGTGCTGCCGACGCTGATCATGGAAAAGATGCCGATGTTCGCCCAGGTGATGTTCTTTGGCGCGCTGCTGTCGGCGATCAAGAGCTGCGCCGGCGCGACGCTGCTGGCGCCGTCGGTGGCCTTCACCGAAAACGTGATCAAGGAAATTCGTCCGTGGAAGAGCGACAGGGAGTTCCTGCTCTCGATGCGGGTAGTGGTGCTGGTCTTCACTGTGGCCGTCACGACGCTGGCCTTGAACAGCGAGTCCACCATTTACCAGACGGTCGAGGCTGCTTACAAGGTGACGCTGGTCGCCGCCTTCGTGCCGCTGGCTTTCGGCGTGTATTGGAAGCGCGCCACGCGCCAGGGCGCGCTGGCCGCGATGGTTCTTGGCCTGACTGCGTGGATCGCGCTCGAATATGCCGCGCCGGAAGGCTTGTGGCCGCCGCAGCTGGTCGGTCTGCTGGCGAGCATCGGCGGCATGGTGATCGGTTCGCTGATGCCGCAACTGATGACGCCGGTGCGCGATACCGAGTTGCAAGGCAACTGATGGCCGCGCGCTCGGTGCGCAGTGGAGCGTGATGCTCGTCCGGCCTAGCTTGCGGCAGGAGTGTGATAATGCCTGGAAAAGCTTTACAATTCAGGGTTTTGGACGATTTTTCTCTGGAGTATTTCATGCCGATTTATGCGTATCGTTGTGAAGCGTGCGGTTTTGCCAGGGATGTGCTGCAAAAGATGTCTGATGACGCGTTGACCATTTGCCCATCCTGCGACCAGCCCCGCTTCAGGAAACAATTGACTGCTGCCGGTTTTCAACTCAAGGGTTCGGGCTGGTATGTGACCGATTTCCGTGGCAACGGCGCCGCCGATAGCGCCACCGCCTCCGGTACGCCGCCGCCGGCGGCCGAAGCGCCGGTATCTTCCGAGACAGGGACTGCTGTTTCCGCTCCTGCGACGAAGGCTGCTCCGGCGCCTGCAACAGCTGACCCTAGCGCCTCGTAAGCGTAATCCTGCGCCATGCGGAAATATTTCATCACCGGCCTGCTGATTCTGGTTCCACTGGCGATTACGCTGTGGGTGCTCGGTCTGATCATCGGCACCATGGATCAGTCGCTGCTATTGTTGCCGGAGCGCTGGCGACCGGAAGCGCTGGTCGGTTTCCATATTCCCGGTCTGGGTACCATTTTGACGCTGCTGGTCATTTTTATCACCGGCCTGGCGACGCACAACTTCATTGGCCGCCGGGTCGTGACGATGTGGGAAGGGATTCTTACGCGCATCCCGGTGGTCAAGTCGATCTACTCCAGCGTCAAGCAGGTGGTGGACACGCTGTTCTCATCGTCCGGCAATGCCTTTCGCAAGGCCGTGCTGGTACAGTATCCGCGCCGGGGCGCGTGGACAATCGCTTTCCTGACCGGGGTTCCCGGCGGCGAAGTGATGCATCATCTGCAAGACGACTACGTCAGCCTGTACGTGCCGACTACACCGAATCCAACCTCGGGCTTTTTCCTGATGGTGCCACGCGCCGATACCATAGAACTGGATATGGGCGTCGATGAAGCGCTCAGGTACATCGTCTCGATGGGCGTGGTAGTGCCGGAAATACCGGACGGCAAGAAAATCGGAACCGTTGCTGATGCGGCGCCGCATCATTGAAGGCCAGTCTCGGAAAATACTACTGAATCAGAAAAACTGTAACCGGAACCAGAATATGTCCATGCGAACCCAATACTGCGGCCTTACCACTGAAGCATTGCTCGGCCAGACCGTCAGCCTGTGCGGCTGGGTGCATCGCCGCCGCGATCACGGTGGCGTGATTTTCATCGACCTGCGTGACCGTGAAGGTCTGGTGCAGGTCGTCTGCGATCCAGACCGCGCTGATATGTTCAGGAATGCAGAAGTCGTGCGCAACGAATTCTGCCTGCGCATCACCGGCGTCGTGCGCAGTCGTCCTGAAGGCACCATCAACGCCAATCTGGCTTCGGGCAGGATCGAAGTGCTGGCGCATGCGCTGGAAGTATTGAACCCATCGGTCACGCCGCCGTTCCAGCTGGATGATGACAATCTGTCGGAAACCACCCGCCTGACGCACCGTGTGCTTGATCTGCGCCGTCCGCACATGCAAAACAATCTGCGTCTGCGCTATAAGGTAGCGATGGAAGTGCGCAAATTCCTTGACGCGCAAGGTTTCATCGACATCGAAACGCCGATGCTGACCAAGTCGACCCCGGAAGGCGCGCGTGACTACCTGGTGCCGTCGCGCGTGAACGCCGGTGAATTCTTCGCGTTGCCGCAGTCGCCGCAGCTATTCAAGCAATTGCTGATGATTGCCAATTTCGACCGCTATTACCAGATCACCAAATGTTTCCGCGACGAGGATCTGCGCGCTGATCGTCAGCCTGAATTCACCCAGATCGACTGTGAAACCTCCTTTCTCGGCGAGCAGGAAATTCGCGATTTGTTTGAAGGCATGATTCGTCTGGTATTCAGGAACGCGCTCGGCATCGACCTGCCGAACCCGTTTCCGACCATGGACTTCGCTACGGCGATGAGCGTATACGGTTCGGACAAACCGGACCTGCGCGTGAAGCTGGAATTGACCGAACTGACCGACGTTATGAAGGATGTCGCGTTCAAGGTGTTCTCAGGCGCCGCCAACAGCGCAGGCGGCCGCGTGGTCGGTCTGCGCGTGCCGGGCGGTGCGGAAATGCCGCGTTCGGAAATCGACGCCTATACCCAGTTCGTTGCCATCTACGGCGCCAAGGGTCTGGCCTATATCAAGGTCAACGAAAAGGCCAGGGGCCGCGACGGTCTGCAATCGCCGATCGTCAAGAATATTCATGACGCCGCGTTGGCCGCGATCATCGAGAAAGCCGGAGCGCAGGATGGCGACCTGATTTTCTTCGGCGCCGACCGCGCCAAGGTCGTCAACGATGCCATCGGCGCGCTGCGCGTGAAGATCGGCCATAGCGACTTTGGCAAGAAAAACGGACTGTTCGAAGATACCTGGCGTCCACTGTGGGTGGTTGATTTCCCGATGTTTGAATATGACGAAGACAACCAGCGCTGGATTGCCCTGCATCACCCGTTCACCTCGCCCAAGGATGGTCATGAAGACTTCATTTCGACCAATCCGGGTGCAGTGATCGCCAAAGCCTATGACATGGTCTTGAACGGTTGGGAACTGGGTGGCGGTTCGGTGCGTATCCACCGCGCCGATGTGCAGAGCAAGGTGTTTCGCGCGCTGAAGATCGACGCAGAAGAAGCGCGCCTGAAGTTCGGCTTCCTGCTGGAAGCGCTGCAATACGGCGCACCTCCGCATGGAGGCATCGCCTTCGGTCTGGATCGTCTGGTCACCATGATGACTGGCGCCGAGTCGATCCGCGATGTGATCGCTTTCCCGAAGACCCAGCGCGCGCAATGTCTGTTGACGCAGGCGCCATCGACCGTCGATGAAAAGCAGCTGCGTGAACTGCATATTCGTCTGCGCAATGCAGGGCCGGCGGACAAGGTCTGAATATGGCCGCGATGGATACTGTCTGCGCTTGATCTGTGCCGACAAATGCACTCCGGAAAAATGAGTCGCCCTTTAAAAATTCCGGAGTCCGTTCTGGTCGTCATCCATTCCGAGCAACTGGATGTGTTGCTGATCGAACGCGCCGACAAAGCCGCTTACTGGCAGTCCGTGACCGGCTCCAGAGATACCTGGGACGAACCGCTGCGCGAGACGGCGCGGCGCGAGGTCGGTGAAGAAACCGGTATCATCATCAGCGATACAGGCAGTGTTGCCCCTGCAGCCATCAACCGCGTTCCATGCAATCATTTGCGCGACTGGCATTTATCCAGCGTGTACGAGATTTATCCATTCTGGCGCTATCGCTATGCGTCCGGCGTGATGCACAATACCGAGCATGTATTCGGTCTGCTGGTGCCGCGGGATATACCGGTGACGCTGGCGCCGCGCGAGCACACGCGTTACCAGTGGCTGCCGTATCGCGAAGCAGCCCGTCAGTGTTTTTCGCCGTCGAATGCGGAAGCGATTTTGCAGTTGCCGCATTACGCGGTGTCGGTAGAATGAGAGCCGCTCATTTTTGCTTGGAGCAAGGGATTTTGCCGATCGCATGAAACTACGCGTCGTCACTTACAACCTTCATAAAGGCGTGACTTTTTTCAGTGGTCGGTCGTGTATCCATGCGCTCAGGCAGGCGCTGGTGCCGCTCGACGCCGATGTACTGTTTTTACAGGAAGTGCAGGGACGGCGTGATCGCAGCGCCACGCGCCAGTCGCAGCATGAATATCTGGCTGGAGAGTCGTATCACGCCGCTTACGGCATGAACGCCGTCTATACTCATGGCCATCATGGTAATGCCTTGCTGTCGCGTTTTCCCATCGTTTCAGTGCGTAATCAAGATGTCTCCGACCATGCTTATGAATCGCGTGGCATTCTGCATTGCGTGATCGATGTGGTGGGCGCCGAGGTGCATTGTTACGTGATTCATCTCGGTTTGTTCGCCGGCAGCCGTAGGCGCCAGGCAGCGGCGCTGATCGAGATGGTACGTGTTTCGTCGCTGGATGCACCGCTCATCATCGCCGGCGATTTCAACGATTGGGGCAATCAGCTCGGCGAGTGCCTGCGGAGGTGTCTGGGTGTGACCGAGGTCTTTGAACAGCAGGCTGTGGCGTCCGGCGGGTCTCTACGCGAGCCAGGCGGCGTGCGTCTGATTGCGCAGCCAGCCCGCACTTTTCCCGCGTGCATGCCGCGCTTGCGGCTGGACCGCATTTACCTGCGCGGTTTCGAAGTGGAATCGGCGCAAGTGTTGCGCGGTAGCTTGTGGTCGACGCTATCGGATCACCTGCCCATTATCAGCACGCTGCATCTGAAATGATCCTGATGTCTTTGGCCCATGCACGCGATCACTTATAGCGGCGGCAACGACGTCGCTTTGCTGCGCAGCGGTGCGGAATTTTTTCCTGCATTGATTGCGGCAATTGGCGAGGCGCGCGCGGAAATTTACCTGGAGACTTATATCTTCGGGATAGACGGCATTGGCATTCTGGTACGCGATGCCTTGTGCCGTGCTGCTGCGCGCGGCGTCAGCGCCAGTGTCGTCAGCGACTGGCTCGGCACTGGCCGAGTTCAGAGCAGGCAGCTCAAGGAGACACTGACCGCAGACGGGATCGCGTATCGCTCCTTCAATCCCTGGTTTCGGCGCGGCGTGGCGCGTGACCATCGCAAGCTGTGCGTGGTGGATCGCAAATATGCATTTGTCGGCGGCCTGAATATCGTCGACGATTTCATCAACGATGTCAGCCATATCGTGCTGCCGGCGCCGCGCTGGGATTTCGCCGTGCGTATCGAAGGGCCGCTGGTACAGGTGATTCATCAGGAAATGCAGAACCAGTGGATACGCATCGGCAAGATGAAACTGCGCGCGCGCTGGGAAAGCTTTCGCCAGATGCGCGCGACTACCCACGCAACACAGCAGCAGGAACCGGTCCTGGCAGGGCTGGTAGTTCGCGATAACCTGCGTAATCGGCGCACCATCCAGCGCGCGACTATGCAGGCGCTGGGCCAGGCGCGCGATGCGGCTTTTCTTGTCAGTCCGTATTTCGCGCCCGGACGCAAGTTATGCCATGCTCTGGAAGAGGCCGCCGGGCGTGGCGTGCGCGTGACGCTGCTGCTTGGCATAGGGCAGTTTTACCTGCAGGATGCGGTGGCACATTCCTATTATTCCAGGCTGCTCAAGGCTGGCGTGCGCATCGTCGAATACACCAGGACCGAGTTGCATGCTAAGGTGGCGGTAATCGACGATACTTGGGCTACGGTCGGTTCCAGCAATTATGACGGTCTCAGCCTGTTCGTCAATCAGGAAGCCAATGTGCTGATCAACGATGTCGATTTTGCCAGCAAGCTGCGCGCCGAAATCGAAGCAGGGATCAGCAACGGGCGCCTGGTCCGGTTACAGGATGTTCTCCATGCGCCGCGCTACAGGCGGTTCTGGTATGGTGTCGTCTCCCTGTTGTATCGCGGCATCATCCATGTCATCACGCTCGGGCGGGATGCCTGAAACGAAAAAGTTCCGATGATGTGCGGGGAAGATCGGGTCGCCGCCTCAACAGGGGCAAGTGGCCTGATGGCCTCGGCTATGGAATTCGTGAGCGACCGGGCCATTGGCATCATCAGCCCGGAGGAATATTGTTGCTCGGATACGGGGCGGCGATTTGCGCGGAACTTTCTGCGCCTGTCGTTGCCCTTCTTTTTGAGGAAGGGTTTGACATCGTTGTGTTTTTCATGGCGGATGCATGACGTCCGCTGAAACGTAGAGCACCTATTCAATTAATAAAAACAATCAATTTATAATATATGATTAATTTGTTTAAGATTCATATGAGACCATATCAGCGATCAGCAGTTCGTCGGTATGGAGGCTTTTTTACTTGACGATTTTTCAAGGGATATGACATGAGCAAGAAATTAACCACTTCCGCAGGCGCGCCGGTTGCTGATAATAACAATATCCAGACTGCCGGCCCACGCGGTCCCGCCTTGCTGCAGGATGTCTGGTTTCTCGAAAAACTGGCTCACTTCGACCGTGAGGTCATTCCTGAGCGCCGTATGCATGCTAAAGGTTCGGCGGCTTATGGCACCTTCACCGTGACGCATGACATCACGCGTTACACGAAGGCCAAGATTTTCTCGAAAGTCGGCAAGAAAACCGATTTGTTCCTGCGCTTTTCTACCGTGGCCGGCGAACGCGGCGCGGCTGATGCCGAGCGCGACATCCGCGGTTTCGCGATCAAGTTTTATACCGAGCAAGGCAACTGGGATCTGGTGGGCAACAACACGCCAGTATTTTTCATGCGCGATCCGCACAAATTTCCAGACCTGAACCGCGCTGTCAAGCGCGATCCGAAAACCAACCTGCGCAGCGCCAACAATAACTGGGATTACTGGACGCTGCTGCCGGAAGCGCTGCATCAGGTCACCATCGTCATGAGCGACCGCGGTCTGCCGCGTTCGTATCGTCACATGCACGGTTTTGGCAGCCATACCTTCAGCTTCATCAATGCCGCCAATGAACGCTTCTGGGTCAAGTTTGCCTTCAAGACCCAGCAAGGCATCAAGAACCTGACCGATGCCGAAGCCCAGGATCTGGTCGGGCGCGACCGCGAAAGCGCGCAACGCGATTTGTTCGACAGCATCGAAAAGGGCGATTTCCCACGTTGGAAGCTGTTCGTGCAGATCATGCCCGAAAAGGAAGCTGGCAGCTATCACATCAACCCGTTCGATCTGACCAAGGTGTGGCCGCACAAGGACTATCCGGAAATCGAAGTCGGCGTGCTGGAACTCAACCGTAACCCGGAAAATTACTTCGCGGAAGTCGAACAGGCTGCCTTTTCACCAGCTAACGTGGTGCCGGGCATCGGCTTCTCGCCGGACAAGATGCTGCAAGGCCGTCTGTTTGCCTACGGCGATGCGCATCGTTACCGCCTGGGCGTAAACAGCTATCAGATTCCGGTCAATGCCGCACGTTGTCCGGTCCATACCTCGCATCGTGATGGTGCCATGCGCGTCGATGGCAACCACGGCGCGACGCTGGGTTACGAGCCGAACAGCTACGGTGAATGGCAGGAGCAGCCCGACTTCCGTGAGCCGCCGCTGGCCATCGAAGGCGCTGCCGATCACTGGAACCATCGTGTCGATGACGACTATTACTCGCAGCCGCGCGCCTTATTCCGGTTGATGACGCCAGCGCAGCAGCAGGTGCTGTTCGAGAATACCGCACGGGCCATTAATGGTGCGTCGGAACCGGTCGTACAACGTCACATCGACAATTGCACCAAGGCTGATCCAGCCTACGGCGCTGGTGTCGCGAAAGCGATTGCCGCGCTCAAGAAGAAGGGCTGATGGCAGAAAGACTGCTGACAGCTTTCAGGCCCCGGAATGCCGCTGTCTCACAAGACAGCGGCATTTTTCATGGGGCACCCTGGGAGAACGGCAAAAAAGGGGCGTCCGCGTCTACTACGTGCAGCGCGGCGCGGTGGACGCAGGTTGCTCGCGATGCAGGCTTGACGGAATATCGATGAGAGCGTTCGGCGCAATCCGCTGTTTCCGGTCTCACCGCGCACACGTAGCCGATGAAGCTTTGCGATGCGTACCAGCCGACCTGGGCGGCTGGCATGTTTTCTTGGCGGAGCGTTGCAACGCGCTTGACGTTGTTTTCAAGTTCGTTTGCATCCATGCCGGTGTCGGCGGCGCGAAAGTCATCAGTGACCGAGCGCTGGAACGTGCGCGCTTGCAGATGTGTCCAAACTTCCTTTTGACCGATGCGCAGATCGTGCTCGGTCGTGAAAAAGCCTCCGGACTTTGCAATCTCGGGGGCTTTGGGCGGCGTATCCTTGCGTCGTAGCCAGTTGAACATGTTGGTCCTAATCCAGATCAAAGAAGCCGCGCTTCTGCATCATGATTTCGGCGAACGCGCGTGAGCACGCATCGACCTGATCATCACGCGTCCCGTTTGGAAACAGCCGCATTTCGTTGAGCAGGGCGTCATTCCACGGGCCGCGCAGCATTAATACATTGCCGACGTTGATCTGCGCGGCCAGCGGTTCAGCCCGTGTCACCTTGTTGCCCGATTCGGGGGAGGTGGTGACGGGGTAGCCCGCCAGCTTGCGCGTGAGGTAAAGCACCTGGGTTTTCCCGGCTTGGCCGGGGTCTTGTGGCAAACTGATGCGCACTGATTTACCATCACGGGAGGCCGTGTTCGTCAGCGCCGCATCCCGCTCGTCTGGGCCACAGCGCAGGCGCACCATGTCGGCAATGACAAAGCGGCCATCCTCTAGCTTGCCCAGCTTCGCACCGGCCGTATAGTCGCCATCGATGGTCGCAGCCAAATCCCAGCCGCGTACCCATTTGATCGGGCCAGCAGGTAGCGCGTCGATTGTCGTGATAGCGTCCGGCTTGATGAGTCTGCCATCGGGTGGGGCAGGTCGTTGCAGATATTGCCCCGCAAACACATAGGGAGCCGCTTGTTCCATCCGTCTCAGATCATCAATGGTGTGCTTCTCCGGCCACAGCGCGGTGCCGTCGGCCTGAATCGCGGGTAGACAGACGTGCTCCCACGATTCTCCGTTGCCGCCATTGAGCAGCCAGCCCGCCAGATCGTGCTCATGCAGGCGCTGCATGATCAGGATGATCGGCGTGTCCTTACTGTTCTTCCGGCTTTCCAGCGTGTTCTGAAACCAGTCGATGACACCCTGCCGGATGACATCGCTCTTGGCTTCGTCGGGCTTGTGCGGGTCATCAATAATGATCGCGCCGCCGAAGCCCTCGCGATGCTTGCCCGCGCCAAAGCCGGTGATCGTACCCCCGGCACCGACGGCATACATCACGCCGCCCTCGGTGGTGATCCAGTGGCTTTTCGCGTCCGAGGCCAAGCGACAGGTTGGAAAAACCTGCTGGTATGCCTCGTGCTGTACAAGCGCCCGCACATTGGCGCTGTTGTTCACAACCAGCGGCGCGGCATAGCTCGTGTGGATGAACTCCGCGTCAGGCACATGGCCGAGCGCCCAGGCGATGAAGTTGACCACCGCGAGTTCGGTTTTCGAGTATCGGGGTGGAACGTTGATGATCAGCCGGTTGATCTCACCGAGGAAGACACGCATTAGCGCATCGCAGATTGCTTTGTGGTGCGGTCCGCGCAGCCACTTGTATCGGCGGCGCTGAAAGAACATCCAGCGCGAGAAGAAGTACAAATCCGCTTGCGCCATCCTTGCAGCCGCGAATTGTTCGTCCGGGCTGAATTGGCGCATGGTCAAACCTCGTCGGCGATTGTCTTGGCGATCTCCCGGAATTCGTCCTGGGTCATGTTCACGCTTTGGATTGGCCCGCCGCCGTTTCCGGTCAGTTCAACACGCTGCGTGTCCTTCCATCCGGCCTGAGTTTTCAGCCAGAAAATGATTGAGGTGGTATCGCCTGCAATCGCTTTTTTGTAGAGGGTCTGTGCGACCTTCACGTTTGCTTTGAGCTTGCCAGTGTCGAGTTCGACGGCAAAGTTCTTGCGCATCGTCGGCTCGCTGATTGGCTTGCCCTTGGTGTCTCTAATAAACAGGCAGATGTCAGAGTGACGCAGGCCGAAGGCAGCCAATTGCATCACCAGATCGCGGTGTTCCTCGGTAGGCTTGAACGTCGTGCGGCCAGCGCCCGGACGTTTGCCGCCAGATTTACCTTTCGCTCCCAGCATTTGTGGTCTCCATGCGCTCTTTCTCCACCTGCGCGTCCGAGTGGGTGCGCGAATTACGGCAGTACGGAATCAGCGTCTCAATCGGGCAAAGTTGGACGGTCAGGTCACGCATGGATGGGAAGCCAGAAAAACAAAACCCGCGCCAGCACAAGGCTGGACGCGGGTTTCAAACCACCAGAAGGTGGAGGAGATAGTGTGAAAAAATAAAAAAACCTGCCCAAATTACCTTGGGCTGAGTGTGATGTCTTGCTTCTTCTGGACGCACTTGGGCCGCCAACTGGCACCCAATGAACTTCGCACCGTGCGAATCGCTGATGATTCTACAACACCAGCACGGAAAAATTCAATGGGTTTGTAAAGAAAGCGCCTTTTGCCCCGGTTCTTACAGTGAAAGCGCCGAAACCCGACGGCTCAGACGCTCGATGCAGGTCGCGCCTGGATACAGTAGATGAGACAGTGTCGCAGCTTATCCTTGTTCATAGGACATTCCACGTAACGTTAGCTGCTGCCGACTCGGTTGACTCAATGCCATTAAAATTGGTGATCTTCACTGTGCCATCCCGGAAACGCGCGACGATCTCCAACTCTCCGCCCATTGCCTCAATATGACTGCGCAAGGTCGAAATATACATGTCGGTACGGCGTTCCATCTTCGAAATGCTGGCTTGGTCTACGTGCAATACGCCAGCAAGCGTCTTTTGTGACAGTCCGCGCGCGCGGCGCAATTCCGCAAGCGGCAGTTCCGCCAGCAGTTGATGATAGATCGCATCCGAACGCGCGCGCGACGCTGGAGACATCTTGTTTTCAAGTTCCGTAAATTTCCTAGCCATCGATCAGCCCTTCCTTTCTCAGCAATTCCAAATGCTCGTCGTACAATCGATCCGCAATCGGTACATTCTCGTCATACCAACGATTATTGCCGGTCTTGTCTCCGCCTGTCAGCAGGATGGCGTATCGGCGCGGATCGAAAGCAAACAACGATCGATATGGGCGACCGGCATGTTGAGTACGAAGCTCTCGCATGTGACTGTGCTTAGACCCGTTGACGCCGCTTGTATGCGGGAATTTGAGGTTTGGCCCGAATTCTTCCAGCAGCTTCACACTGGCGCGGATAGATTCCTGTTCGACATCGGTCAGTGTATCCCACCATCCTCCGAACTCGTCGGTAAATTCGATTTCCCATATCATGGGCAAATAATGCCTTCAAAGGCATATTCTGTCAAGTGCATATTAAAAATCAAGGTTGTAAGTTCTTTTTGTACAATGAAAACGGGTAATTCGGCGCCAGCAGCCAAGTTAAATTAGACGAGCGCCAGAATCAAATTTTGCATGCATAGTGCAACTGCCAGTTGTTCCAGAACATGCGCAGCCCGGCCACATGATCCACGTCCCACACGCGCCCAGGGATGCCCATACGCCGACGCTGCGCCTCCGGCGGCAGGCGTTGCGGGATGTAGTGCGCGAACAGGATGCGCCGGTAGCGCAGCGGCACGCGCAGCAGGGCACGATGCACGTCCATCGCCCGGAAATCCGGCATCAACGGCTCTGGTTTGCCCTCGTCGCCCCAGTTGTCGGGGCGTTTGTAGAGCCGCTCGGCGCTGGCGCAGGTCTGCTTGCGGTGGCGGTCTTGCGCCCAGCGTCCGAACTTGTCCAGCAGTTCATCGGCGTCCTTGAGGTCTTGCGGGATTTCGATGCGTTGTCGTGCCATGCTCATTTCTTGTTTTCTCTCCAAAACCTTCAAAGGGTTGCCCCATTCCCACGAAAAACGCATCATCCGACCTTCACTTCCACCTCGACACGGGGCGTACCGTACCGCTTGCTGGCGCGGACATCAACCACCTGCGAATCGTCTTTCCACGCCACGCCACTCGCACATTCCTTACTGTCTCTGCGCCACGCTTCCTTGATCCGGCTCATCAGGCGTAGCGTGGTCGTGAACAGCACCGTGCGGTTGTCGCGGTGCATGATGCGAAGGCCAATACCCACGGAGAGGTGTGTTTTGCCGGTGCCGGGTTTCCCGACAAACAGGGCAGAGCGACCAGTTTTCAGCATCTCATCGAAGCCGTCGGCGTAGGCCATTGCGAACGCGAGAGCGCGTTTCTGGCCGGGGTGTTCTGCAACGAACGACTTGAGGCTGCGGTTCTGGAATCGCTCAGGGATGCCCGCGCCTTCAATGCGCTTTTGCCATGCCTGCAACTTCGCCTCGCGGCCTTTGGCTTCGGCTTCCGCCTTTTCCCGTTCCTGGGCTTCGGCGTTACACGCCGGGCACTTCGACCAGATTTGACCGATGAAGCACCTGGCCTCGAATTCGCCGTGCTTGTCGCAGGTATCGGTGCGCGTTTTTGGCTCGGCGTGAATGCCGCTGCCTTTGAGTGCTTCGGCGACGGATTTCATAGCTTTCCTCCTTTTCCGTAATCAATCGCAGCGAAGTTTTCTGACCTCGGCTGCCTTCTACCGGATGCCGCCTTCTGGTTCGCGCTGTGCAGGCGATTGCCCTTGAGGGCTTTCACCAGTGCGTGATCCCATTCATGCTGTGTCCGGGTTCGGGTCTGTGCGAGCCAGTAACAGCGTGCAATCTTCTTTCAGGCTCTCCAGGCGACGACTGACGGTGCTGGCATGCACGCCCATGCATGCCGCTGCACGAACCTGCGTAACCCGCGCAACGGCGCGCAATAGCTCGGCCTGATTACGTGCGCCGACCGTGCGTATGTTTTCTGCTTCATTTGTGGATACTGATTCTGTCGTCACGCCGTTTCCCGTGAAGCGAACTGCTCTTAATTCGCCAACTCAGGCCAGATCAGCATCCAGTCGTCAGGACGGAGGTCTCGACGTGTTACCGCACCACCCGTTTCCTGTTCGATTGCTACGGCGCGGTGCAGTGGCACAGGTCGTTTGTTGGACACCCAGTCAGAAACGTCAGGAGGGTGCGCTCCAATGGCCCTAGCGATGGATATAAGCGCACCACGTGGCTGAGTGCTGAGGTATTCGGACAGCTTCATTTGTTGCTCGCTCAAGATTGAAACCAGCCAAATTTAGCTTTGAGCTAATTAATTGTCAATAGCTTTAAGCGAATTTCAAAGAATAGCTAAATGCTAAATAATGCTCCTATGAGTACAGTTGAAGAAAACCGAAGACAGCGGCTGATCCTTCTTGAAAAGGAGTTCGGCACTCAAGTTGCGCTTGCCGAAAAAATAGGCAAATCTCCCGCGCAAATTAGCCAATGGAAAAACGCATCCAAGTATTCTGGATCAGAAAAGCGAAGAGTCATGGATAGGAGCACAGCAAGGCACATTGAGAAGATGACCGGCAAGCCAGAGGGGTGGCTTGATCAACCTATCCAAACAGTTGTCAGCGCCTCGCCCGTAGAGGTTGCCACTGAAGTGCTAGCAGCCAACGTGAAATCGCTGTTGCTCTCCAAACGTCTACAACTCGCGATGAAAGAGGTAGGTATCAGCCAAGCTGAGCTTGCGCGTGCTTGCGGCGTGAAACCCCCGAGTGTTCATGGGTGGTTGAGCGGAAAATCGAAATTCTTGCGTGGCGAAAATTTGCTTGCTGCAGCACGTGCCTTAAATGTTTCTCAAGAGTGGCTTGCGACGGGCAAAGGCCCAATGCTCCTTGAGTTAAGGGGCGAGGAAATACCCGGTTCACAAGGCAATGAGGATGTAGTTCAGCAGCCCACCGATGATGAATTCGTACTTGTCCCGCAGTTGGACATATCTGCCGCGTGCGGGGAAGGACGTTTCGCTGATCATGTAGTGGTAAAAGGCGGATTGGCCTTCAAACGATCTAGCTTGCGTAATTTCGGAGTGCCTGAGCGGGCGGCGCGAATCATTTATGCATTGGGAGGCAGCATGTCGCCCACCATCCAAGACGGCTGCGTGGTGCTGCTGAACACCGCTGATGTGACGCCGCGAGAGGGAAAGGTGTACGCCATCTGCACGCCTGATGGTGGCTTGGTTTTGAAGCGCTTGATTTGGGATTACCACCCAGCAATGGGAAGCCAGACTTGGATCATGCGGAGTGATAATCCGGACAAAATTGCCCATCCGGACAAGGTCTTGCCGCCAGACACTCGTACCATGATCGTTGGGCGGGCAATCTGGAATGACAATCGGTTATGAGCGAGCACGCAGGTAGTAGAAAAACCATTTCAAAGCTTTGACGATTTTGAAACGGCGATAAAGACTGCGCGCCAACAAACGCATCTGCTTGCTATTTTGCGGTTCGGGATCGAGCGGCATGTCCGTCCATGGCGACGCGGCCAGATATTTGCGGAACAGGTAGCGCGCATCGTGGCCGCTCCAGTCCGCCCAGGGTTTGACCGCGCCGACGAAGTGAATGAACACAACCTTGCCGACCGGGCGCAGGGTGAACCTGTTGACACTCAAGTCGTGAGCTAGGTTATGCATATAATTCCATCGCGGCGATAGATATCGCACTTTTCCCTCAAGAACTATGTTTAAAGCGTCCTGATCGGTTTTTTCAACACAGAGATTTAATGTCTGCTGAGTTATTCTGTTTTCTTCAGGTTTCTGGATTCAACCCGCGGGCCGTACTCACGTTGGCTTGTTCTAGTCGCAAGGCAAGATCAGGGCTGATTCCTGCGTGCCCGTTCAGAACGCGCGAGAACGCGACATTGACAGCCGCTGGGCAGCTTCCGTAACGGACAGGCCGAGCGGCGCAATCACGTCTTCCTTGAGTATTTTGCCCGGGTGCGGGGGATTGTGCATCATATTGGAATGCCCCGCTTTGAGTCAATGCGGTAGAAGGTTTCAAGACCCTTGTGCCAAAAACTTATAATCAGGGATTACGCTGGTAACGGTATAATGAGCAGATTAAAGGTGACGTAATAACAGGAGGTTTCATCATGGGTACAGTCCTATCCCCCCTCGTTTCGGAGTTCGAGACCGAAGAACAGGAAGCCAGCTATACGGCATGGCTAAAGGCCAAGGTTCAGGCCAGTCTTGATGACCCGCGCCCGAATATTCCGCACGATAAGGTGATGGCGAAAGCCCGAGCATTGCTTGATCCCAAGAAGAAAATCCATGCTGCCAGTTGAGTGGAAGGCATCAGCCGATGCCGATTTATTGGAAATTCTGGATTCCATCAGTAAGCATAATGAGCAAGCCGCAGAACACCTTTTTGACCGGATACAGTGCGATCTTGAGCACGCGGCAGAGCATCCCTACCTTTTCAGACCAAGCCAGCGCATATCGGGCATGCGTGAAATCGTGACACATCCAAACTACGTCGTTTTTTACCGAGTCACAGCAACGTGCATCGAAGCGGTGAACATCGTTCATGCGCGCCGTGAATTCCCAGGTGGAATGTGACGGGAGCTACAAGAAGCCTGAGCACACCTTCCTTGTGCTGAACCACCTCGCCGCTGCCATCATCGCTCTGCGCAAGATCTACCTACCCGTAAATATTATTTGCGGATAAATCCTAAATCACGGGCTTTCCGGCGGTGAGTTTGTTGGCCATTCTTCTGGCACCTCAAAAATTTCCCGAAAAGTCGTTCCGTCTTCTTCCCGCAGCCTGTGATCGACTGCAAATGCACGTGGGAACGTGTTAAGGCTTTCCGGCGCAGGGTGGGTCGCCCACGAATTTAAGTACAGCAGGCTCGAACTACGAGCAGCCCAACGCCACACGTCAAATGCACGAAAAACCCATACTGCGCTCAGGCGGGTATATATGGAAGACGGTGGGCCACGCCAAACGCCATCCGACTTGCGTATGGTGTCCGTCTGCTCGCCTGTGTTCCTGTCGAAGCAATATTGCGTCGTCCCAAACAGCGCATCGCGCTCTTGGGTGATATCAACATGATCTTCTTCTAGGTTCACAGCAACAACCAGGGGGAGATCCAAGTTGCCGTACTTTCCAGCCTTCTTTTTTGCAGCTTTGTGCAGCGATGAACGAACATCGACTGTCCGAATGTCCTCGCCGAGAATCCAGATTGTCCGTCGCAACGCATTGCGACCGCAACTTTTCCTTGGGATAGGTCTAAAGTGGATCGACCATCCGTCTTTACTGAAGTGGTATGGGGTAATCTCTTCCCGGTTGCGGTAACGACGCTCAATGTCGTCGAGGTCCAAGCTCTTAATCCACTGTTGGAGATTCAACTTCCGCTTATTGATCTCTTTTTGAGGGTTGCCGGAGAGGTAAATTCCAAGGTGGAAGTTGGGCAAATGAAGATCGTCAATCGCTCTCAAAACCTTTTTCTTGCGCTGTTCGGCAGCCTTCTGATCACTGCTAAATTGGGAAGCAAAGGTTGCCTCTAGGTAAAAGCTACCGGACGGAGTTTCAACTCGAAAATCTGGACGCTTTGTGTTGCCGTTAGACAGTGCGGGGTGAATCTCCACTCGCCATCCTAGGCGCAAACACACTTCATGCAAGAAGAGTTCAAACGTTGCGGAAGAAAATTGGGTGTCATCGCCTCGGATGCGGTTTATCACCTCCTTGCGGTGTGCTTCTGGAAAATGCTTCAACCACTCGGCTATCGCCGTGCGGACTCGCTGCGCCTCGGGACGTGCCGACGTATTCAAGTAGTCGAAATCACTTTCGTCTTGGCGCTTTCCGTCCTGTCCTGACCTTTCGATATCGTCAAATGGCATGCCTATCTCTTGCGGTAGCGGCGGTGCTCAACCATCGTGCCGATGATGACGACAGGCGTGTAGTCCGAGCACATGGTTTCATATTGTGTAAGAATTTTCACGCTGCGTTTAGTTGGCGTAAAAAACCCCGCACGGGGCGAGCTTTCGGCTTACGACCCCTAAAATTGAATATTGCTCAGAGGAGGCAAAGAACCAAATCTCATGTCCTAGCGTATCTCGTATCGTTGCAGTTATCAATTCAAAACACCAATAAATGCAAACAACCCGCTTCGGCGGGTTTTTTATTGCCCTAAATTTGGGCTGAGAAAAGTTTATAGAAAAATTTAGCTTTAAGCTATTGACAATTAATTAGCTCAAAGCTAAATTTGACTCATCATCACTACCTTGGAGTAACCGATGAGCCTGACTGCAAGCGCACATGCCGCCCCAACTCTCGCGGACGGCAAGCCATCCACTACTGACCGATTCAAGACATTGGCTTGCCTGCTTTTGCTGCTAGCCGCCTATGGCTATGTTGGACACATGGACTACGAGGACGAAGTGCGTTCGGCGGCCTTCGTGTGCGAGCGGCAGTACGGACAGCAAGCCGTGTTCGTAGAGACCGACGACGGATGGAAGTGCCGTCCCAAAGCCGCAATCCATTAACCGATTCAACCACCGCAACTAAAGAGGAATTTGAAATGATTGATTACAAAAAACTTTCTAACGAGTCGATTGAGGAAATTTTTCAGGCGTGGACGCCCGCTGATGATCCGGACACGGTGTACGTGCGTCCGGATGGTTCCTTCCATGACGGTGCGCAAGGCGTCGATTTCTTCGGCGGCGAAGAGGAAACAGCGTGGATCGGTAAGAAGGCCGCAGGCCGTGTGCTTGATGGTCGTGAATGGAACGAGGTGCCGGTATGACAACCCCACAAACCGCCCGGACGATGGCGTTGATCGCCGCAGCGCAGGCGCGCATAGAAGGCATGAAAGCCACCAACACTGAACGCGAATCGAACGGCTTGTCGCTGGCATATGACGCCGAAGCCTTCTTCGCCGAAGCCTCTTCTTTTGTAGAACTTGCTCATGAGGTTATCCAACAATGAAATATCGTCCAATTCTGTTCAGCGGCCCGATGGTTCTAGCAATTCTTGAGGGGCGCAAGACGCAGACCCGCCGCGTCGTGAAGCCTGCAATCGTCAAAGACCTAGACTTCCTCGGTGGCGCTGAATACCCCGATGAAGTATCCGTCAAAATTGGCGCTGGCTATGGGCAGCCCGGCGACAAGCTGTGGGTGCGTGAAACGTGGCAATACGTGGATTGGACGAATGTAGGACAACCGTACATCGGTTATAAGGCTGACGGAAAACGCATCGTCCATCGGGACGTGCCAGAAGAATGGTCCACGCGGTTAGAGGATATCTGGCGCCACCTGTCTAAACCGGAAAATTTCGATATCGATAACCGAGCCGCCGATCGACGTTGGTGCCCGTCGATCTATATGCCACGCTGGGCGAGCCGCATCACGCTCGAAATTACTCACGTGCAGATCGAACGGTTGCAGGCTATCAACGAGATGGACGCTCGCGCCGAGGGAGTTTACCTCTGCTCGGTAGAAGGTGGCGGCTACAAGTTCGCGCGTGGTGAACAGGAATACGACACCGCAGTCAAGGCATATCGCGAACTATGGGATGACCTCAACGCAGCGCGCGGCTACGGCTGGAATACGAATCCTTGGGTGTGGGTTCTGGAATTTCGGAGGGTGGAATAGTGACCCTGGAAACTAGTGAGACCGCTCTCACATTGCATCAAGTTGCCGAGCGCTTGCAAATCTCATATAGCACGGTGTTCTCGATGCGACACCAAATAGGCTTTCGCCTGCCTGGCTCGCGCATTTGGCGCGTCTGGCCGTCCCATCTTGCCCACCTTTCTGAAACGCGCAATAATCTGACCCGGCTATCGCTGCGGGTCGGTGAAGGAAATAAATGCCAATCCGCAAAGATAAAAAATCCGGTGTCTGGCACCTCGACATCCGCACGCCAAGCGGCGAAAGAATTAGACGCTCTACTGAAACCAAGGACAGAAAGGCAGCCCAGGAGTACCACGACCGCCTGAAAGCTGACCTATGGCGACAGGACAAACTAGGTGATATCCCCGACCGCACGTTTGAGGAAGCCGCCGTCAAATTCTTGCGGGAATGCGAAGGCCAGCGCGACTATGCCACCAAGCTGCGGCACGTCGCATACTGGCGCGAGCAATTCTCGGGCCGCTCGGTTCGCTCTTTAACAGCAGACGAAATCACGGACGCTCTCCCCACGCATCGGGTCATCAAGGGTAAACCTGCCGAGCCGTTGACTGGAAGTACGCGCAACCGATATATCGCTACCATCAAACGCTTGCTGAATTTGTGCGAAATATGGGAATGGATTGACCGGGTGCCGAAGCTCCCCCGGTATTACGAACCGGATGTGCGTATCCGGTGGGAACCGCCCGAGGTCATTGTGGCGCTCATTAATGCGCTGCGGTTGCCGTGGATGCGCGACGCTGCCATTGTGGCGGTCGCTACAGGTATGCGTCAGTCAGAGCTGTTTGGACTCACAGCGTCTCAGGTCGATTTGGCTCAATGCAATGCGTGGATCACGCATGAGGGAGCCAAGTCCAAACGTGCTCGCCCAGTGCCACTAAATGACGATGCGGTGAGTGTGCTGACTCGCCGATTGGAGTCGTCGGAGCGCCTCGTTTTCACTCGTGGTGAAGAGTTGGACGCTCGCATCCAGCAAATCGACGCGCGGGATTTCGGGCGAGCCTGCCATGCGGTCGGCATCAAGGACTTCCACTGGCACGACCTGCGTCACACGTGGGCAAGCTGGCACGTCCAGCGCGGTACGCCACTGATGGTGCTGAAAGAATTGGGAGGATGGGAAACCGTCGAGATGGTGCAGAAGTACGCGCACCTCGCCCCTAGCCATTTGGCCGAACATGCGGGTACGGTCAAGTTTTGGTCAGGACTGGGGGAGCAAAAAGAAAAAATGCCACTGGCTAGAGTGGCATAGCTTCTTGATTTACAAGGTGATTTCCTGGTAGGCCGTGCGGGACTCGAACCTGCGACCAACGGATTAAAAGTCCGCTGCTCTACCAACTGAGCTAACGACCCAAAAGACCGCTATTGTATGCAAATTCGATCAGCCGTGTCAAATGGGTAGCGAGTAGCGGAGCTATTTCAGTGCCGCCAGTTTTTTCTTGGCAGCCTGTGCCGCCGAGCTTTCTGGATATCTGGCAATCAGCGCGTCCAGGGTTTTCTTCGCTTCGGGCTTTTTCTTGAGTTCGATGTACGCACTGCCGATGTTGAGCATGGCATCGGCTACCTTCGGATTGCCTGGATACTTTTCTATTACTGCCTGCTGTGCCTTAATCGCGCCTTTGTAGTCGCCTTGTGCGTACAGCGCATTACCTGTCCAGTACTGCGCCGACGGCGCGTAACTGGATTGCGGATAGCGTTTCAGGAAGCCGCTGAAGGCTGCGCCGACGCCTTTATAGTCGCCATTCTTGAACAGGTTCAGAGCGGCGTCATAGGCTTTTTGTTCGTTCGGATCGACGGTGGTTTCTTTGCTGTCGATGGTGAACTGTTGCGGTTCGAGCTTACGCAGGCGGCTATCCAGATCGATGTAAAAGTCTTTTTGACGTTGCTGGGCGTGGGACAGCTCGTTGCCGAGAACCTCGATCTGGCCTCGCAGGACGGCGATTTCCCGGCGGAGTTGCTCGTTCTGGTCGGATAGTCTCAGCATGCTGCTTTTGTCCGATTTATCGCTCATCTCCTTTTGCAGGGAGTTGATTTTGCCGCGCAGATCGAAGATGGCCTTGCGCGCTTCGTCATCGTTGAACAGGCTTGCGCACGCTGTCATTGGCAGGCACGCGACAGCAGCCAACATGGCCGCTGCCGAAACCGATCTGCACCTGGTTTTGAGAGAGGCGCGCATAGGTCTTATTTGTAGACGATGTCGGCGCGGCGGTTTTCAGACCATGCTGATTCGTCGTTGCCGAGGGCTTTCGGTTTTTCCTTGCCGAAGGAGACAGCTTCGAGCTGTATCTCGGAGACGCCTAGCAGGGCCAGCGCCTTGCGCACGGCTTCTGCGCGTTTCTGGCCCAGCGCCAGATTGTATTCGGCGCCGCCGCGATCATCGGTGTTGCCCTGGATGATGATTTGATGATCCTTGTGCGCGTTCAGGTATGTTGCGTGCGCTTTGATCACGGAGAGGAATTCTTCCTTGACGGAATAACGGTCGTAGTCGAAATAAATGCTGCGCCTGGAGAGGATGCTTTGCGGGTCATTCAGCGGGTCGGCGCCTGTGCCGGGAATGTTGACGGCGCGTGTATCGACGCCACTCATGTCGGCGCCGGCGCCGGCGTCGACGCGGTTTTCTACCGGTGCGTTATCGTCCACTTTGGTGGATGAGCAGGCTGCCAGCAGCACGGCTGTCGACAGAACGATGGCAAAAGAACTGAATGTGCGCATGTGATACTCCTTGTCGTAAATGATTGTTTATTTCATGAACGGCCCCCAGGTCGGTTCCCTGATATCTCCGACCTGGGTTGTCAGGCGCTGTTTGATCCGGCCATCGACGGACACGACGGCCAACGATCTGCGCTGTCCTGATTCCGTCGCATACATGATGTATTTGCCGTTTGGCGAAAAGCTGGGCGATTCATCCTTGACGGTATCCGACAGACGTTGTTCCTGGCCGTTGCTCAAATCTAGCGCGTAGAGCTGAAATTTGCCTCCACGGCGAGAAATATACGCCAAAATCCTGCCGTCCGGTGAAATTCGCGGGCTGATGTTGTAGTCGCCGCTGAAAGTTACGCGTTGGGTATCGCCGCCGTCGAGACTTACTTTATAGATCTGCGGGCCACCGCTGCGGTCGCTGGTGAAATAAATGGCGTTACCGTCCGGCGAGAAACGCGGTTCGGTGTCGATGCCGCTAGTCTTGGTCAGGCGGCGCAAGCCACTGCCGTCGGCATTGATGACATAGACCTGGGTCAGGCCGTCGTGCGTCAATGCTACCGCCAGACGTGAACCATCAGGGGACCAGGCCGGGGCCGAGTTGCTGCCCTTGAAGTTGGCCACCAGCGTGCGCTGGCGCGTCGCCAGATTCTGGATGTAGATGATCGGTTTCCTGGCTTCGAAGGAAACGTAGGCGATTTTGCCGCCATCCGGCGACCAGGACGGCGAAATGATAGGCTCATTGGAGCGTAGCGCCACTTGCGTGCCTTCGCCGTCGGCATCGGCGACTTCCAGGCGATATTCTTTGCCGGAGCGCGTCACGTAAGCGATGCGGGTTGAAAAGATGCCGGGAATGCCGGTCAGCTTTTCATAGATGTCGTCGGCGATCCTGTGCGCAGTCAGACGGAGCAGTTGCGGTTGACTGCTGAATGAGAGGGCTGACAGTTGAGTGGCTTTGATCGTGTCGAACAGGCGGTAGCGCACGTCGAAACGTCCGTCAGCCAGGCGTTGCACGCTGCCTGTCGCTAGGGCATGGGCGCCGCGATTTTCCCAGTCGCCGTAATCGATGATGGACGCATCCGACAGGGCATCGCTGTTGTCGATCAGCCTGAACACACCACTGCGTAACAGGTCGGTTTTGACGATGGCAGTGATTTGTTGCGGCGCGCCTTGTTCGCCGGGGAAGGCAGCGATGGCGACGGGGATCCGGCTGGCGCCGACACCGGAAATTTCGAAACGTAATTGCGCCTGTGATGCAGCAGCAAAAGCGATGCCGATGGAGGCCAGCGCAATGCTTGCCAGGTAGCGGAAGTGATGGACATGTCTCATCGTCGTTTCATTGATCTTTCGGTTTGTGGGTGAAGGTGAAGCTGCGTGGCACCTTGCCATCCTTGTCAGGAGGGAAAGGCTGCGATCTGTCGAGCGCCTGCTGAACGGCTTCGTCAAATCCCGGCAGGCCGGACGATTTGCCTTTGCGGATACTACGTACAGAGCCATCCGGCAGCAGTTCGACAGTGTATTCTACTGCCGGATTTCCGTTCAGGCCGGACGGCACGTCAAAGATCGTGTTCGAACGGATCTTGGCTCCCAGCTTGGTGGCGTAATCGGACATGCCGCGCGGACCTTGCGATTTGGCCGCATTGCCGGCACCGTCGCTACTGCTGCCAGCTTCGTTCAGCATGCGTTTCAGATCATCCTGGCGCCGCTGGGCGGCAGCTTTGTCGTCGGCCTTCTTTTGGTCGTCGGCGTCTTTTTTCTGCTTGGTGAGTTTTTGGCTGCTTGTCGGCACCTCTTGCTTCGCGTGTTCTTTTTGTTCCAGCCTGGTTTGTTTTTCACGCTCTTCGCGTTCTTTCTTTTCCTGTTTTCTGCGCTGTTCTTCCTTCTTTTTTTCCAGCGCGATATCGGGCTTCGCTATTGGCGTTTCTTCGATCTTCGGAGATGGCGGTGGTGTTGGGGCAGGCTTTGGTGATTCCGGTTGCGGCGGCGTGGCTTCGCGGACGTAGGGATCCCAGATTTCTGCTTCGACGGTCAGTGGCGTTTCGTTCTGCCAGCGAATGCCGATCCAGAGAAATGCCAGCAGCACCAGATGCACCAGCACTGCTAGGGCGACGGCGCGCCAGCGGCCCGGTTGTGCCGGTACTTGATGAGGAGAGTCCATATTATCTGGTTGTCAGTCCCACACGTGCGATGCCCAGTTTCTTGGCGCCGGCAATGACTTGAATCACTTCGTCGTATTTGATGTCTTTATCGGCGGAAATCATGAGCGGCATGTCTGGACTGTGCGCATGCAGGGCCTGCAGTTTTTGCGTCAGGTCGTTACGGCTGTTCGCAGTCTGGATGCGGCCATGCCTGGGACCATTGATCTTGATGGTAGCCTTGGCGTCGGGCTTGAGGGCGATTTCAATGTATTCGTCGGGCGGCGCCGTTGACTTGCCGGCAGTCGGTAGGTTGATGACACTCGGGTCATTGACCGGCGCAGCCGCCATAAAGATGATGAGCAGCACCAGCATCACGTCGATGTAGGGTACGACGTTGATTTCCGACTTGAATTTACGGGTGCGTCTCCCGCGCATGGACAGGCCTGCCATCAGTGCGCCTGACGTTGCAGGACGTTGGAGAATTCTTCAATGAAGTTCTCGAAGCGGATCGCCAGGCGATCGACGTCATGCGAGTAGCGGTTGTAGGCTACCACGGCAGGGATCGCGGCGAACAGGCCGATGGCGGTGGCGATCAGCGCTTCGGCAATGCCGGGCGCAACTGCTGCCAGTGTCGCTTGCTGCACATTGGCCAGACCGCGGAAGGCGTTCATGATGCCCCATACCGTACCGAGCAGACCGACATAGGGTGAGACCGCGCCGACTGATGCGAGAAAGGCCAGGTGTGATTCCAGTGTGTCCATTTCACGCTGGTAAGCGGCGCGCATGGCGCGGCGGGCGCCGTCGAGCAGGCCGCTGGCATCGATCGTCGCGCCTTTGCCGGTCTGCTTCCTGGCCTTGTCGAATTCGATGAGGCCAGCCTGGAAGATGCGCTCTAGCGCGCCACTCTTGCGGCGGTTGGACGCGATTTTCTGATATAGCGCGATCAGGTTGCCGCCGGACCAGAACACACGCTCGAACTTTTCGGTCTGGAGGCGCGCCCTGCGCAGCGTGAACATCTTGTGGAAGATGTAGGTCCAGCTGAAAACGGATGCCAGCAGCAAAAGCAGCATGACCAGCTGCACGAGCACAGAGGCATTGGCGATCAGGGCAAAGAAGGAGAGATCTTGAGTGACGTTCATAAGGGGTCGGGGTTTGGTCAGGGATGAATCGTTCGTGAACGGGTTCTCAGGTCGGCCAGCATGCCTTCCGGAATTTTATTGAGCGCGTTTGATATTCAGCGGTCCGAAACCCTGGCAGGTCGGCATCATTTCGATATGGTTGATGTTAACGTGCGGCGGCAGCGTAGCGATCCAGTACACGGTTTCGGCGATGTCTTCGGCGGTCAGCGGGGTAGTGCCTTCGTAGACTTTGGCCGCCGCGTCGGCGTCGCCTCTGAAGCGCACGCTGGAAAACTCGGTGCCGCCGCACAAGCCGGGAGCCAGATTGGTGGCGCGTACCCCGGTGCCGACCAGATCGGCGCGCAGGTTTAGTGTGAACTGTTCGACGAATGCCTTGGTCGCGCCATAGATATTGCCGCCTGGATAGGGATAGGTGCCGGCGATCGAACCCAGATTGATGATCGTACCCGTACCGCGCCTGATCATGCCGGGCAGAATGTGGTGCGTCATGGTGACCAGGCCTTTGACGTTGGTATCGATCATGGTTTCCCAGTCTTCCAGCGCTGCCTGATGGGCTGGTTCCAGACCCAGCGCCAGACCGGCGTTATTGATCAGTACATCGATGTCCTGCCAGCCTTGCGGCAGCCCGGCCAGCGCGGATTGCATGGAGATTTTGTCGGTGACGTCCAGCGCCAGCGGCAGCACCTTGTCTCCGTATTCGGTAGCCAGCGCGTCGAGACGATTCTTGCGGCGACCGGCGGCAATGACTTTGTGGCCATGTCGTATGAACCTGCGCGCCATTTTGGCGCCGAAGCCTGCTGTCGCACCCGTAATCAAAACGATCATCCATGTTCCCCCTGTTGATGCCAGGACGATGCATCTGCATCAGCAGCCTGGAATTGTAGCGCAAAGCGCCGCTGGGCGTGATTGGTTCGGGCCGGCGCAAATCTTGCCGAATCGGGCGCTTTCACTTACAATGCGCAAGTTATTTCGTCTCACGTGACTGGCGAAAAATCCGGGCCTCGTTCCGGTACAAGATGGATATCCATCGGGAAGCGTGAGATTTCATTAGCCGTGCGCCTGGGCAGCCCTGAATGGAACGCAGGTCGAGGCTTCCTGCCATTCCCTTTTTGTTTTTGGATCTCATTCGATTTGAAAGTCGATCAAGCCGGCATTGCCCATGGTCTTTCAAGGTGTGACCGATCGGATTTACCTTCAGGCGCGTCCTTATTATCTCCTTGGAGAAATCATGTTTGCAAAAAATCACACCATCGAAAATCTCGACCCGGAACTATGGTCCGCCATCCAGAAAGAAAACGTCCGTCAGCAGGAACATATCGAGCTGATTGCTTCCGAAAACTACACGTCGCCGGCAGTCATGGAAGCGCAAGGGACTCAACTGACCAACAAATACGCTGAAGGCTATCCGGGCAAGCGTTACTACGGCGGTTGTGAATTCGTCGACGTCGTCGAACAACTGGCGATCGATCGCCTGAAGCAACTGTTCGGCGCCGAAGCCGCCAACGTGCAGCCGAACTCCGGTTCGCAGGCGAATCAAGGCGTGTTCTTCGCGATGCTGAAGCCGGGCGACACCATCATGGGCATGTCGCTGGCGGAAGGCGGCCATTTGACGCATGGCATGGCATTGAATATGTCCGGCAAATGGTTCAATGTCGTTTCTTACGGTCTGAACGACAGGGAAGAGATCGATTACGCAGCCATGGAAAGTCTGGCGCGTGAGAAAAACCCCAGGCTGATCATCGCCGGCGCTTCCGCTTATGCATTGCGCATCGACTTCGAGCGCTTTGCCAGGATCGCCAGGGAAGTCGGCGCTTACTTCATGGTCGATATGGCGCACTATGCAGGCCTGATTGCTGCCGGTGTTTATCCCAACCCGGTTCCTCACGCCGATTTCGTCACCTCGACGACACACAAATCCCTGCGCGGTCCGCGCGGCGGCGTGATCCTGATGAAAGCCGAGCACGAAAAAGCCATCAACTCCGCCATTTTTCCAGGCATTCAAGGCGGTCCACTGATGCACGTCATCGCCGCCAAGGCAGTCGCTTTCAAGGAAGCGCTGGCGCCGGAATTCAGGGCGTATCAGGAACAAGTCGTCAGAAATGCCGATGCACTGGCCAGAACCTTGATTGCGCGCGGTCTGCGCATCGTCTCCGGGCGCACGGAGTCGCATGTCATGCTGGTCGATTTGCGCGCCAAGAAAATCACCGGCAAGGAAGCTGAGGCCATCCTCGGCACCGCGCACATGACCTGCAACAAGAACGCCATTCCGAACGATCCCGAGAAGCCATTCGTGACTTCCGGCATTCGCCTGGGCAGTCCGGCGATGACCACGCGCGGTTTCAAGGAAGCCGAAGCCGTCAAGGTTGGCAATTTGATTGCTGATGTGCTGGACGATCCGCATGATGCCGCTGTCATCGAGCGTGTGAAGGCTGAAGTCAGGAAGCTGACCGACGCGTTCCCGGTGTATGCCGTGTGATCAGCTGTAGTTCTGTCGTGTAGCTGTTTCATCCTGCGGCCTTTGCGATTATGAAATGCCCTTTCTGTAATCATGACGACACGCTGGTGCTGGACACGCGCCTCTCGGAAGAGGGCGACGCGATCCGTCGTCGTCGTCGTTGTGCCGGTTGCGACAAACGGTTTACGACTTACGAACGTATCGAGCTGACGATGCCCGTCATCGTCAAAAAAAACGGCAGCCGCAGCGAATTCGATGCTTCCAAGTTGCGTGCCAGCCTGGCGCTGGCCTTGCGTAAACGACCGGTGTCAGCCGAGATGGTCGATGAAGCAGTGCAAAGCATCCAGGAAAAACTGTTGTCCAGCGGTGCGCGGGAAGTCGTATCGGGCCAGATAGGTGAGCTGGTGATGCGTGAATTGAAACAACTCGACAAGATCGCCTACATCCGTTTTTCATCGGTCTACAGGAGCTTCGAAGACATCACCGAATTCCAGGATGCGATTGCCGAGGTCGGTCAGGAACTCAAGGCGACGGCACAAAAACACGGCAACTGATCACGATGCTTGAATTTATCCTGCTCAACACCGACGGCAACGCCCGTCGCGGCCGTGTCGAACTGAACCACGGTGTCATCGAAACACCGATCTTCATGCCGGTCGGCACCTATGGTTCCGTCAAGGCGATGTCACCGCTGGAGTTGCAGGAAATCGATGCCCAGATCATACTCGGCAATACCTTCCACCTGTGGCTGCGTCCGGGCCTGGAGGTGATAGCCAGGTTCAGCGGACTGCACGGCTTCATGGGCTGGGATAAGCCGATTCTGACCGACTCCGGCGGCTTTCAGGTGTTTTCATTGGGAGAGATGCGCAAGATCACGGAAGAGGGGGTGCATTTCGCCTCGCCGGTCAACGGCGACAAACTGTTTCTTTCACCGGAAGCGTCGATGCAGATTCAACGCACGCTGAACGCCGATATCGTGATGCAGTTCGATGAATGCACACCGTATAAAATTGGTGATCGTCCTGTCACGTCAATGGAAGCGGCGCAATCGATGCGTATGTCGCTGCGCTGGGCCAGACGTTCGCGCGATGCGTTCGATCAGGGCGAAAACCCGAATGCCCTGTTCGGCATCGTACAGGGTGGCATGTTTGAAACCCTGCGTGATGAATCGCTGGCCGGCCTGAACGATATCGGCTTCGATGGCGTCGCCATCGGCGGCCTGTCGGTTGGCGAGCCGAAAGAAGAGATGATGCGCGTGCTGCAACACGTCGGCCCGCGTCTGCCGGCTGGCAAGCCGCACTACCTGATGGGCGTCGGCACGCCGGAGGATCTGGTGGCCGGCGTGGCCAACGGCATCGACATGTTCGATTGCGTCATGCCGACGCGCAATGCGCGTAACGGCTGGTTGTTCACGCGTTTCGGCGACATCAGGATCAAGAATGCCCGGTACAGGGAAGACACCGGACCGTTGGACGAAACCTGCGGCTGCTATGCCTGCAGGAATTTCTCGCGCGCGTATCTGCATCATTTGCAGCGCACCGGCGAAATTCTCGGCGCGCGTCTGAACACGATACACAACCTGCATTATTATTTGCAAATCATGCAGGAAATCCGCACTGCCATCGAAGCCGGACGGTTCGCGCAGTTCGTCGCCGGGTTCAAGGAAGATCGCGCGCGCGGCGCATGACTTCCCTGTCAACTGCGGTATGCATACTCCGGTAATCCCGCGACATCGACCTGCACGGACAGCAGGCAGCCGGACAAGGGATATCGTTCCAGCTCGGCCGGCTGTCGTCCGTTCCGGCCTGTGGTGATATAGAGTGTTTTCAGATCATGGCCACCGAAAGCGACCATGGTCGGGCAGCGTACCGGAAGCGCAATCTCCTGCAATATGTCTCCGGCGGCAGAGAGGCGCAATACTCTGCCGCCCTCGAACATCGCGCACCAATACGCATTCTTGCTATCGACCGCGGCGCCATCGGGGCGACCGCCATAATCCACAGCTGTCTTGTCCATATTGAACTGTTTGAACAAACGCCGGTTGCCGGTTTTTCCGGTGGCAGGATCAAAGTCATAAGCATCGATGCGATGCGCTGGTGTATCGGCGTGGAACATCGTGCGCTGATCCTTGCTGAATGCGACGCCGTTCGATGTTGTTACCGGGTGCGCTGCATCGCGCAGTGTGCCGCGTTCGAAGCAATAAAGGCTGCCCAGTTCGCGATCGCGCGGTTCGTAAATCGTGCCGCTCCAGAAGCGCCCCATGGCATCGCAGCGACCATCGTTGAAACGTAAGCTGCTGGTGTCGTATGGTGCATCGATGAGCGGCGAGATTGCTCCCGTGCCGGTATTCAGCCGCACGAGGCCGCTGCGCAAGGCCACCAGCAAACCACCATCGGCGTGCATAGCGATGCAGCCGGGTTCGCAAGGCATAGCCCAACTGCGGTGTTTCCTGCTGGCTTCGTGCAGGCAATGTACTGCCTGACCGGGAATATCGATCCAGTAAAGCACACCTTCATCAGCATGCCAAAGCGGGCATTCACCCAACTGCATGGGCGTCTCGAATGCGACCTGGATGGGAGCCATTACAGTTCACCGTAAGAGTGCAGTCCGGACAAAAACAGGTTCACGCCGAGGAAGGCAAAGCTCGTCACCAGCAGACCGGCCAGTGTCCACCAGGCGGCAAGCTGCCCGCGCAGTCCCTTCATCAGGCGCATGTGTAGCCATGCCGCATAGTTGAGCCAGACGATCAGCGCCCAGGTTTCTTTAGGATCCCAGGACCAGTAACCGCCCCAGGCTTCCGCCGCCCACAGGGCGCCGAGGATGGTGGCGATGGTGAAGAAAGCGAAGCCGACCGTGATGGCCTGGTACATGACATCGTCGAGCACCTCCAGCGACGGCAGGCGATCGGCCAGCCAGCCGCCGGATTTGAACAAGTAGGCCAGCGCCGCCATGGCGGCCAGCGCAAAAGTGCCGTAACCGATGAAATTGGCCGGCACATGGATCTTCATCCACCAGCTTTGCAGCGCCGGCACCAGCGGCTGGATCCCGGCGGCGTCACGCGCGAGCGTGTACCACAGCAGAAAACCGACCGCCGCTGTAATGAGCGGCAGCACGAATGCGCCAAGCTGCCGCGTCGCATAGCGTTCTTCGTAATACAGATAAAACAGCGCCGTGATCATGCAGAACAGAATGAACACTTCATACAGATTGGAAACCGGAATATGGCCGATGTCGGCGCCGATCAGATAGGACTCGTACCAACGCACCAGCATGCCGGTAAAGCCCAGCACCACCGCCGCCCGGCATAGCCTGGAACCGGTCTTCGCGCCTGTCTGCGAACATAACGCCAGACCGAGCCAGTAGAACAGCGTCGCCAGCACGAACAAGGCGCTCATCCATAGGATCGCCGATTGGCTGGAGAGAAAATATTTCAGGAAAAATTGCCTGTCGGCCATCTCCAGCGCGCCGCCATACATAGCGATTGCCGCCAGCGCCAGCGCCGCCGGCAAGGCCATCAGCCAGCGTATCTGCTTCCAGCGCCAGCCGAGCCAGGCAAAGGTCGGCACCGCCAGCGCCAGTAGCGTTTTTTCGTAATGATCCATATGGCTGCCGTAGCGGTGCAGCGCAAACAGCGCAGCCGCGACCAGCACGACGGCATGGATCCAGTCCAGCACACTCAGGCGCTTTAAAAAGCCGATATCCTGCGGGTACGTCAATTCCATCATTTTCTCCGATCGGGCTTCCGGGCGTCAGCTTACACCGTTTGCGTCAGTTCCACTTTGAGCAGATCGAATTCTTTCTCGAAATTCAGCGTCTTGCGCTGCGTACTCATGGCCATCAGCGCATGTACCCCGCTTCCCTGAGGGCGTATCCAGATCCATAAGCGGCGTTCCCGGATGTACAGCATGGAGAACACACCCAGCACCAGGAGTAGACAGCCCAGATACACCACTTTCTTGCCCGGCGCGCGCGTCACCTGGAATACCGATGCCTTGATTTCATCGAAACTGCTCAGTTGCAAATACACCGGCGCAAGATAAAAACCAGCATCGGCCAGGCCAGTGATCGCCAGTTGCAGGAAGCGCGAGTGTTTTTCATCGGTCGCCATTGGCGCGAGTCGCGCTTGCTCGCGCGCAGCCTGCCACAGTTCCCACATGCTGCCACTGAGAATTTTCATGAAAATATCGGCGGCTTTGCCCTGCTCGGCAGCCGGGATCGTTTCAAGAAACCGTGATATGGCGATATAGCCCGACGTCTTACCATCGCCGGCGAAAATGTTCAGGCCACGCAAGGCTGATTGCCGCACCTGTTCACGCAGCTGCCCGGTATCGGCGCTGCTGCCTCTCATGGCCAGGCGCGCATAGCGGGCGGCGGCTTTTTCGCGCAGGGCCGGATGCGCCAGCGCGGCGCGCAGGCGCATCCATTCGATGACGCTGTGATCGTCATCGGCCGGGATGCGCAGATAACGGAATGGTTCGTCCGGCAGGTCGCGCACGCCGGCCAGGAAAACCTCGGCGCCGTCGACCTGTACCGGCATCATGTAATTCAGAAATTCGCGCGCCTGGCCCGCTTTGTCGCGCAGCTTGTACTGCACACTCGGACCAACATTTTTCCAATCCTTGGCCTTGCCGGCGCTAGACCCGAGATGACTGGCAAGTCTTCCGGCGAAGGATGCGCCTGGTTTTTTGTTGACGCCGAGCGTATCCAGGCTGGCGCTGCTGCCCATGTTTTCGACATTGAAGGGGCGCAAGCCGGTCCATTCCACGGTATAGCTGCTGTCCTTGCCGTCCGCGTCCGGCAGTGCTGTGTTGCCGTGGACTGCGCCGGCGATCCGGAAGGTTCTGTCTCCGGCGCCGCGCATCGCATATCCGGTCAGGCGCAACCTGCTGCCGCCATCTTCGAAACCGGACTGATACACCGCGATGCCGTCATGGATCAGCGGTTCGTTGACCTTGATGGTCGCCGGAAAATCCTTGCCGGTAGTCTTGTCACGCACGATCACCTCACTGGCGAACAGTTTGGGCATGCCGGTCGAGTAATAATCGATGCTGAAGCGCTTGAGCCGAATCGTGAATGGCAGGTCCTGAATCATCACGCCATTCCGCTGCGCAATGATGGCGGTGCTGCTGCTGCCTCCTTCCGCGATCAGCGTATTGCCGCGGAACGCCGGATTGCCGGGACCTAGACGGGATTGCGCCGGAACCTGCGCAATCAGGCCGTTGCCGGTAAACGGCGTTTTGCCATGAAACCATTGCTGAAAGCGGATCGGCAGACCGGAATCGAGCAGACCGCCCAGGCAGATGATGACGATGGCGCCATGCGCGAAGAGGTAGCCCCATTTATTGGCAGCGCCCTTCTTGGCGGCAATCAGAGCGGCGTCATCCTTTTCCACGACCTTGATTTGATAGCCGTTGGCGCGGATGCATCGAACCAGTTGTCGCATCAAATCGGCGGAAGGTCGGGCAACCGTCCATTCGGTTTTATGGTGAAAATTGCGCAGTGACTGCTCGCGCACGTTCTCGCGCCAGCTGCTGATATCCCTGAGTATTTTTGGCGTGTTACGCGCAAGGCACAGCGAGGTCGATAGCACCAGACATCCCATGATCAGCAGAAACCACCAGCTCAAATAGACGTCGTATAACCCCAGCCTGTCGAATACCTCGAACCAGAACGGACCGAACTGATTCACATAACTGGGCATCGGCTCGTTCTGCCTGAGTACGGTGCCGATGACGGAAGCGATCGCTATCAGCGCCAGCAGACTGATCGCAAAGCGCATGGAAGAAAACAGTTCGACCGCATCAGCAATCCAGCGTTGCTGTGTCTTCAGTTGTATGCCGGCGGTATTGCCTATCATGAGTACGACCTTTATCAGACGATCGAGGGCCATTTTATTCCAGATGGCAGCGTTCTACAGCGCGGCACATCCGGAGACTCAGCCTGAATTGTCATCGGGCTACAGCAGCTTCGCAACGGGTTGCTGTATATTGACCGCCACCTGTTCTTTTAGAGTTCCCCGCGCTATGGAAATCAGACTCGCCGATAAAGAAAAGATTCAGCAGATCGCCAGCCCGGATGATATCTACGGCATCATGCAGCGCATTCTGTTACGTGAGAATAAGATCGACCGGGAAAAGGAACACTTCTGGATCATCGGCATGGATATGGCCGACTACATCCTCTGTATCGAATTGGTCAGCTTGGACAGTGTGAAATCCACCGTCGTTGAACCGATGAATGTCTATCGGTTTGCCGTAATGAAAAATGCCGTCCGGGTGTTTGCGGTTCACAATCATCCTGGCGGTAATCTCACTCCCTCGCCCCATGACAGGGATACGACAGACCGTCTGATTCAGGTCGGCCGCATCCTGGGTATCGTGATGGAGGATCATCTGATCATCTGATCATCTGATCATCTCGACGACGACTTATCTGAGTTTCGTCGCCATTGGACTGATGACCGAACTGGAAGCCAGCCTCAAATATGTGCCGACCTATCAAATCGTAGAGAAAATCCGCAAGGAAGAAAAAGCAATTGCTGAAGAAGCGATGACGATAGCTAAAGAAGCGCTGAAGGCTGCAAAAGCAGCCAAACAGGCTCTCAGCAGGTCAATCAAATTTCTTGCTGACAAAAATATGACAGCAAAAGAGATTGCCAACATACTGAAAATTCCGCCCGAGGAAGTCGAAAAGGCGATCAAAAAGAAAAAATAGTCCCTCTGTAGTGGTCAAAATTTCGGACCAGCCGCCCCGTAGAAAACCATCAGCAGGCTTTTGTCGCAACCCTGCGTATGTCAGATCATGCCCGCGCGCCGGTCGCCTTTGTGCTGAGTGGCCCACGGACGACAGTCCGTAGGACGCCGGTTCCTCGGCTACGCTCTGACACGGGTCGGCGGCGCGGTAAATGCCGGCGGTACGACGTTTCATCCCAGATGGTCGGGAAGGATGGAAGTTTACCAGAACACATTCTCAGGCCAGCATACGGGCGGGTGTCCGGCGCAATGCTAGAATGCGGGGTTATTTTTTAAACAACCGTTTGGAGCGATACGTGTTTATTTCCGATGCAACTGCACAAACCACGGCTACGGGTTCTGTCGGCCTGATGGGTAATCTGGCCAGCTTTCTGCCTATCATCCTGATGTTCGTTGTGCTGTACTTTCTGATGATCCGTCCTCAGATGAAGCGTCAAAAAGAACAAAAGGCCATGCTGGATGCGCTTGCCAGGGGTGATGAAGTCGTCACTTCCGGCGGTCTGCTGGGCAGGCTCGTCAAGGTCAGCGATGCTTATGTGACTGTCGAAGTTTCCGCAGGCAATGAAATCGTCGTGCAGAAGGCAGCTATTACCACACTGCTGCCGAAGGGTACGCTCAAGGGGCTGTAAGAACGTGAACACGTTCTGACCGGTCCGGGGGCCGGCTGACGTGGGCGCATTCCGCAGGGCGTGGATGCGTCCATGCTTCTATCCGATACGGATATTCATCATCGACGCTGAATCATTATGAATCGTTATCCTTTCTGGAAGTACGTCCTGATTGCCATTGCCCTGCTGTTCGGCATGTTGTATACGCTGCCCAATTTTTTCGGCGAATCGCCGGCTGTGCAGATCAGCAGTGCTAAATCCACCATCAAGGTAGACGGCCTGGTGGCTGAGCGCGTGCGGCAGATCCTGCAACAGGGCAAGCTCGCGCCGGAGAGCATCGTTTTCGATGACAGTGGCGCGCCTTCCGTGCGTGTCCGATTTGCCAATACTGATATCCAGTTCAAGGCCAAGGCGTTGCTGGAGCAGGACCTCAATACCGATCCTGCCGATCCGACCTATATCGTTGCTTTCAACCTGTTGCCGAATACGCCGCAATGGTTGCAAAGCCTGCATGCCTTTCCGATGTATCTGGGGCTGGATTTGCGCGGTGGTGTCCACTTTTTGATGCAGGTCGATGTCAAAGCCGTGATGAACAAGCGTCTGCAAGGTCTGCAATCGGGCGTGCGCGGTATTTTGCGTGCCAAGAATATCCGCCATAACGGCATCGATCGTATCGGCGACCGGATCGAAGTACTGTTCCGGGATGCCGCCACCCGCGACAAGGCCCGTAATGCGCTGACCGGCGAAGTTGCTGATCTGGTCTTGGAGGATGCCAGCAGTGGTGACGAGTTGAAGCTGGTCGCGACATTGCGTCCCGAGGCGATCAGGCAAACACAGGAAGATGGTGTCAGGCAGAATATCTCCACGCTGTCCAAGCGCGTCAATGAACTCGGCGTGGCTGAGCCGATCATCCAGCGCCAGGGTATCGACCGTATCGTGGTCCAGTTGCCCGGCGTGCAGGATGTTTCGCGCGCCAAGGACATCATCGGCCGTACTGCCACGCTGGAAGTGCGCATGATCGACGATTCCGTGACGCGCGGCATGGAAGAAGCCGTGGCTATTCCATTTGGTTCCGAACTGTTCAGGGTCGGCAAGGGTGCGCCGGTGGTGCTGATCAAGGAACCGGTACTCACCGGCGATTACATCTCTAACGCCTCGGCCAGCTTCGACGAAAACCACCAGCCTGCTGTGAGCATTGATCTCAACGGCGACGGTGGCCGCAAGATGCGTGACGCCACCCGCAGCAAGGTCGGCAAGGACATGGCCATTGTCCTGTTCGAAAAAGGCAAGGGCGAAGTCCTGACCGTGGCGACCATCCGTTCCGAACTTGGCTCGCGTTTCCAGATCACCGGCATGGGTTCAGCCGAAGCCGCCAGCGATTTGGCGCTGCTGCTGCGCGCCGGTTCCCTAGCCGCACCGATGGAAATCATCGAAGAACGCACCATCGGTCCGCAACTCGGCGCGGAGAACATCCGCAAGGGCTTTGATGCGACGCTGTACGGCTTTGCCGCCATGGTCGTGTTCATGATCGTGTATTACCAGTTGTTCGGCTTGTTCAGCGCGCTGGCATTGTCGGTCAATGTGTTGTTGCTGATTGCGGTGCTGTCGACCTTGCAGGCTACGCTGACTTTGCCCGGTATTGCTGCGATCGCGCTGGCCCTCGGTATGGCGATCGACTCGAATGTGTTGATCAACGAGCGTATCCGCGAAGAACTGCGTAACGGCAATTCGCCGCAGGCAGCGATTGCGGCTGGCTTCGAGCGCGCCTGGGCGACCATCCTGGATTCTAATGTGACCACGCTGATTGCCGGTTTGGCGCTGTTGATTTTCGGTTCCGGCGCGATCCGCGGTTTTGCGGTGGTGCATTGTCTGGGCATCTTGACGTCAATGTTTTCGGCCGTGTTCTTCTCGCGCGGTATCGTCAACCTGTGGTACGGCCGCAGGAAGAAGCTGGTCGGCCTGGCCGTCGGCCAGATCTGGAAGCCGCAGGCCAGGATTGATGCGAAAGCGGACGTCAAATAACGGAAAGGTATGTGATGGAATTTTTTCGCATCAAAAAAGATATCCCCTTCATGCGCCATGCGTTGATATTCAATATCATCTCGGCGCTGAGCTTCGTGCTGGCAGTATTCTTTCTGTTCAGTCGCGGCTTGCACTTGTCGATCGAATTCACCGGCGGTACGGTGATGGAACTGGCTTATACCAAACCGGCCAATATCGAGAACATCCGCAAGTCGGTGGAGGGCTTGGGCTTCACTGATGCGCAGGTACAAAGTTTCGGTACGGCGCAGGACGTGATGATCCGTCTGCCGGCGCAGCATGGTGTCAATTCGACGCAGCAAAGCGGGAAAGTGATCGAGGCGCTGAAGGTGCAGGATCCTGATGTCAAACTGCAGCGCGTCGAATTCGTCGGTCCGCAGGTCGGCGACGAACTGGCGCATGATGGCGCGATGGCACTGGGCATGGTGGTGCTTGGCATCGTGATCTATCTGGCCTTCCGTTTCGAGTGGAAATTCGCTGTCGCCGCTGTCGTCGCCAACCTGCACGATGTGGTGATCATCCTCGGTTTCTTCGCCTTCTTCCAGTGGGAATTTTCACTGACGGTGCTGGCGGCGGTACTGGCGGTGCTGGGCTATTCGGTCAATGAATCGGTGGTGGTGTTCGACCGGGTGCGTGAAACTTTCCGCGACCGTCGCTACGGTAATCTGTCCGTTCCTGAAATATTGAACCATGCGATCACCAGTACTATCTCGCGCACCATCATCACTCACGGCTCCACGGAAATGATGGTCTTGTCGATGTTGATCTTCGGTGGCCAGACGTTGCATTATTTTGCCTTGGCGCTGACCATCGGCATTTTATTCGGCATTTATTCGTCGGTGTTCGTCGCCGCCTCCATCGCCATGTGGCTGGGCGTCAGACGCGAAGATCTGCTCAGGCCGGTAAAGCCGAAGGATAAAACAGACGGTGCGGTGGTTTAGGTTTGCCGCGTGTGAAGCCGGCACTATGACGATTATGTCCGACATTGCATTGAACGAAACCGGGATTGATTTCGACCGCCGTTTCGGTGGCGTCGCCCGTCTATATGGCGCGCAAGGATTTGCGCGTTTGCGTGCGGCGCATGTTTGCGTAGTCGGCGTCGGTGGAGTCGGTTCATGGGTCGTCGAAGCGCTGGCGCGCAGCGCCGTTGGCAAAATCACCATGATCGATCTCGACAATCTAGCCGAATCCAACATCAATCGTCAGATCCACGCGCTGAGCGGTACGCTTGGTAAGGCCAAGGTAACGGCGTTGCATGAGCGCATCATGCAGATCAATCCGTATTGCGAAGTGACCAGCATCGAGGATTTTCTTACGCCTGACAATGTTGGCGAGATGATGGGCATAGGGCGCTTTGATTACGTCATCGACGCTATCGACGACGTGCGTGCCAAAGCGGCCTTGATCGCTTATTGCCGCGAGCATGGAGTAGCGTTGCTGACTGTCGGTGGTGCAGGCGGACAGATCGATCCGACCAGAATCGAGATTCGCGATCTGTGCCGTACCGAGCAGGAGCCGTTACTGGCAAAGGTGCGCAAGCGTTTGCGTGCCCGGTATCAGTTTCCACGCGGGGTCAAGAACAGGTTCGGTATCGATGCCGTGTTTTCTACTGAACCGTTGCGCGTTCCTGAAGGGGAGGCTTGCGAGGTGAATACAGTGGAGGATGGGGATAGGCTGAATACTGTCGATGGGCGGCGGCAGGCTGGTGTTACCGGATTGCATTGTGCTGGGCTGGGGTCGGCGATGGTGGTGACGGCTGCGTTCGGGCTGGCGGCGGCGGGGTTTGTGTTACGGAAGATCGCTGAACGTCCGGCATAGGGTAGTGTAACTGTTTGGCAGAGGGGCCGGGGGTATTGCGCCGGTCATGGGGTGAACAGGTTTTTTCAGTCTGCTTGGGCAATAGTGTGAGTTGCATCCTCTGTATTTTGCTCTATCCATCCACTTGCCCTGCTAGTCCGTTCGTTCAAAATCACCTGTGGGATTTCTCCATTGAGCACGGCGCAAGCACGGGTTTTGTCGATGTCTTTTTCCCACGTGGCGACGACTACGGTAGCGACGCAGTTGCCGAGCAGGTTGCCTAGCGCGCGGGCGATTCCGACAAACCAGTCGATCGACAGCAGCAGCACCAGACCGACTACCGGAATGGCCGGAATCGTCGTCAATGTCGCTGCCAGGATCACAATGGCGGAACCTGGTATGCCGTGCGCCCCCTTGGAGGTAATCAGCGTAATTGCCAGAATCATCAGCAGGTCGCTCATTGCCAGATGCGTATTGGTGGCCTGGGCGATGAATATTGCCGCCATGGTCAGATAGATCGAAAAGGCGTCGAGATTGAAGGAATAGCCTGTCGGGATCACTAGACCGACGGTCGACTGCTTGATGCCCATGTGTTCGAGTTTGCGCATGATTTGCGGCAACACGCTGTCGGATGAGGCAGTCGCCAGCACCACGATCAGCTCTTCGCGTAGATAAGCGATCAACCTGAAGATGCTCAGTCCTGAGGCGCGCAGGATTGTACCTAATACCACTACCACGAAGAACAGCACGGTGCTGTAGAACAGCAGCACCAGCATGCCCAGCTGCTTGAGTGAACTGATGCCATAGCGGCTGACCATGAAGGCAATTGAGCCGAGAACGCCCAATGGCGCCAGGCGGATGATGAAGGA
>JBAPMF010000108.1:0-29299 GCA_049278475.1 Herbaspirillum sp. | reverse complement strand
AAATCCCACTCTTTTTTGGACAAGGTATCGTCCGGTACTCCAAAGATAAAAACCCCCGCATTTATCTTGTCCCTGTTGAATCGCAGGTTCGACGTCGGATAAGCGTGAGTGAACGTGCCAATCACTTCGTCATTTTCGTTGAATAATGGAGATTGTTCGAAAAAATAGGCAGACAACACCTGGTCTTTCCCGAGTGGATGGATTTCCAGAGTCAGCTTCGCTTCTTGGGTGGCCTCAACCAGGCGATCAGATGCTTCAAACTCTTCCGCGAATTCGGAGGCCGAATGAGGCAGTTCACCAACCCGTGACCCCTCGACTTCAAAGCCACGTGGCAAGTTCAATAATTCCCGAAAAGCCCGGTTTGCATACAAGTAATGAGAGCTCGTGTCTTGGGCAAACCACATTGTTGAGAAATTCTTCGCAAAACGGGTAAGCTGTTTCAGTGATTCCATCATGATTCTCTCCTTTGAAGGTCAAAGTTGGTTGAAACAGAAATGCAAGTGGGCAGACCTTGTCACGACAGTTCGGGATATCTGCCACGCAGCTGATTGGCCGGGATGTAGCGGTGCCAGCCCTCCTCATAGACCATTTGTTCGAGCTGCTCAGGCGTGCTGACGCCTAATTTACTGAAAACAGCATCCTGCCTGCGGGAAATCGCGTCCGGCGAGCTTGCTGACAGGCGCGCTATTTCCTCGATTGAATGACCACGTGCCGCAAAATAGACGAAATCCCACTCTTCTTTTGACAGGGTATCGTTCGGTACGTCAAAAACGAGAGCCTGCCATTTCACGCCATCCCTGTTGAATTGCAGATCCAGCGCCGGATAAGCGTGACCGATCGTGCCGATGATTTCAGCATGGTCGTCGAACAATGGATATTTGATGAAATAATAGGCTGACAGCAGCTGGTCTTTCCCCCGCGGATAAATTTCCAAAGAGTGTTTCACATCTTTGGTGACTTCAACCAGACGATCAGATGCTTCAAACTCTTTCGCGAATTCCGCCGCCGGAGCAGGCAGTTCGCCAACCCGTAAACCTTCGATTTCAAAGTCGTGTGGCAAGTCCTGAAATTCCCGATAAACCTGGTTCGTATACAGGAAACGGGAATCCGTATCTTTGGCACACCATGCTTCTGCGGCATTCTCCGCAAAATGGATAAGCTGCTCCAGTCGCATTATCATGATTTTCTCCTTTGAGAAGGTCGAGGTTTGTTGAGGCGCTGCACAGAAATACAACCGGGTGATGTGGGAAGACCTTGTCACCACAGCTTGATATACCTGTTGTGCAGCAGATCGGTCGGGATATAGTTGTCCCAGCCCTTCGCCATCACCATCTGTTCGAGCTGGGCAAGTGTATCGATACCTAATTTGTTGAAGACTGAATTCTGCCTGCTGGCAATCGTACCCGGTGAGACTCCTGACAAACGCGCCATTTTCTTGACCGAATAACCGCGCATCACAAAATAGACGAAATCCCACTCTTTTTTTGACAAGGTATCATTCGGCGCACCAAAAATAAAACTCCGCGTACCCATCTTGTCCATACCGAATCGCAGGTCCAGCGCCAGATGACCGTGGAAGATCGTGCCAGTTACTTCACCATTTTCGCCGAATACTGGGAGTTTCTCGTCATAATAAGGTGACACCACTTGCCCTTTTCCCCATGGATGGATATGCAGAGACCGCCTCGCTTCCTGAGTGACTTCAACCAAGCGATCAAGGGCCTGAATCTCTTTCTCGAATTCAGCCGTCGGAGCAGGTATTTCGCTATCGAGCAAGCCTTCGATTTCAAAGCCGTGCGGCAAGTTCCATAGTTCCCGCAAAGCCCGGTTTCCATACAAAAAACGGGAACTCATATCTTTGATTCCCCATACATCTGAGGAATTCTCTGCAAAACGGATAAACTGTTCCAATGATCCAATCATGACTTTCTCCTTGGGGGTGAAGAACACAACCGGGTGATGCGGGAAGACCTTGTCACGACAGATCGAGGTACCTGCCGCGCAGCTGAGTGGCCGGGATGTAGCGGTGCCAGCCCTCCTCATAGACCATCTGTTCGAGCTGCTCAGTCGTACTGATGCCTAATTTGTTGAAGACAGCATCCTGCCTGCGGGAAATCACATCAGGCGAGCTTGCTGACAGGCGCGCTATTTCCTCGATCGAATGACCATGTGCCGCAAAATAGACAAAATCCCACTCTTCTTTTGACAGGGTATCGTTCGGTGGTGCGCCAAAAACAAGAGCCTGCGTATCCACTCCGTCTCTATTGAATTGCAGATTTAGCGCCGGATAACCGTGATCGATTGTGCCAATGACTTCACCACTGTCGTCGAGCAATGGATATTTGCTGAAATGATAGGCTGACAGTTGGTCTTTCTCCTGCGGATAAAGCTCCAGATACCGCTTCACGTCTTTGGTGGTTTCAACCAGGCGATCAGATTCTTCAGACTCTTTCGCGAATTCCGCCGCCGGAACAGGCAGTTCGCCAACCCGTAAACCTTCGATTTCAAAATCGCGCGGCAAGCCCTGAAGTTCCCGGTAAGCCTGGTTCGCGTACAGGAAACGGGAATCCGTATCTTTGGCACACCATGCTTCTGCGGACTTTCCGGCAAAACGAATGAGCTGTCCCAATGACATGAACATGATTTCCTCCTTTGAAGATGTCGATGCTTTGCACAGGCAGTCATACCTGGCAGCGGGAATAGGACACGGTCAGCACAGTTCTGACCTGTGACCCACAAATCGGTACAGTAGTTCCGGGTGTCAGCAACGCTTGTAAACGATCTCTGGATTCTGCCGGAACAAGCGATGGCCTTGATCATGGATGCATTGTCGGGTTTTTCGCGCGCAAGCCGGGTATGGTTTTATGTGTTGAACAGGGGCATTGAAATGCATTACAATCGCTTTCTTTGGCCGACGTGGTGAAACTGGTAGACACGCTATCTTGAGGGGGTAGTGGCGAAAGCTGTACGAGTTCGAGTCTCGTCGTCGGCACCATGACAAATCAGCGAGGGAAGATGAGCTGGTTTTTTTCGAGGAAAAATCTGTTTGATATCAAGCGTCGTTTCGCTGACTGTCGACAAATCTGTGCCTAATCGTGAGCCTAGAGACTTATTTCCCCGTTCTACTGTTTATCCTGGTCGGCATCGGTGTCGGCATCGCTCCTCAATTACTTGGTCGTCTGCTTGGTCCTCACAGGCCCGATCCGCAAAAGACCTCTCCTTATGAATGCGGCTTCGAGGCATTTGAAGATGCGCGCATGAAGTTCGATGTGCGTTATTACCTCATCGCCATTCTCTTTATTCTGTTCGATCTCGAAACGGCATTTTTCTTCCCGTGGGGTGTTGCCATGCGCGACCTCGGTTGGTCCGGCTACGTCACGATGATGATATTCATCGCTGAATTCGTTGTCGGGTTTTGGTACATCTGGAAAAAAGGCGCCCTGGACTGGGAATGAGTCATGTCGATTGAAGGCGTATTGAACGAAGGCTTTGTCACTACTTCGCTGGACAAGCTGGTCAACTGGACCCGGACTGGTTCATTGTGGCCGGTGACGTTTGGTCTGGCTTGCTGCGCGGTTGAAATGATGCATGCCGGCGCATCGCGTTACGATCTGGACCGTTTTGGCGTCATGTTCCGCCCATCGCCGCGCCAGTCTGATCTGATGATCGTGGCCGGCACGCTGTGCAACAAGATGGCGCCAGCCTTGCGCAAAGTGTATGACCAGATGGCCGCGCCGCGTTGGGTGATTTCCATGGGTTCCTGCGCCAATGGCGGCGGTTATTATCATTACTCGTATTCCGTGGTGCGCGGTTGCGACCGCATCGTGCCGGTCGACGTCTATGTGCCGGGCTGCCCGCCGACAGCCGAAGCGTTGTTGTATGGCGTGATACAGCTGCAAAACAAGATCAGGCGCACCAATACCATTGCGCGCTGAGAGGAAGGGCAGGATGGCGACAAAACTGGAAACTCTCGAAGCTGCCTTGCGCAATGTGCTTGGGGAGTATCTTCAAAATCTGACAGTGGCTTTGGGCGAGATCACGATCGTGGTCAGGCCGGCCGATTACCTGGCGGCGATGCGTGTGCTGCGCGATCATGCCGAGGTCCGTTTCGAAGAGTTGATCGACCTGTGTGGTGTGGATTATTCGGCTTATGGCGACAGTGCGCGGGAAGGTCCGCGCTTTGCCGTAGTGTCCCATCTGCTGTCGATCAGTCACAACTGGCGCGTCCGTGTCCGTGTTTTCGCACCTGATGATACCTTGCCGCTGGTGGCCTCAGTGACCGGTATCTGGTCTTCAGCCAACTGGTATGAAAGAGAAGCCTTTGATCTTTTCGGTATCCTGTTCGATGGGCACGACGATTTGCGGCGCATTCTGACAGACTATGGTTTCATCGGTCATCCGTTCCGCAAAGATTTCCCGGTGTCGGGCTATCTTGAAATGCGCTACGATGCCGGGCAAAAACGCGTGGTCTATCAGCCCGTGACGATCGAGCCGCGCGAGATCACGCCGCGTGTCATCCGTGAAGAAAATTACGGGATCAAACATGGCTGAAATCAAGAACTACACGTTGAATTTCGGCCCCCAGCACCCGGCCGCGCATGGTGTGCTGCGTCTGGTGCTGGAGCTGGACGGTGAGGTCATTCAACGCGCCGACCCGCATATTGGCCTGCTGCATCGCGCGACAGAAAAACTTGCCGAGCAGAAGACTTACCTGCAATCGGTGCCTTATATGGACCGTCTCGACTACGTGTCGATGATGTGCAACGAACACGCCTATGTGATGGCCATCGAAAAGCTGCTCGGCATCGAAGCGCCGCTGCGCGCGCAGTACATCCGTGTCATGTTCGACGAAATCACGCGCCTGTTGAACCACTTGATGTGGATCGGTGCGCACAGTCTGGACGTCGGTGCCATGGGCGTGATGCTGTATGCCTTCCGCGAGCGCGAGGATTTGATGGATTGCTACGAAGCCGTGTCCGGCGCGCGTATGCATGCTGCTTACTATCGTCCGGGCGGCGTTTATCGCGACCTGCCTGACACGATGCCGCAGTACCAGGCATCGATCATGCGCAATGGCAAGGCCATCGAACGGCTCAATGAAAATCGTCAAGGCTCGCTGCTGGATTTCATCGAAGATTTTACCCGGCGTTTCCCCGGCTGCGTCGATGAATACGAAACCCTGCTGACGGATAACCGTATCTGGAAGCAGCGTCTGGTCGGCATCGGCGTGGTGTCGCCGGAGCGTGCGCTGGCCATGGGTTTCACCGGCCCCATGCTGCGCGGTTCCGGCGTCGAATGGGATCTGCGCAAGAAGCAGCCTTACGAAGTCTATGACCTGCTCGATTTCGACATTCCGGTCGGCAGCAACGGCGACAGCTACGACCGCTACCTGGTGCGCGTGGCAGAAATGCGTCAGTCCAACCGCATCATCAGGCAATGCATCGAATGGCTGCGTAACCATCCAGGCCCGGTGATCATCGACAACCACAAGATAGCTCCGCCTGCGCGCGCGGATATGAAATCCGGCATGGAAGACCTGATCCACCATTTCAAGCTTTTCACTGAAGGTTTTCATGTTCCGCCGGGCGAGACCTATGCCGCGGTCGAGCATCCGAAGGGGGAGTTCGGCATCTATCTGGTGTCGGACGGCGCCAACAAGCCGTACCGCATCAAGATTCGCGCGCCCGGTTTTGCGCATTTGTCGAGTCTCGATGAAATGGCCAGAGGCCACATGCTTGCCGATGCCGTAGCCATCATCGGCACGCAGGACGTGGTATTTGGCGAAATCGACAGGTAAGAACGTGTTGACGTTCTAAGCGGTTACTGTGTTTTTGAAAACCCGTCAGCTTATGGAAGCACGGATGGCCAACGATATGCTGTTAAGTCAAGACGCTCTAAAAAAGATCGATCGCGAACTCGCGAAATATCCTGAGAATCAACGCCAGTCCGCGGTCATGTCCGCGCTACGCATCGCTCAGGATGAACACGGCTGGCTGCCTGCCGGGTTGCAGCAGGAAATTGCCGACTATATCGGCATGCCTGCGGTGGCGGTGCAGGAAGTTGCCACGTTCTACAACATGTACAACACTACCCGGCAGGGCAGGCACAAGATCGCCGTTTGCACCAACCTGCCATGCCAGCTGTCCGGCGGCGGGCGCACTGCCCATCATCTGAAGCACAGGCTCGGTGTCGGCTACGGGGAAACGACCGCTGACGGTCGATTCACGATCGTCGAAGGCGAATGCATGGGCGCTTGCGGCGACGCGCCTGTCATGCTGGTCGACAACAGGCGCATGTGCAGCTGGATGTCGAATGACAAGATCGATGCGCTGCTGGAGGAACTGAAGAAATGAGCTGTCTGCATGATCGTCATATCGACCCGCTGATCCTGGCTGGTCTGGACGGCAGGAATTGGCATCTGACGGATTATGTCAAGCGCGGCGGCTACGCGTCGTTCAAGCGCATCCTCAGTGAAAACATCACGCCTGAACAAGTGGTCGCCGAACTTAAGTCTTCTGGTCTGCGTGGTCGCGGCGGCGCGGGGTTTCCGACCGGCCTGAAGTGGAGTTTCATGCCGCGCCAGTTTCCAGGACAAAAATACCTGGTCTGCAACAGCGATGAAGGCGAGCCGGGCACATTCAAGGATCGCGACATCATCCGCTACAATCCACACGCGCTGATCGAAGGTATGATCATCGGTGCTTATGCCATGGGCATCACGGTCGGCTACAACTACATCCACGGCGAAATCTTCGATGCCTACCTGCGTTTTGAAGAGGCGCTGGAAGAAGCGCGCGCTGCCGGTTTCCTGGGCGACGACATCCTCGGCGCCGGCTTCAGTTTCCAGTTGCATGCGCACCATGGTTATGGCGCCTACATCTGCGGCGAAGAGACCGCGCTGCTGGAGTCGATCGAAGGAAAGAAAGGCCAGCCGCGCTTCAAACCGCCGTTCCCGGCCAGCTTCGGTCTGTACGGCAAGCCGACCACGATCAATAACACGGAAACCTTCGCTGCTGTGCCGTTCATCTTCAGGATCGGTGCGCAGGCTTATGCGGCGAAGGGCAAGCCGAACAATGGCGGCACCAAGATTTTTTCGGTCTCGGGCGATGTCGAACGTCCGGGCAACTATGAAATCCCGCTCGGCACGCCATTTTCCACCCTGCTGGAACTGGCCGGCGGCATGCGCGGCGGCAGAAAAATCAAGGCCGTCATTCCCGGTGGTTCGTCGGCGCCGGTGATTCGCGGCGACGTCATGATGGACATCAGCATGGACTACGACGCCATCGCCAAGGCCGGCTCGATGCTGGGTTCAGGTGCCGTCATCGTCATGGACGAGACCCGCTGCATGGTCAAGTCGCTGCTGCGCCTGTCCTACTTTTACCATGAAGAATCCTGCGGTCAATGCACGCCATGCCGTGAAGGCACGGGCTGGATGTATCGCGTGGTCGAACGCATCGAAAACGGTCGTGGCAGGCCGGAAGACCTGGATGTGCTCAATTCGGTTGCCGACAATATTCAGGGCCGCACCATCTGCGCGTTAGGCGATGCGGCGGCGATGCCGGTGCGCGCCTTCATCAAGAACTACCGAGAAGAATTTGAGTACCATATCGAGCACAGACACTGCCTGGTGCCGGCTTATATTTAACCTGAGCTGAAAGCGGCATGACATGCGAGCGGTCGCTCACATGTCATCGGGGTCAAAAAAATACTTAGCGTGGGCGACAAAGCCATGGTTGAAATCGAAATAGACGGCAAAAAAGTGGCAGTGCAGGAAGGCAGCATGGTGATGGATGCCGCCAATAAGATTGGCACTTACATTCCTCATTTCTGCTATCACAAAAAACTGTCCATTGCGGCCAACTGCCGTATGTGTCTGGTGGACATAGAAAAGGCGCCGAAGCCTTTGCCTGCCTGCGCCACGCCGGTCAGCGCCGGCATGATCGTGCGCACCGCCAGCGACAAGGCGGTCAAGGCGCAAAATGGCGTCATGGAATTCCTGCTGATCAATCACCCGCTGGACTGCCCGATCTGCGATCAGGGAGGAGAGTGCCAGTTGCAGGATCTGGCGGTCGGCTACGGTCAGTCCTCATCCCGCTATCAGGAAGAAAAGCGTGTTGTGCCGCCGAAGGATATCGGCCCGTTGATCTCCATGCAGGAAATGAACCGTTGCATCTATTGCACACGTTGCGTGCGTTTCGGCCAGGAGGTGGCCGGTGTCATGGAACTGGGCATGCTGGGCCGCGGCGAGCACTCCGAAATCGCCACTTTCGTCGGCAAGACCGTCGATTCCGAACTGTCCGGCAACATGATCGATCTATGTCCGGTCGGCGCATTGACATCCAGGCCATTCCGCTACACGGCGCGTACCTGGGAATTATCGCGCCGCAAGTCGATCAGTCCGCATGACAGCCTCGGCGCCAATCTGATCGTTCAGGTCAAGGGCGGCAAGGTCATGCGCGTGCTGCCGCTGGAAAACGAAGCAGTCAACGAATGTTGGATTTCCGACAAGGACCGTTTTGCCTACGAAGCGCTCAACAGTGAAGAACGTCTGACCAGGCCGATGCTGAAGCAGGACGGCAAATGGCAGGAAGTCGAATGGCAGGTCGCGCTGGAATACGTCGCGCACGGCCTGCGTAACATCCGTCACGAACATGGCGCCAATGCCATCGCCGCGCTGGGCACACCGTACTCGACGCTGGAAGAGCTGGCATTACTGCAAAAAATCGTGCGCGGCATGGGTTCTGAAAACATCGATTTCCGCCTGCGCCAATCCGACTTCACTCTGGATCGCCAGATCCATCCATGGCTGGGCATGCCGATCGCCGAATTGTCGCAACTGAACCGCGCCTTCATCATCGGCTCGTTCCTGCGCAAGGATCATCCGCTGCTGGCTGCGCGTCTGCGTCAGGCCGTCAGGAACGGCGCCAGGCTCAGCGTTCTGCATGCAAGCGACGACGATCTGCTGATGCCGGTCGCCGGCAAGATCATTGCCGCGCCGTCCTCATGGCTGTCTGCGCTGGGTGAAGTGGTGGTTGCCGTGGCGCAGGCCAAAGACAGCGCCGTGCCGGCCGGTTTCGATGGCGTGCAGGTAGCGGAAGCAGCCAGGCAAATTGTCGCCAGCCTGTTGTCAGGCGAATCCGGGGCTGTCCTGCTGGGCAACGCTGCGGCACAACATCCGCAAGCCTCGCAACTGCACGCTGCCGCGCAATGGATCGCCGGGCAAACCGGCGCCAGGTTCGGTTACCTGACGGAGGGGGGCAATGCCGTCGGCGGTTACCTGGCCAATGCGATTCCGGGTAAAGGCGGCGCCAATGCCTTGCAGGCTTTCGCGCAACCGCGCAAGGCGTATCTGCTGCTCAATGCCGAGCCTGAACTCGACAGCTACGATCCGCAGGCTGCCGCTGCTGCACTGAAGCAGGCCGACATGGTCGTAGTGATGTCCGCCTATAAGCACGGCCTGGATTACGCCGATGTTCTGCTGCCGATTGCGCCGTTCACCGAAACTTCCGGCACCTTCGTCAACGCCGAAGGCCGCGCGCAAAGCTTCAACGGTGTCGTCAAACCGCTGGGCGACACCCGCCCGGCATGGAAGGTGTTGCGTGTGCTGGGCAATCTGCTGGAGTTGCCGCATTTCGATTACGACACATCGGAAGCGATCCGCAGCGAAATCATCGGCGCTGAAACCAGTCTGGCTGCGCGTCTGAATAACCTCGCCGAGGCAGCGCCGCAAGCGACTGCCGCTGCTGTCGATGGCGCGCTGGAACGCGTCGCCGATGTGCCTATCCATTTTGCCGACGCCATCGCGCGCCGTTCGCCGGCGTTGTTGCAGACACAGGATGGTCGGGCGCCTCATGCCCGGCTGTCGCTTGCCCTGTCGCAACGACTCGGTATCGCCGCAGGCGATCGTGTGCGCGTCAGGCAAGGGCAGGGCAGCGCCGTATTGACCGCTGAAATCGATGCGACTTTGCCGGAAAATGTCGTCCGTGTGGCGGCCGCGCATGCGAGTACCGCCGGGCTGGGTGGTATGTTCGGCGCCATCGCCGTGGAGAAAGCGTAATGGATCAACTGATTGCCGATATCAATGCAGCAGGTCCCGGCTATCTGGGAGCGGCATGGCCGTATGTGTGGACCTTGGTCTGGAGTCTGCTCAAGATTCTGGTGGTGATGTTGCCATTGCTGTTGTGCGTGGCTTACCTGACTTATTGGGAACGCCGGCTGATCGGCTGGATGCATGTGCGTCTGGGGCCTAACCGTGTCGGCCCTGCCGGTCTGCTGCAACCGATCGCCGATGCCCTGAAGCTGATTTTCAAGGAGATCACGACGCCAGTGCGCGCCGACAAGGTGTTGTTCTTCGTTGCGCCGGTCATGACCATCATGCCGGCGCTGGCTGCCTGGGCGGTGATTCCATTCGGACCGGAAGCTGTCATTGCGAACGTCAACGCAGGTCTGCTGTACGTGATGGCGATCACCTCCATGGAGATTTACGGCATCATCATCGCCGGCTGGGCATCCAACTCGAAATACGCCTTCCTCGGCGCCATGCGCGCATCGGCGCAGATGGTATCCTACGAAATTGCAATGGGCTTTTGCCTGGTCGTGGTGCTGATGGTATCCGGCAGCCTGAATCTGATCGATATCGTCACGGGCCAAAGCAGGGGTTACTTCGCCGATCACGGTCTGGGTTTTCTGTCGTGGAACTGGCTGTCGCTGCTGCCGGTTTTCGTGATTTATGTCATCTCGGGTATCGCTGAAACCAACCGTCATCCGTTCGATGCGGTCGAAGGCGAATCGGAAATCGTTGCCGGTCATATGATCGAATACTCGGGGATGTCTTTCGCCATGTTCTTCCTGGCCGAATATGCCAACATGATTCTGATTTCGATACTGGCGTCGCTGCTGTTCCTGGGCGGCTGGGCAGCGCCGGTCCAGCTTCTGGATTTCATCCCGGGCTGGATCTGGCTCGGGATCAAGACCTTCCTGGTCGTGTCGTTGTTTATCTGGGTGCGCGCATCGTTCCCGCGCTACCGTTATGACCAGATCATGCGTCTGGGCTGGAAGGTTTTCATTCCACTGACCCTGGCGTATCTGGTGATCGTCGCGACCTGGATACAGACTCCGTGGAATATATGGAAATGAATGCGGTTGAGGTGAAATTAAAGATGCAAGCTATCAAGGATTTTTTCGGCAGCCTGATGCTCAGGGAGCTGTTCAAGGGCCTCGCCCTGACCGGCCGCTACCTGTTCATGCGCAAGATCACCATTCAGTTCCCGGAAGAGAAGACGCCGCAGTCGCCGCGTTTTCGCGGTCTGCACGCCCTGCGCCGCTATCCGAATGGCGAAGAGCGCTGCATCGCCTGCAAACTGTGTGAAGCAGTCTGTCCGGCCATGGCCATTACCATCGAGTCGGAACAGCGTGATGACGGTTCGCGCCGTACAACGCGTTACGACATCGATCTGACCAAATGTATTTTCTGCGGTTTCTGCGAAGAGTCCTGTCCGGTCGATTCCATCGTCGAAACGCATATTCTCGAATATCACGGCGAGAAGCGCGGCGACCTGTACTACACCAAGGATATGTTGCTGGCCATCGGGGACCGTTATGAAAATGAAATTGCCGCAGCGCGCGCGGCAGATGCCGCCTACCGTTGACAAGAACGTGCTGGCGGTCTCTGCCGGGATGATGGGGTCTGATCGATCCGGCTGATCCGATGCCGGTTCAGCCAACTTTTTGCCTGATTATGGAATTCAAAACAGTTTTGTTCTATGTGTTTTCAGCGATCCTCGTGCTGGCCGCATTACGTGTCATTACGACCCGCAATCCGGTGCATGCGGCCCTGTTTCTCGTGCTGGCTTTTTTTTCCGCGGCCGCTGTCTGGATGCTGCTGAAAGCGGAATTTCTCGCCATCGTGCTGGTGCTGGTGTATGTCGGTGCGGTGATGGTGCTGTTCCTGTTCGTGGTGATGATGTTGGACATCGATCCGCACCGAATGCGGGAAGGATTCCGCAGAAATTTCCCGCTGGCGGTCGCCATCGGCGTGATCATTGTGCTGGAAATGGCAGCAGTGCTGCTGCGCAGCTTCTGGGTGCCAGAAGTTCAGGTGCCGGCGGCTGCCGATATCATCGGCACCACCAGGGCGCTGGGCATGCAGATCTATACCGAATACGTTTATGCATTTGAAATCGCTGCCGTCATCCTGCTGGCCGCCATCGTGGCCGCCGTCGCGCTGACATTGCGCCGCCGCAAGGACAGCAAGTACTTCCCGCCGGGCGCAGCGATCAAGGTCAGGCGCGAGGATCGCGTGCGCCTGGTCAGGATGCAGGCTGAATCCACCCGTAATGATAACAATGGCGGCGATGCGCAGGCATCGGACGCGCAGCAACAGTCTTGAGGAGCGGCCTGTAACCATGACTCTCTCGCATTACCTGATCCTCGGCGCGGTCCTGTTCTCGATCGCTATCGCCGGTATTTTTCTCAACCGCAAAAATGTCATCGTGCTGCTCATGGCAATCGAGCTGATGCTGCTGGCGGTGAACATGAACTTCATTGCTTTTTCACATTATCTCGGTGATGCGGCAGGACAGGTCTTCGTGTTTTTCATCCTGACCGTCGCCGCTGCGGAATCCGCAATCGGTCTGGCGATTCTGGTGGTGCTGTTCCGTGGTCAGGACACGATCAACGTGGAAGATCTGGATACGCTCAGGGGGTAGCGAAGACAGAAGTGCGCGGCGCATCAATTTCATTTGAATAGCGATAAGGTTCATCATGGCGGGGCAACTCAACCCACATCTTCTTTTGGCCGTACCACTGGCGCCGTTGGCTGGTTCTGCGATCGCAGGCCTGTTCGGGACGGCATTCTTCGGCAACGTCGTCGGCCGCAGGGCGGCGCATACGGTAACCATACTTGGCGTGCTGATCGCGTGCGTCATTTCCTTTCAGACGCTGCTGGCCGTCATGGACGGCGCGACCTACGACGGCACGCTGTACACCTGGATGACAGTCGCCGGTCTGAAGCTGGAAGTCGGTTTCCTGATCGATAGCCTGACCGCGATGATGATGTGTGTGGTGAGCTTCGTGTCACTGATGGTCCATATTTACACTATTGGCTACATGAAAGACGATGATGGCTACAAGCGCTTTTTTTCATATATTTCGCTATTCACGTTTTCGATGCTGATGCTCGTCATGAGCAACAACTTCTTGCAACTGTTTTTCGGCTGGGAAGCCGTGGGTCTGGTTTCTTACCTGCTGATCGGTTTCTGGACCACCCGTCCGACTGCGATCGCGGCCAGCATGAAGGCTTTTCTGGTCAATCGCATCGGCGACTTTGGTTTCATTCTCGGTATCGGTCTGCTGCTGGCCTATGCCGGCTCCATGCACTATGGCGAAGTATTCGCCAGGCGCGACGAGCTGGCGCAGCTGACTTTACCGGGCACTGACTGGATGCTGCTGACCGTGGCATGTATTTGCCTGTTTGTCGGCGCCATGGGCAAGTCGGCGCAGTTCCCGTTGCATGTTTGGCTGCCGGATTCGATGGAAGGCCCCACGCCGATTTCCGCTCTGATCCACGCAGCAACCATGGTGACCGCCGGTATCTTCATGGTGTCGCGCATGTCGCCGCTGTTCGAACTGTCCGATACTGCCTTGTCCGTGATGCTGGTGATCGGCGCGATAACAGCGCTGTTCATGGGCTTCCTCGGCATCATGCAGAACGACATCAAGCGTGTGGTGGCGTATTCGACCTTATCGCAGCTCGGTTATATGACGGTCGCGCTGGGCGCTTCGGCGTATTCGATCGCCGTGTTTCATCTGATGACGCATGCGTTTTTCAAGGCGCTGCTGTTCCTCGGTGCGGGTTCGGTCATCATCGGCATGCATCATGATCAGGATATGCGCAATATGGGTGGCCTGCGCAAGTACCTGCCGATCACCTGGATCACTTCGCTGCTGGGGTCGCTGGCGCTGATCGGCACGCCCTTCTTTTCCGGCTTCTACTCGAAGGACAGCATCATCGAAGCCGCTGCCGCATCGTCTCTGCCGGGTTCCGGTTTTGCTTACTTCGCGGTGCTGGCCAGTGTGTTCGTGACGGCGTTCTACTCGTTCCGCATGTATTTCATGGTATTTCATGGCGCAGAGCGTTTCGGTAAGGCGCATGATCATGCGCGCGCTCATGCTGATGCGCATGCCGAATACCATGGTCTGGCGCCAGGCCAGAAGCCGCACGAGTCGCCGCCGGTGGTGACACTGCCGTTGATCCTGCTGGCGATTCCATCGGTCGTCATCGGTTTCTTCGCCATTGCGCCGATGGTTTTCGGGGATTTCTTCAACGGTGTGCTATTCATCGGTGCAAACCACAAGACCATCGAAGATCTGGCCCGCGAATTCCATGGTCCGCTGGCGATGGCTGTGCATGCGCTGACATCCGCGCCGCTGTGGCTGGCCATTGCCGGCGTCGTCGCGGCGTACTACTGCTATATGGTCGATCCGCGCGTGCCGGCCTGGTTCAGGAAGACATTCGGCGCGATCACCACTTTGCTGGATAACAAGTACTACATGGACAGGTTCAATGAAATCGTGTTTGCCGGTGGCGCGCGCTGGCTGGGCGGCGTTCTGTGGTCTGTTGGCGACAAGGGCTTGATCGACGGTCTGATCGTCAACGGCAGCGCCAAGCTGGTCAACTGGTTCTCGAAAGTCATGCGCCTGTGGCAGTCCGGCTATCTCTACCATTACGCTTTTGTGATGATCATCGGGATGCTGGGTTTCCTGGTCTGGTTCATGCCGTTCCCGTTTGCCAAATGAGTTGGCAGCAAAGTAAATAAATGATGTCCACTTTTCCTCTCCTGAGTCTTGCGATCTGGTGTCCGGTCGTATCCGGTATCCTCGTTCTGGCAGTCGCCCGCGACGAAAATCCGGTCATCGCGCGCTGGCTATCCCTGTGCGGCGCCGTTGTCAGTTTCCTGGTGACCGTACCGCTGTTCATGTATTTCGATGCGGCGGCGCATGGCTACCAGTTTGTCGAACAGTCGCTGTGGATCGACCGTTTCAACATCAGCTATTTCCTCGGTATCGATGGTCTGTCGCTATGGTTCATTCCACTGACCGCCTTCATCACCATGATCGTGGTGCTGGCCGGCTGGGAAGTGATACAAAAGCGCGTCGCGCAGTACATGGGATCTTTTTTGATCCTGTCCGGTTTGATGGTCGGTGTGTTTTCCGCGCTCGACGGCGTGCTGTTCTATGTGTTCTTCGAAGCGACCCTGATTCCGATGTTCATCATCGTGGGTGTGTGGGGCGGCGCCAACCGCGTGTATGCGGCGTTCAAATTCTTCCTGTATACCTTGCTCGGTTCGCTGCTGATGCTGATCGCGCTGATCTATCTGTATCTCGTATCGGGGGGCAACTTTGACATTCCGGCATGGCATCGGCTGCCACTGTCGATGCTGGAACAAAAATGGCTGTTCTTCGCCTTCCTGGTGGCGTTCGCCGTCAAGGTGCCGATGTGGCCGGTGCATACCTGGTTGCCGGATGCCCACGTGGAAGCGCCGACCGGCGGCTCCATCGTGCTGGCCGCGATCATGCTCAAACTCGGCGCTTACGGCTTTCTGCGGTTCTCGCTGCCGATCGCGCCTGACGCCAGCCATGCGCTGTCTGGTTTCATGATTACGCTGTCGCTGATCGCCGTGATCTACATCGGTCTGGTCGCGCTGGTGCAGCAGGACATGAAAAAACTGGTCGCGTATTCGTCAATTGCGCACATGGGTTTCGTCACGCTGGGCTTCTTCATGTTCAACGACATGGCGATGCAGGGCGCTATCGCGCAGATGATTTCGCACGGCTTTGTGTCCGGTGCGATGTTCATGTCGATCGGCGTGCTGTACGACCGCATGCATACGCGTGATATCGCCCGGTATGGCGGTGTCGTGAACAGGATGCCGCGCTTCGCGGCATTCTTCATCCTGTTCTCGCTGGCCAACTGCGGTCTGCCGGCTACCTCCGGTTTCGTCGGCGAATTCATGGTGATCCTCGGCGCCGTCGAGTTCAATTTCTGGATCGGTCTGTTATCGGCGACGGCCTTGATTCTGGGTGCGGCGTACTCGCTGTGGCTGGTCAAACGCGTGATTTTTGGCGCGGTGACCAACCATCACGTGGCTGAACTGAGCGACGTGAACAGGCGCGAATTCTTCATCCTCGGCCTGTTGGCGCTTGCTGTCCTGGCCATGGGCCTGTATCCGGCTCCGGTGATCGATGCGATACAGACTTCGGTGGCGGATCTGCTCGAGCACGTAGCGGTATCCAAGATGAATTGAGTCGCGACGACAATAAGCGCTAACTGAATGAATGACATGAATCTGATCCCTGTTTATCCGGAAATCTTTCTGCTGATTGCGACTTCTGCAATTCTGTTGATCGACATGTTTCTGCCGGATGCAAAACGCAGCATCACCTATTTGCTGTCTTTGCTGACGCTGGTGCTGTGCGCGGCGCTGACTTTCACCGGCTGCGCCGGTGACGAGACGGTGTATACCTTCAACGACATGTTCGTGTCGGATCCCCTGTCGTGTCTGCTGAAGTTGTTTTCTTATCTGGCTGTTGGCCTGACACTGGTCTACGCGCGTCGATACAACAGTGACCGCGCCATTGTCGGCGGCGCCTGGCTGGGCGGTGAGTTTTACGCGCTGGCGCTGTTCTCGCTGCTGGGCCAGATGATCATGATTTCCGGCAACAGTTTTCTCTCCATCTACCTCGGCCTGGAGCTGATGTCGCTACCGCTGTATGCGCTGGTCGCGCTGCGTCGCGACGATACCGGCGCGACCGAAGCTGCGATGAAATACTTTGTCCTTGGCGCGCTGGCTTCCGGCTTTCTGTTATATGGTATTTCCATGCTGTACGGCGCCACCGGTTCGCTGGAACTGAGCGGCGTTCACCGCGCGATCGTATCCAGCACGGTTGACAGCAGCGTGCTGGTGTTCGGTCTCGTATTCGTGGTTGCCGGTCTGGCGTTCAAACTGGGCGCCGTGCCGTTCCACATGTGGGTGCCTGACGTGTATCATGGCGCACCGACGCCGATGACACTGCTCATCGGCGGAGCGCCGAAACTGGCGGCGTTCGCCATCCTGTTCCGCCTGCTGGTGGAAGGACTGTTGCCGCTGGCGATCGACTGGCAGCAAATGCTGATGGTGCTGGCGGCGCTGTCCATCATCATCGGTAACGTGACAGCCATTGCGCAGACCAATATCAAGCGCATGCTGGCGTACTCGGCCATCTCGCACATGGGCTTCATGCTGCTGGGCATGATCTCCGGTATCGTCGATGGCAATCTGTTCCAGGCTATCAATGCCTATAGTTCTTCGCTGTTTTATGCGATCACTTATGTGCTGATTACGCTGGGCGCCTTCGGTGTGATCCTGCTGATGACGCGTTCCGGTTTCGAAGCCGACACGCTGGATGATTTCAAAGGATTGAACCAGCGCAGTCCATGGTTCGCCGCCGTGATGCTGGTCTTGATGTTTTCGCTCGCGGGTATTCCGCCCATGGTCGGTTTCTACGCCAAGCTATCGGTACTGCAGGCGCTGCTGGGTGCGGGCCAGATCTGGCTGGTGGTGCTGGCAGTCGTGTTCTCGCTGATAGGCGCGTTCTATTACCTGCGTGTGATCAAGAATATGTACTTCGATGACCCTGTCGACAACGGCAGGGTCAGCGCCGGCTTCGACATGCGTATCGCTTTGAGCCTGAATGGGCTGACAGCGCTGGCGCTTGGCCTGTGGCCAGGGCCTTTGATGGATGTCTGCACCAATGCGATCGTCATTACGCTGGCGACTTTCCTCAGCAAAGTCGTCGCGGGGTGAGTATTACCGGTGAATGTTTCTTTATCGAGCTGGTGTGTCATCTTGCTGGCGGTTCTGGCTGCCAACCTACCTTTCTTCAATCAGCAACTGTTTGCGTTGATTCCATTGAGCAGCTTGCCCGATTACCGTAAGCCGGTATGGGTGTATCTGCTGGAGCTGATAGTGCTATATTTCAGCGTCGGTGCAGTTGCGCATGTCTTCGAGGCCGATATCGGTCATGCATTTTCCCAGGGCTGGGAATTCTATGCCGTGACCGGCTGCCTGTTTCTGGTGCTGGCGTATCCCGGCTATGTGGCGCGCCATTTGCGCAAGCCTCACGCCTGAATGGCGTGCCGCCGTTGATTGATTATCGACTCTTGTCATGGATGCTCATCTCAAAGAAAGCAAAGTAGACGGCGCACTGGTCTACGAAGGCCATTTTCTCAAAGTCCAGCGTGACATCATTCGCCTGCCGGATGGCAAACAGGCGGCGCGCGAATACATCAGGCACCCTGGCGCGGTGGTGATCCTGCCCTTGTTCGATGATGGCGCTGTGTTGCTGGAACGTCAGTTCCGTTATCCGCTCGATCAGGTTTTCATCGAATTCCCGGCAGGGAAGATCGATCCTGACGAAGACCATCTGGCCTGCGCCAGGCGTGAATTACAGGAAGAAACCGGCTACACCGCGACCGACTGGCAATTCGTCTGCACCATCCACAATGCCATCGCCTATTCAGATGAGCATCTGGAGATGTATCTGGCGCGCGGATTGATTGCCGGTGAGCGCAAACTCGATGATGGTGAATTCCTCGACGTCTGCAAGCTGCCATTGGCCGAATTGCTGGAGCAGGTCCGGCAAGGCCGGGTCACTGATGTCAAAACCATCATCGGCGCCTTCTGGCTGGAGAAAATAGGCAGTGGCCAATGGCGTCCGTCTGCACGTTGAGTCATGTTAGTGTCTTTTTTGTGATTGTGATGGTTGAAGAAGCGAGAAAAAGGCTGCCGGGAAGGGAACGTAGGGTAGTACTTTGTTCGTCGGGATGAAGAGAGGGGCAAGAAATCCGACGCGCATTTTTCAAGAGGTGGACTTTGAGGAGTCCGGAAAATGATTGATAAGTTTTTCTTCTTCGTTCGTAGAGAAATCAAATGATCGATACTCGTCAGCGTATTTTCGGCATCCTCGGCGCTTCTTCCGGCAATCTGCTGGAATGGTTCAATCTGTATGTATTCATGTTCTGCGCCATTTATTTCGCTCCGGCCTTTTTCCCCAAGGGTGACGCCACGACTCAGTTGCTGAATACCTCCGGTGTGTTTGCCGTTGGTTTTCTGATGCGCCCGGTCGGTGCCTGGTTGTTCGGTTGCTTCGCCGATAAGCACGGACGCAAGACATCGATGATGGTTTCGGTGCTGATGATGTGCGGCAGTTCGCTGATGGTTGCTTTTCTTCCGACGTATGCGACGATCGGTACGTTTGCCCCTCTCCTGCTGCTGGCGGCATGCTTGTTTCAAAGCTTGTCGCTCGGCGGTGAGTACGGTATCAGTGCGGCTTACATGAGTGAAGCTGCGTTGAGTACACACCGCGGCTTTCTGGTTTCTTTTCACTATGTAACAGTCGTCGGTGGTCAATTATTGGCAGTGCTGCTTCTGCTCATCCTTCAGCAGCTGTTAAGCGATGAAGAGTTGCGCGCCTGGGGTTGGCGCATACCGTTTGTCGTGGGTGCCTGCGGCGCGCTGATTGTGCTTTTCCTGCGTCGGAATCTGGTGGAAACTTCCAGCGAGGAGACCCGTCGCAGGAAAGATGCCGGTACTTTCGCCGGCCTGTGGAAGCATAAGCGCGCCTTTTTGACGGTGTTCGTGATTACTGCCGGCGGTGTATTGATGTTTTACACCTTCACAACCTACATGCAGAAATATTTGGTGAATACCGCCGGAATGAGCGTAGGGATTGTCAGTATCGTCATGACTGGCGCGCTGTTGGTATGTATGTTGTTGCAGCCGTTGTTCGGCACTTTGTCGGACAGCATCGGCCGCCGCAACATGATGCTGTGCTTCGGCGTATCGGGGACTTTGTTTAGTATGCCTGTTTTGCATCTGCTCAAGGATGTGACCGATCCCTATGTCGCCTTCGGCCTGGTGATTCTGATGCTGGCGATCGTCAGTTTCTATACTTCCATCGGCAGCCTGATCAAGTCGGAAATGTTCCCGTCTGAGGTTCGTGCCCTGGGCGTTGGTCTTGGACATGCGCTGGGTGTCTGTACGTTCGGCGGTTCGGCGGAGTTTGTTGCCTTGTCGTTCAAATCGGTCGGCATGGAATCAGGCTTTTACTGGTATGTGTCGGTCATGTGCCTGATCGTCTTGATCGTTTCCTTGCGCATGCCGGATCCAGGCAAAGCCGGTTATCTCAAAGACGAAGCCTGAAATTGCTATAAAAATCTAAAAGTTATCCTCGGTGAATAAATTTACCTCTGTTGCCGTTTTTCTTTATTCGGCTATTTCCCTGATTGTTCCGAGCGGGTTTTCGGTTGGATCCGGTTTGCTGGTGCTGGGCAGCATCGTGCTATTGAGGAAACGGGACGTTCTTTCTCTGGATCGGGAAGACAGGCATTTGATGGCAGTGTTTTTCATTTATTTTCTGGTGTCGACAGGAATGAATGTGCTGCATGGGGAAATCATCAGGGAATATGATTTGCCTTTGCGCTTTTTGCTGGCGATTCCGGCGCTGCTGCTGCTGCGGGCTTATCCACCGTCTCCTGCTTTTTTCTGGGCCGGTCTCGGCATTGGCGGTATGCTGGCCGGACTGTATGCCGGATGGCAGAATTTATTTGTTCTCCACACTCGGGCTGGCGGTCATACTAATCCGATTCAGTACGGCAACATCAGTTTCATTATCGGTATGTTGTGCCTTGCAGGGCTGGGGTGGGCCATGTTGCAAAAGCGTGCGCGCTATTGGATCTGGTTTTTGCTGTGTGGTTTTGTCATGGGCATGCTCGGGTCTTTATTCACGGGTAGCCGCGGCAGCTGGATTGGCTTGCCGTTTTGTCTGTACATACTATACCGTTGTTACGGCGCTGAATTCGGCAGGCGCTATGTCTGGGGGGGTATTGCCGGCGTGGTCCTTGCGGTCGTGGTGGTTTTTGCGATTCCCCGCACCGAAGTCAGGATGCGCGCAGAATTGGCGGTCAGTGAAAGTATCGAGTATCTGAAAACGAGGAATGCCAATTCTTCCATTGGCGCGCGTATGGAGCTGTGGCGCGTGGGGGTGAGGGCTGCCGCTGAACATCCACTGTTGGGGTGGGGTAAAGCCGGTTTCGTTGCCTGGGAAAATCGTGAAATGGCAGATGGTAGAGTTGATCCGCATATATCCGGATTTGATCACGTCCATCAAGAATGGCTGGATGCGCTTGCCAAACGGGGCATGTTGGGTTTGATGGCTTTGCTGGTCCTGTATGCGCTGCCATTGCGTCTATTCAGTACGTCTGTCAGAACCGCAGGAAAATGCGCCAGGCCGTATGCCATTGCTGGCGTGCTGCTATTCGTCAACTATATCTGTTTCGGTTTTTCGCAGGTGTTCCTGTCGCACAATAGCGGTGTGATGACGCTTGCGTTTACTACCGTGATCTTGTGGGGGCTGTTGCGCGCCGAAGCGTCAAAGGAAAACGCGCAGATCTCGCTGCACGTTTCTGCCGTGAAGAATCATTTCGCGGCGCGCCTGCGCAGATAGCGGAGATACCATGTCAGGCTTTCCAGTGGTCGTCTCTGGCGGTACAGGAAGCGTGAGCGCATGCGCATTTCCTTGGTGTTTTTCGGTTCGGGATCGAGCGGCATGTCCGACCACGGCGACAGCGACAGGTACTTGCGGAACAGGTGGCGCGCGTCGTGGCCGCTCCAGTCCGCCCAGGGTTTGACGGCGCCGGCGAAGTGAATGAACACGGTCTTGCCGACCGGGCGCAGGGTGAAGCGGTTGACATTCAGGTCGTGGATCAGGTCGTACAGATAGTTCCAGCGCGGCGAGAAGTAGCGCGCGCGGCCATCGAGCACGATATTGAGCGCATCCTGATCGTTGAAGCGCATGTCGGTTTTGCTGTTCTCCAGCGCATCCAGCGTCTGTCCGGTGATGTCTTCAGCGATCCACCTGTCGATGTTGATGAAGATCACGCCGCCGTTGAAATAGGCATGGTGTTTCAGGCCGAGTGCGGTGACGCGGCGTTGTCGCGTCACCGGTGCGTCCGGCGCCACCACGGCGATGTCCCGGCTGATGTCCATATCGACCAGTTCATCGAGCCGGTTGACGCACAGGATGTCGGCGTCGAGATACAGCACGCGGTCGGTCTGGCCTTGCAGCACGGTCGGAATCACCAGCCGCGTGAAGATCGACAGAGAATAGTGCGAATGGCCGAGAAAACGCGAGAACTGCGTGAATGACGCTAGATCGAGCAGATGCAATCGTGTGCTGACCGGGTACATCGCTTCCAGTCGTTTCAGGCGGCGTTGATGATCGTCTGAGACGGCGAACGTCAGTACGTGAAAAGTGAAGTGCTGTCCCGGGTTGTTGTCGATGATGGAGGCGATCGTCCCGCCCATCGCGCGGAAATAATGGTTGTCGACGCAAAAGGCGATATGCAAGGATGGTTTGCCGTTGCTGCTGGCGGGCCTGGCTTGCTGATTCATGGCATGGCTTTCATGACTTGTTCGACGGTGATGGCCTTGACCCAGTCGCGGCGCTTCGGCGCGGTGATGACAGTGCTGTTGGCGTGGTCGATCGGCGCCCATTCCGGGTTCTTTTGACGCATCAGCGCGATCACTGGCACATGCACTGCGTTGGCCAGATGCATCACGGCGGTTTCTACTGAAATGATGAGGTCGCATTGCGCCAGGATTGCCGGCAGCTGGAAGAAGTTTTCTTCGGCGCTGAACAGTTCGGCGCGTTCCAGCCGGTAGCTGCCGATCACCCGGCGCGCCTGCATCAGTTCTTGCGGCACGGCATTGACGATGAAGCTGCTGTCGCGCCACTGATCCTGCTTTTTCATAGCGAGGATCAGCGCGGCGACGCGCTCCAGCGGCCAGCAGCGTTTTCTGGTTTTGGCGTAAGGGTTGATGAACACCAGTTTGCTGCGGCCAGTGGCGTCGTTCCTGAAGCCCCATGTCGATAATTGCTCCTGCGCGACCTGTTGCCATTGCGCTGGAATATCGACGCAGGGCAATCTGTCCGCGGCAGCGACTTCCAGTCCACTGATTTGACGGAACCAGTGTGCATAGACATCGCTGATGTGCTGCGGATTGTCGCGCCCGGCACGGCAGGGAAGAATCGCGGCATCCAGTTTGCGATAGGCCAGGCTATGATGCGGTTGGTAGAACCTGGCGGGGTTCTTCATGCCGATGACCAGTCCGTCCGGGCTGATGCTGCGCGCCAGGCTGGCATAGCGATGCGGGCGCAGCGTCGCCAGCGACACGACGATGGGGTAGTGTTCCTGCTGTGCTGCGATGAGCGACTCCTGGTAGAGCGCCGGGCTGTAGGTGCCGGTATAGCTTCTGTCGAAGCAGGGGCAGGCAGCGACCCAGTCGTACAGTGCATATTTTTTGAGATGCGGCCATTGCGTGGCATCGCTGGTGCGCCGCACTTCATCGATCCAGAGATGCAGCTTCAGCTGCGGATGGGCGCGCTTGAAGGCCTGGAAGAAATTTTGCAGATAAGTGAAATCCCCCAGCGCCAGATGTGTGATGAATAGCATCCTGTCCGCTTTTTTCAGTGATTCCGCGGGAATGAGTGTCTGGAGCATGGCTGGCGGTTACTGTGTGATGGCGTCAGTTCGCTTGTCGAGAGAACTGTAAACGGTAGAGATGGGCGTACACGCCTTCATTGGCCAGCAATTGCTGGTGGCTGCCGGTTTCGACGATTTGTCCATACGCCAGCACGACGATACGGTCGGCGCGCTCGATGGTGGACAGACGGTGCGCGATCACGAGGGTGGTGCGGCCTGCCATCAGGCGTTCTAGCGCGGCTTGCACGGTGCGTTCGGATTCGGTATCGAGCGCGGACGTCGCTTCATCGAGAATCAGGATGGGCGCGTCCTTGTAGATGGCGCGGGCGATCGCTACACGCTGGCGCTGGCCGCCCGACAGGCGCGAGCCATTGTCGCCGATACGGGTTGCCAGTCCTTCCGGCATGCCGTTGACGACGTCGAGGAGGTGAGCGGCAACGGCGGCGGCATGGAGGCGTTCTGCATCGGGCTGGCTGTCGCCGTAGGCGATGTTGGCTGCCAGACTGTCGTCGAACAGTACGGTATTCTGGCTGACCATGGCGATCTGCCGGCGCAAGCTGATCAGCGAAATCGCTTCGATCGGCTTGCCGTCGAGCAGGATTGCGCCGCCGGTGACGGAATGGAAGCCGGGAATCAGGCTGACCAGCGTCGACTTGCCGCCGCCGGACATGCCGACGAAGGCGATGGTTTCGCCCGGTTGCACGCTCAGGTTGATGTTGCGCAGCGCCAACTGGCGCTGGCCGGGGTAAGAGAAATCGACATCGATCAGATCGAGTCTGCCGGCGCTGCGCGTTGCCAGCGTCTCGCCGCCGGTACGCTCGGTGGCCTTGTCGATCAGGAGATAGACTTCTTCGGCCGCCGCCATGCCCCGTTGCAGCGGGCCGTTGATTTCAGCCAGCTGCTTGAGCGGCGCCTGCAGCATCAGCATCGCCGTGAGGAAGGAGACGAAGCCGCCGACGGTGATCTGACCGTTGCCCGACTGGACCAGCGCCATGACGATCACGATCGCTACGGCGCAGGCCGTCATCACCTGCGTGATCGGCACCGTGGCGGAAAATGCGGCCGTCATGCGCATGGTGGTGCGGCGCAGATTCTCGGCACGTTCATGGAAACGTTTTTTTTCGTATGGCTGGCCGCCGAAGATCTTGATGACCTGCTGGGCGCGCGTGGTTTCTTCGATGACCTGGGTCAGCTCCGCATTGACGGCGAGCGTATCGCGGTTGAGCTTCTTGAGACGCTTGCTGGTGATGCGCACCACGCTGGCTACCAGCGGCAGCAGCACCAGCGTGACGATGGTCAGCACCCAGTTCAGGTACAGCAGCCACGCCAGCAGGCCCAGCACCGTCAGCGCTGAACGTATGATGGAAGTCAACACCTTGGTGACCATATCGATGATCTGCTGTACCTCGAACATCATGGAATTGATCACTTTGCCGACCGTGCTGGTCGCGTAAAAATCGATCGGCAGCTCCAGCATGCGGGCAAACATCTGGCGGCGTAGCTCATTGAGGATGCGCGTCGATACCCAGGTCATCATATAAGAGCTGGTGAACGTCGCTACGCCGCGGATGAAGAAAACGCCGATCACCGCCGCCGGCACCAGCCACAAGGAAAAGGCCGGCTTGCCGACGAAGCCATTGTCCAGCAGTATCTGGAAAATATACGGCACCACCGGTTCGGTCGCCGCAGTGATGATCATGGCCAGGAACGCCAGTGCCAGGCGTTTTCTGTAGGGCTGGTGCAAGGCGATGAGTCTTTTGATATTGGATGGCAACAACATGTCGTTCCTTACTGAGCGCTGTAAATGAAGATGCGGTGGACGATCATGCCCACAGCCGGCTGTTTCCAGGAACAAAGACCAGGCCGTTTTTACGCGGCCAGGCCGTAAGAACGTGTTCCCGATATCCCATCCTGAGATGACGATAGTGCGACTCCCGGCGAGATCGTGAACACGTTCTACATCGGATCAGCCGCGTATTGTAATGCAGTGAGACACCACGGCGGCATGTGTGGATTACTGCCAGCCGTAGCGTCGGGCGTACCACTGCTTCATCAGCTGGGTCAGCGCACCGTAAGCGATCAGGATCGCTAGCAGCCATGGGAAGTAGCCCAGTGGCAGCGCTTGCAGCTTGAAATAGCTGGCCAGCGGCGACATTGGCAGGAAGGGCAGAAAAGTGCCCGCCGCCAGTACCGAAAAAACATTGCCGAAATTGGAACTGGCCGTCATCTTGATGTATTTGAGCATGTTGGAGAAGGTTTTGCGGCTTTCCAGCACGCCTTCGTCCAGCACCATCAGACTTCAGATTCTTCAGGCCGGTCTGGTAGCAACTATTGAGATAGGCGTATTGCAGTACTGCATCATTCGGTTCGCCAAGGATGCCGGTGTGACGCTCCAGGAAAATCCTGTCCTGCGTCAGCGTGCCGGTCTTGTCGGTACATAGCACGTCCATGGCGCCAAAGTTCTGGATGGCGTCGAGACGCTTGACGACGACCTTTTTGCGCGACAGGGCGACCACGCCCTTGGCCAGCGTCGAGGTGACGATCATGGGCAGCATTTCCGGCGTCAGGCCGACCGCGATCGACAGGCCGAACAGGAAAGCCTCGAGCCAGTCGCCCTTGGTGAAACCGTTGATGAAGAATACGACCGGCGTCATCACCAGCATGAAACGGATCAGCAGCCAACCGACCTTGTTGACGCCGGCCTGGAAGGCCGTCGGCGCGCGGTCGGTGGCGGTGACGCGCTCGGCCAGCGCGCCGAAGCAGGTGCTGTTGCCGGTAGTCAATATCACAGCAGTGGCCGAGCCGCTGACCACGCTGGTGCCCATGAAGCACAGGTTGCACAGTTCCAGCGGGCTGCCGGCATCGGCGCTGTGATGCTCGGCGAATTTTTCTACGGGCAACGATTCGCCGGTCATGGCAGCCTGGCTGACGAACAGATCCTTGGCCGACAGCAGGCGCAGGTCAGCCGGAATCATGTCGCCGGCGGACAGTTGCACGATGTCGCCCGGCACCAGCTTCCTGATCGGGACTTCGACGCGGCACAGCGTGATGTCATGGCGGATCACGGTCGCGGTATTGCTGACCATTTCCTTGAGCTTGTCGGCGGTATTGCTGGAGCGCAACTCTTGAATGCAGCGCATCAGCGTCGACAGGATCACCATGGCGCCAATCACGATGGCAGCCTTCATGTCTTCGGTGTAGTAAGACACGACGGCCAGCACAGTCAGTAGCAGATTGAAGGGATTTTTATAGCTGCGCCACAGATGCGCCCGCCAGGTCAGCGGTTTTTCAACCTCGACTTCGTTGGGGCCGACCGCGGCGCGAATGGTGTCGGCTTCCTGTTCCGTCAGGCCGTCGGCGCGGGTATGCAGTTTGTCCAGCAGTTCGGACAGGTCGGTCCGGGACGCGCTCACCAGGCTTTGCATCATGGTTCGCGATACATCTCTGGTGACAGGCGAATTGCGGAATATCGCCATGCCCAGATGACGGAAGTGGCGCTCCATGCCGCGCGCATGGAGGAAGCTGTGAGGCTTGCTTTCAACCGATCCAGATTCATGATCAAGCTCTTTTCAGATGTTTATCCATGGCAATGCGGGATGTGTTGGCGCGAAATTGTCCTTGTGTTACAGAACGAGCGTCCTATACTCTAGTGAAAACCTGGAGGAGCAAAATCATGACGAATACCGTCTCGAATAATCTTATGCTTTTTTTGCCGATGGCGTTTGCCGGCCTGGTGCTGGTTAGTGAGGCGCCGGTCGCATCGAAATCGGTGAGGACGGCATTGCGTGGGGTCGGCGCCCTCGGTGGCGTATTGGTCGCGTTTTTGGTGCTGGAGGTATTGCCGGCGCTGATTTGACGAGCTTTTCAGCTCGTTTGCCGCGCAAGCGGCAGTGGCGGAACCCCGGAGGAAGTCTGCATGAAGCGGCTTCGATGACGCGCCGGTCGTTCCGCCCTCGATGTTGATGCAGCCGTTGCGTCATTACCGCAATGGTGCAGCGGTTTTTTATCAGACGCCATGGCGCGGCGCAAACATGATGATGCCCATGCCGGCCAGCGACATGCTGGCGCCGACGAGATCCCACAGGTTGGGTTTGACGGCGTCCACGCCCCACATCCAGAACAGCGCGACGGCGACATAGACGCCGCCGTAAGCGGCATATACCTGGGCGGCGGCAGTCGGATGCAAGGTCAGCAGCCAGGCAAATGACGCCAGGCTGAGTGCGGCAGGTAATATCAGCCAGGGCGTGGCGCCTTTTTTCAGCCAAAGATAGGGCAGATAGCAGCCGATGATTTCAGCCAGGGCGGTCACGATGAAGAGAATCAGCGTTTTTATCGCATCCATACAGGAAGTCAGAGGGGAGGCAGTATTGCAGAACCCGATCATAGTATAAAATCGGGCGGGGCGATACGGAGCCGCTGCATCGGTGCGCCATGGCAGAAAAATGATTGGGCAGGTTTTTTTGATCGGGCAGCCTGCCCAGACTCCGTCAGTTACAATGTCGCCTCTTTGCATTTCAAGGCTTGCCGTGACATTTATCGATCAACTATCCGCTGCATGGAAGGCCAGTGATTCGCAACTGTGCGTCGGTCTCGATCCGGATATCGCCAGGTTTCCAGGGCCATGGAAGGACCGCCCGGACGCCATTCTGGCTTTTTGTCAATGCATCATCGATGCTACTGCCGATGTGGCCTGCGCTTTCAAGCCACAGATTGCCTGTTTCGCGGCCTGGCGGGCAGAAGACCAGCTGGAAGAAATCTGCCACTATATTCGCACCCGTTATCCGCACATTCCCATCGTGCTCGACGCCAAGCGCGGCGACATCGGCGCCACCGCCGGGCAATATGCGCGCGAAGCTTTTGAGCGCTACGGCGCCCATGCCGTCACAGTCAGCCCCTACATGGGTTTCGATTCGGTGGCGCCGTATCTGGAATGGAAGGATCGCGGCACCATCGTGCTGTGCCGTACTTCCAATGCGGGCGGCTCCGATCTACAGTTTCTACAGGTCGATGGCGTGCCGCTGTATCAGCATGTGGCGCGCTTGGTGGCTGATAAATGGAATATCAATGGTCAATGCGGACTGGTGGTCGGCGCGACGTTTCCGGAAGAATTGGCGCAGGTGCGTGCTATCGTCGGTGACATGCCCTTGCTGATACCCGGCGTGGGCGCGCAGGGTGGCGATGTCGCCGCAACCGTCAAGGCCGGCAGGACTGCCGGCGGCGTTGGCATGATGATCAATTCCTCGCGCGCGATCCTGTATGCCGCAGCGCAGGACGGCGAAGATCATGCCGCGGCAGCGCGCCGCGTGGCGCTGGAGACGCGCGACGCGATCAATCGGCATCGTTGAGCAAGCGCAGCAAGCCTTGCAGCGCATGGATCACGGCCTGTTCACGCACGGCATGGCGGTCGCCGCTGAATACCAGGCGTTCGGTGAGTGTCCGGTCGCCTGTTTTCCAGCCGAAGCAGACCGTGCCGACCGGCTTGCCGGGTACGGCGCCGCCCGGGCCGGCGATGCCGGTGGTGGAGACGGCGATGTCCGCATTGCTGTTGGCGATCGCGCCCCCGGCCATGGCAGAGGCGATCTCTTCGCTGACTGCGCCGTGCTGGGCAATCAGCGCTTCCGGAATATCCAGCAATTCATGCTTCGATGCATTGGAGTAAGTGACGAAGCCGCAGTCGAACCATTCCGACGATCCGGCGATTTCTGTTATGGCCTGGGC
>JBAPMF010000107.1:0-22154 GCA_049278475.1 Herbaspirillum sp. | reverse complement strand
CGGCAGCGTCGAAGCCAGACGTCTTGGCGGCGGCGGCTCGTTCGGTAAACAATCGTCAGGGGCCGGCCGTCAGGCGCATAGTCCGATGCAGCAAAATCAGGCAGCGCCCGCCAAACCCGCGTCACCGGCAGCAGCGCCGGGCGCCGCCGCGCCACAGACTAGTCCATGGAAGGGCATCCTCGGCGGCGCCTTGCTGGGCCTGGGTCTGGGCGCACTATTGTCCCATCTCGGCCTTGGCGACGCCATGGCCAGCATGATCAGCACCATGCTCATGGTGACCTTGCTGGCATTTGCAGCGATGCTCATCTACCGTATGCTGCGCCGCAAGTCGGAAGGCAACAGCAACGCGCGTCCAGCCTATGCAGCGGCGCCCGGCGCTGCCCAGGACGGCAACCAGACGCCGGCCATCGGCTCATTACTGGAACCGGCGCCATCTCCGAAAGCGCGGCAAGGCAATGTGTTCGGCGGCGCTGCTGGTTCCGCTATGGACACGCAGCCGTCCTATGGCATTCCTACGGATTTCGATACGGTCGGTTTCGTGCGTAACGCCAAGACTTACTTCATCCGTCTGCAAGCCGCCTGGGACAAAGCCGATATCAATGACATCCGCGAATTCACCACACCGGAAATGTTCGGTGAGCTGAGGCTGCAATTGCAGGAACGCGGGACTGCGGCCAATCATACCGACGTGGTGTCGCTGGATGCGGACATGCTGGGTGTGGAAACCATTGGCAATAACTATCTGGCCAGCGTGAAATTCTTTGGCTTCATCAAAGAAGACCAAGATGCCGCGCCGACCCAGTTCAGCGAAATCTGGAATCTGTCCAAGCCGGTCGACGACAACGGCGGCTGGGTGCTGGCAGGAATCCAACAACTGACCTGATCACCGGTTCCTGGTCCTTGCCCGGATCAGATGGAAAAGCCGCTCCTGAAACCACCGCTCCATTCATGGAGCGGTTTTTTTATGCGCCACAATGATTCATACCTGCACGGCAGTAGCCTGCCCATATCCCCGATGCAGCGACAGAATCTGTTCAAGATCTCGTCGGGAATCGTCCGGGCGTTTTTTCAGTTCCAGGATGTTCTGAGGCGAGCCTTATCTGCGGCACTTGCGGGAAATGGCTGTGGCTGCTTCGTTCCCGACCTGACCAGGTTGACCATGCCGCAATGCGCAGGGGCCCGCCGGCACACATTGTACCTCATCTGCGCCGCAGCCATTCATATACCAAGTTCTTGCCAGATGCTGTCGATGCGCCGCTTGATGGCGTCGGTCATGGTAATCGGGGTGCCCCACTCGCGGCTGGTTTCGCCCGGCCACTTGTTGGTGGCGTCAATCCCCATTTTGCTGCCAAGGCCGCTGACAGGCGAAGCGAAATCGAGATAGTCGATCGGCGTGTTATCGACCATGATGATGTCGCGCACGGGATCGACGCGCGTGGTAATCGCCCAGATGACTTCTTTCCAGTCGCGGATATCGACGTCTTCATCGACCACCACAATGAACTTGGTATACATGAACTGGCGCAGGAAACTCCACACGCCGAACATCACACGTCTGGCATGACCGGCGTAAGATTTCTTCATCTGCACCAACGCCATGCGGTAACTGCATCCCTCGGGCGGCAAATAGAAATCGGTAATTTCGCTGAACTGTTTCTGCAGCAGCGGAATGAACACCTCATTCAACGCGACTCCCAATACAGCCGGCTCGTCCGGCGGTTTGCCCGTGTATGTAGAATGGTAAATCGGATCGTGCCGCATGGTGATGCGGTCAATGGTAAAGACCGGGAACCAGTCTTGCTCATTGTAATAACCGGTGTGGTCGCCATATGGCCCTTCCAGCGCATGCTCGTAGCCGGACGGATGCGTCTCGTCCGGGTAAATATGCCCTTCCAGCACAATCTCGGCCGAGGCCGGCACGCGCAACTCACTGCCAATAGCCTTGACCAGCTCGGTGCGACTGCCGCGCAGCAGGCCAGCAAACTGATATTCGGACAGGCTGTCGGGCACCGGCGTCACCGCGCCCAATATCGTTGCGGGATCGGCGCCAAACGCGACCGCAAGCGGATACGGCTTGCCCGGGTTGACGATACCGTGCTCACGGAAATCGAGCGCCCCACCGCGATGCGCCAGCCAGCGCATGATGACCTTGTTGTGGCCGATGACTTGCTGGCGATAGATGCCAAGGTTCTGGCGTTTCTTGTCAGGACCTTTGGTGATCACCAGCCCCCAGGTAATGAGCGGCGCCACATCACCGGGCCAACAATGCTGAATCGGCAAGCGCTCGAGATCGACGTCGTTCCCCTGCCAGACGATATCCTGGCAGGGGGCGGAACGCTGCTCCCTGGGCACCATGTCCCACAATGACTTTACCAGTGTGCCCAGCCCCATGGCATCCTTGAATCCCCTGGGCGGTTCCGGCTCTTTCAACTGCGCCAGCAAGTGGCCGATACGCCTTAATTCACTGACATTTTCTGCGCCCATGCCCAATGCTACACGGCGCGGCGTACCAAAAAGATTCGCCAAAACAGAGATGTTTTTTTCATCGACTTTATCGAAAATCAGCGCTGGTCCAGAGGCACGCAATGTGCGATCGCAAATCTCCGTCATTTCCAGATAGGAGGAAACAGGCACGGAGATACGCTTCAATTCTCCGGCATGTTGTAATTGGGAAATAAAATCGCGCAAATCTGTGTATTTCATTTTTCGCTGGTTTTTTGAAGTCGCGGTCTTAAATGAGATAGGCCCGGCAATCGGTTGATTTTATTGATTTTCGAAGGGATACCCCCCCAATAATTATACTTATAAGTTATATAAATTGCATTCAATGGTATTGACTTGATATAAAGTGGCTTCTACAATTCGCGAACTTTGAGAGAAAGAGCGGGGTCCAAAACCCGAATCAGCTCGCAAGACTGCACGAGAACGGACCCACACTGGCCTCACAACCCTTCCGGCTTTACTCTATGTCAGTTGTAATATTCAGGAGGTTCAATGTTAAACCAACCCATTGGAGCGCAGCTAAACGCCTCGAATACGGTTGACCAGTCTGCGCCATGGGCAAAGCTCACCCCGGGCAAGGTCTACCGCCTTCTTACTGCGGCGCAGTATGCCGTTACTTTGCTCGGGATCGCGGCCTTATTCGTATTGAGCCTGATGTTTTTCAAACCCGGCCTCGGCGACAAACTCATTGCTCTGTCTCCCTTCTCGGCCAATGCGTCAGAAAACATCGCGGCGCAAGCGCCGCCACTGCAGAATCTGATGAATACACCTGCGCCGGCACTCACTGCGACAGCAAACGCCATTGCAGTAACACAGACGACCACGGAGAAACGCAAGATCCTGGACACGCCGCACCAGCAAAAGCTGGTCACCAGCTGGCTGTCGAAACGCTACCGCGTTGCCAGCGATGCGATCGACATGCTGGTATCGGCCGCCTATCTCACGGCGCACGACATCAAACTGGATCCACTGCTGATCCTCGCGGTGATGGCAATTGAATCGCGCTTCAATCCATTTGCCGAAAGCCCAATGGGCGCACAAGGCCTGATGCAGGTCATGTCCAAAGTCCATCATGACAAGTTCCAGCAACTGGGCGGCGTGCAAGCGGCGCTCAATCCGGTCGCCAACATCAAGGTCGGTTCGCTGATCCTGAAAGAATACGTGACACGCGGCGGTTCAGTCGAAGCCGGTCTGAAGAGCTATGTCGGCGCCGCCGGCAGGAAGAGCGACGGCGGCTATGGCCTGAAGGTCTTGTCCGAGTACTGGAACCTGAAGCAAGTCGCCACCGGCAAGGATGTCTCGATCTTCACGGCCACGCCGTCCAGGCCGCGATTACCACCTCCTGCTGCCAAACCAGTCGCAGTCAACAATATAGCAGCGGCAACACCGAGGAAACCAGACGACACCATCGAAGAACGCGCCGCGCTGTAATGCTGCGTGCCAGCGACCGGCCTGGTGAGAGATGTCTGCAACTTTGAAGATGTGCGTTTTGCTCAAGACTGCCTGAGGAATACCAAATCCCAGACGCCATGACCAAGGCGCAAGCCGCGGTTCTCAAACTTGGTGACCGGACGATAGTCCGGCCGCGGCGTATAAGTGTCCGCGCTATTTTTCAGCCCTGGTTCCGCGCTCAATACCTCCAACATCTGCGCGGCGTATTCCTTCCAGTCGGTCGCGCAATGCAGATACCCCCCCGGGGCGATGCGCGACGCCAGCAAACTCACCAGCGGCCCCTGAATCAGACGGCGTTTGTTGTGACGCGCTTTGTGCCAGGGATCCGGGAAAAACACATGCACGCCTGCTAGCGAACCAGGTGCGATCATGTAGGTCAGCACCTCTACCGCATCATGCTGAATCAGGCGCATATTGGTGAGATTTTGCGCGCCGATCTGTTTCAGCAGGCTGCCTACACCTGGCATATGCACTTCCACACCAATGAAATTTTTCTCCGGCATCTCCGCTGCGATTTTCGCGCTGGTTTCTCCCATACCGAAACCGATTTCAAAGATCGTCGGCGCCTGCCGGCCAAAGGCCGCGTCGATAGCCAGCACTTCCTTCACATACGGCAGCAGGAACTTCGGCCCCAGCGCTTCAATAGCGCGCGCCTGCGCTCCGGACAAGCGCCCCGCACGCGTAACGAAGCTGCGGATGCGACGTTCGGTCGGATCATAAAAAAATGGTTTGCCGAACTCGTTTTCTGACATGGATGACTCTGGTGATGAATTTTGCGGGATTATAGCGAGGTCCGCCGTCATGCGCGGCTTAAAGCCGCTAACACAACGCATCATGCATATTTCTATCTTCAGTTCATCCTCAACCGACCTGACCCTGATCGCCCGCAGCCTGCCTGCCTACGATTGCCATGGCATGCAGCACCTCGCTGAAGTGCGATGCGCGCACCCACAATTGCTGATCGTAGATATTGCCAGCGCCGGCGCGCAGTTGGCGGAAATCGTGAAAATAGCGCAGGCAGCGGTGATTCCCTTGCTGTTGCTGACGTCCGATGCCACGCATGAATTGGCGGTGCTGTCGGCTTACGCAGACGACCGCCTGATCGAGAGTGAATTCAAACCGTTGCGCCGCCATGCCATCGCCGCGCGTGTCAAACTGCTGTTGCAGCGCGTGTATCCGGAACACGATGAACGCAAGATCCAGCAATTCGGCAATCATGTTTTCGAATCGCCCGCGCATATTGTCACCCATGCCGGCAAAAATACGCTGTTGACGCAAAAGGAATTTGCGCTGGCGATCCTGCTTTTCAGCAACCTGGGACGGTCGCTGTCGCGTGCCTATTTGCAGGAAAGCATCTGGGGACTGGAAGACAGGGACAGACTGCCGACCCGAACCATCGATACCCATGTCTCACGCGTGCGCAACAAACTGAATCTCAGACCGGAAAACGGGTTTCGACTCGGCACGATATATGGCTACGGTTATCAACTGGAAAAGTTGACAGGCTCTGCGGACTGAGGCATTGCCGCTTTTGTTATCAAACAGGAAATGACTGTCCCGACTGATAGCCTGACTATATAATCACTATTGATACACTTCAAAATCCCTTGCAATACGATGGGTATAATATCTCATCGGTACTCCCCTATTTTGCACGCTGCCGCGCCCGTCACCATGCACTTGTTTGCCGTCGGACTGAACCATACCACCGCGCCGCTTTCCCTGCGCGAAAAGCTAGTCTTCCCGGCTGACCAGATCGGTCAGGCGGTAGCGGCGGCGCGCGCGTGGTTCGGTCATGCAAATCTGTCATCCACGTCAGCGCAGACTGGCGAAGCGGCGATTCTGTCGACCTGCAACCGCACCGAGCTGTACACGACCAGCACGCTGACCGGCGACAGCGGTGCTATCGATGCCGCCATCGACAGCACGGCGCATTTCCTCACCGATTACCACAAACTTTCTTACGCCGAACTGCGTCCTTTTCTGTATGCCTTGCGCCAGGATAACGCCGTGCGCCATGCCTTCCGCGTCGCCTCCGGGCTGGATTCGATGGTGCTGGGCGAGCCGCAGATTCTCGGCCAGATGAAGAACGCCGTGCGTCAGGCGGATGCCGCCGGCGGACTTGGCACGCATTTGCACCAATTGTTCCAGCGTACCTTTGCAGTTGCCAAGGAAGTACGCTCGACGACCGGAATCGGCGCGCATAGCGTGTCGATGGCCGCCGCCGCCGTGCGTTTGTCGCAACGGATTTTCGATACAGTTTCCGGCCAGAACGTGCTGTTTATCGGCGCCGGCGAAATGATAGCGCTGTGCGCGACGCATTTCGCCGCACAGAATCCGAAATCGCTGACCGTCGCCAACCGCACCCTGGATCGCGGTGCGGCGCTGGCGCATCGCTTCAACGGCTCGTCGATTCGTCTGGCCGATTTGCCGACGCAATTGTCGAAATTCGACATCGTCGTATCCTGCACCGCCTCGTCGTTGCCGATCATCGGCCTCGGCCTGGTCGAACGCGCTATCAAGGCGCGCCGCCACAAACCGATGTTCATGGTCGACCTGGCCGTACCGCGCGATATCGAAGCCGAAGTCGCATGCCTGGACGACATCTTCCTGTACACCGTCGATGATCTCGCCTCGGTCGTGCAAAGCGGCGCTGAAAATCGCCAGGCTGCCGTTGCGCAGGCTGAGGCCATCATCGAAACCCGTGTGCAATCTTTCATGCACTGGATCGATAGCCGCGCTGTCGTGCCGGTGATCCGCGATTTGCACGACAGCAGCGAAACGCTGCGCCTGGCAGAACTGGAACGCGCGCGTAAAATGCTGGCCAGGGGTGAGAACATCGACGTCGTGCTCGACGCGCTGTCCAGAGGCATCACTGCCAAATTCCTGCACGGCCCGCAGCAGGCTTTGCACCATGCGCAAGGCAGCGAGCGTGCCCGACTCGTCAAGCTGCTGCCGCAACTGTTCCGCACCAAACGTTAGCGACGCCGTTCGCTTACGGATTGCGCTGCATGCAATCGCTTCCCTGCTCGCCGCTGCGCGCGCTGCTTCACCACTCCATTCAGCCCAGGCATTTCCATGAAAGCATCCATGCTCGCCAGACTCGACCAATTCTCCGAACGACTGGAAGAACTCAATCATCTGCTTACGCAGGAAGACGCCACGTCCGACATGGACAATTATCGCAAGATGACGCGCGAGCATGCCGAACTCGGTCCGCTGGTAGCACTGCACCACGTCCGCGCGCAGATCGTAAAGGACATTACCACCGCACAGGAATTGCTGACGGATCCTGGCATGAAGGAATTCGCCCAGGAGGAACTCAATACCCTCAGGACACGCATGACAGCGCTGGAAAGTGATCTGCAAAAGATGCTGCTGCCGAAGGACCCCAACGACGAGCGCAACATCTTCCTCGAAATCCGCGCTGGTACCGGCGGCGACGAGTCGGCATTGTTTGCCGGCAACCTGCTGCGCATGTACACACGTTTTGCCGAACGGCATCGCTGGCAGGTCGAGATGGTGTCGGCATCCGAACCGGAAATCGGCGGCTATAAGGAAGTCATCGTGCGCATCGCCGGCTTCGGCGCGTACTCGCGCCTGAAATTCGAATCTGGCGGCCACCGCGTGCAGCGTGTGCCGGCGACCGAAACCCAGGGCCGCATCCATACCTCCGCCTGTACCGTCGCCGTGATGCCGGAAGCCGATGAAGTCGAAGATGTGGCCATCGATCCAGCCGACATTCGCATCGACACATACCGCGCCTCAGGCGCCGGCGGCCAGCATATCAATAAAACCGACTCGGCCGTGCGCATCACCCACGTGCCGACCGGCATCGTGGTGGAATGTCAGGACGACCGTAGTCAGCACAAGAACAAGGCCTCTGCATTGAAGGTGCTGGCGGCGCGCATCAAAGACGCGCAACTGCGCGAACAGCAATCCAGGGAAGCCGCCACACGCAAATCGCTGATCGGTTCGGGTGACCGCAGCGAACGCATCCGTACCTACAATTTTCCACAAGGGCGCATGACCGATCACCGTATCGACCTGACGCTGTATAAACTGGATTGCATCATGGATGGCGACCTGGAAGAACTGACCAATGCATTGATCACCGAACATCAGGCCGAGTTGCTGGCGCAATTGGTCGATGAAAAATAGCAACAAGACAATGGCTTTGCTGAACGGCGTCACGTTCTGAGATTCGACAACATCACCACACATCGCTTATGAAATCGTCCAGATCCCTGTTTCTGTGCATCGCCCTGTTGTGTGTCGCCCTGCTCGGCATCGCCCTCTACCTCCAGATCGTCGAAGAAATGCTGCCTTGCCCGCTGTGCGTCATCCAGCGCTACCTCTTCGCCGCCATTGCCCTCATCTGCATCGTGTTCGCCTGGCTGCCATCCGGCGCCGTCAAGACTGGCGCCGGCCTCGGCTTGCTGGGCGCGCTCGGCGGCATTGCCAGCGCCAGCTGGCATCTTTGGACACAGGCGCACCCCGGCATATCCTGCGGCATCGACCCGCTGGAAGCATCACTGAATACCATTCCGACCGCCAGGCTGATCCCGCTACTGTTCAAAGCCGATGGCCTGTGCGCGACGCTGTATCCTTTCCTCGGCCTGTCGATTCCGCAATGGTCGCTGATCTGGTTCGCCATCATCGCCCTTCTGCTGACGCGCTGTGCTTTCAGGCGAAACTGATTTTTCGTGAGCGCGTTGCCAAACATCGAGCCAGGAATCAGTGTCGCCGAGGCCATGCGTAGCATGCCGCTCGACGCGCTGGAAACCCGTATCCTGATCGGTCATGTGTTGCAACTGACACGTATCCAGCTGATTACCCAATCCGAACGCCTGCTCAGCAACGACGAAGCAGCACTGCTGATGGCGCTGTTGCGGCGTCGCCTGCAAGGTGAGCCGATTGGCTACCTCATCGGCGAGCGCGAATTCTTTGGGCTGACGATACAAGTCACGCCGGATGTCTTGATCCCGCGTCCCGATACCGAACTCCTAGTGGAATTGGCGCTGGAACGCTTGCCGCGACAAGGCCGGGCGCTCGACATGGGTACCGGCTCAGGTGCGATTGCCGTCGCCATCACGCACGCGCGGCCGGATGTTGCCATGATGGCGACCGATATCAGCGAAGGCGCATTGAAAGTCGCTGCGAATAATGCGCAACGGCACGGTGTACAGCCCACTTTTCTACGCAGCGACTGGTATGCCGCATTCACCGATGCGGCACGCTCCTCTTTCGACCTGATTGTTTCCAATCCGCCCTATATCGTCGCTGGCGACGTCCACCTGTCGCAAGGTGATTTACGCTTCGAACCGATCGATGCATTGACCGATCATGCCGATGGCCTGTCAGCGTTGCACACCATCGCTGATGGCGCAGCGGCCTATCTGAAACTAAATGGTTGGCTCTTGATGGAGCATGGCTACGATCAATCGGAAGCGGTGCGGAATCTACTGGTGCGGCACGGTTTTGCTGAAGTGCAAAGCTGGCGTGATCTGGCCGGTATCGAACGTGTGAGCGGCGGCAAATATGCAGCGCTGTCCTGATCCTATATCTTATTCACGATCTTGACGAGTGGCAGCGACATACGCTGCCACCGCCTCGGTGCGCGCTGCCAAAATCGCCTCGGGGATGCGCTCCGGCTGTTCCTTGTATTTCCCGGCAATCGCACCGGTATCCACACCTCGCGCGACCTCGAGCGCACCTATCAGGTAGCCCAGTTGCGGGAATCCGACCGTCTCGAAACCAATGCGTCCGCGCCAGTCGCATTCCGATGCCAGCAGCATTTCCCGGAAACGCCCGGGCTTGCGAAAGCTGTCGCAACGCACCAGCAGGTTGACGATGGTGGCTGGGCGCAGTTCGAAGACATGGCCAACGTTGCCATGTTCGCGCGCGGTGATGATGGCAAGATCGCGGCAATCGTTGGGGATCTTGAGTCGATCACAAATCCCCTGCAGCAGTTCGACGCTGCGCCCTTCGTGGCCATGGTGACTGGGCCAGTGTGCAGGCGGCGTCGTGCCTTTGCCGAGATCGTGCATCAATGCAGAAAAACGCACGCCAAGAGAATAAGCGCGGCTCGCCGCATAATCGAGCGCCATCATGACGTGTACGCCGGTGTCAATTTCAGGATGGTATCTGGCCGGTTGCGGCACGCCCCACAGAGCATCCAGTTCCGGCAGGATACGCGCCAACGCGGCGCAATCGCGCAGCACACTGAACATGCGCGACGGGGTTTTTTCCATCATGCCGCGCGCCAGTTCCTGCCAGACGCGTTCAGGCACCAGCGCATCGACTTCGCCAGCGCGCACCATGTCCTGCATCAGCGCATTGGTTTCGGGAGCGACGGTGAAATCGGCAAAACGCGCCGCAAAGCGAGCAATGCGCAGGATGCGCACCGGGTCTTCGACAAAAGCATCAGAGACATGGCGCAACACGCGCCGGTGCAAGTCCTCCCGGCCATTGTACGGATCGATCAGCACACCGTCCTCGTCTTTGGCCATGGCGTTGACGGTCAAATCACGGCGCGCCAGATCCTGTTCGAGCGTGACGGTGTTGTCAGTATGGAAGACGAAGCCCTGGTAGCCCGGCGCGACCTTGCGTTCGGTGCGCGCGAGAGCGTATTCCTCTTGCGTCCCGGGATGGAGAAATACCGGAAAATCCTTGCCGACCGGACGAAAACCTTGAGACAGCATATGTTCCGGCGTGGCGCCAACGACCACGTAGTCGCGATCCTGCACCGGTAAACCGAGCAGCTCGTCACGCACTGCGCCACCGACGACATAGATTTTCATAAACGGGTTCAATGATCGGGTAGCACTTCTTTTTCCGCCAGCGCCTCGGTGATCCAGCGCGCCACGGCCGGATGTGTGACGACACGATCGACATAAGCCTGCAAAGCCGGCGCCAACGGCACATGATAGCTGTTGAAACGCATCACCACCGGGGCGTAGAACGCATCGGCGATGGAAAAATCGCCGAACAAGAATTCATGATAGCCGAATTGCGCAAGGCAATCTTCCCAGATTTCGCACACACGGCCGATGTCACCTTGTGCTTCCGGTGTGCGCCCCTGACCCAGATAACTGCCGCGAATGTCCATGGGCATGGCGCTGCGCAGACTGGTGAAACCTGAATGCATTTCGGCGACGACACTGCGCGCGACGGCACGAGCAGAAATCTCCCGCGGCCACAATGCGCGGTCGGAAAACTGTTCGGCCAGGTATTCGCAAATGGCCAGCGAGTCCCAGATACTCGTCTGGCCATCGAGCAAGACCGGCACACGGCCGGCGGCGGAGTATTGGGTAATCCTGCTGGTCGTGTCAGGCTGGTCGAGGCAAATGCGGATTTCCTGAAACGGAATCGCAAAAGCGGTCAGCACCACCCAGGGACGCATCGACCAGGACGAATAATTCTTGTTGCCGATGACGAGAGTGATGGCATTTTTGCCGGCCTTTTCCAGCGTAGACGACAGGGTTGAATCGAGTTCGGTGTTTTGCATGCTTATCCTTTACAGGGGATGATCGCGGCTCATCATGCGGCCTGGCAAATCAGGGCAGCTCGGTCGCCGTATTGGCGCGCGGCGCCACCATACCGAGGCGTTGCCTGAGCGACTGCGGCCGGTTTTCCAGCAGGGCGGCGTAATAGGTGGCGTCGGACATCACATTCTTGACATAAGCGCGCGTCTCGCCAAACGGAATCGATTCAGCAAAGATCGCGCCCTCGACCGGACGGCTGAGTGTCGAACGCCAGCCGCGCGCATGTCTCGGCCCCGCATTGTAAGCCGCCGTCGCCTGCACCGGCGAACCATCGAAATTGCCGAGCACCATGCCGAGGTAGCTGGTACCCAGCAGCAGGTTGGTGTCGATATCGTCGATCTGGTTCTGCGTGAACCCGGTCAGGCCGATTTTCCTGGCGACGTATTGCGCGGTGGCCGGCATCAACTGCATCAGGCCGGACGCACCGACAGAGGAGCGCGCATTCCTGATGAAGCGCGACTCCTGACGGATCAGGCCATAAACCCAGGCGCTTTCCAGTCCCAGCTTGCGCGTGCTGGTGTTCATCCTGGTCAAGTACGGCACCGGAAAGCGCTGGGTAAAATCCATTTCCTGCCTGGTGCGGTCCGAAGTACTGACCATGCGGTCGAGCACATCGTTCTGCCGCGCAAATTCGGCGGCAGCCAGCAACTGGCGATCGTTCATTTTGCGCAGTTCCCAGTTCCATTCGCGAATGCCTTCGTAGCGCATGTTCAGCGCATAGAATTTGAGCGCGCGCCTGAAACCGGCGTTCTGTGTCATCGGCGCGATCTCGGCCTGGGTCAGCGGTGCCGGTCCGGGAGGAATCACGATTTTCCAGCCAAGCTCTTCCGTCGCCAGTTGACCGTAGAAACTGAGACTGGAAGCAATCGAACGGAACAGACGCTGTGCCGATACGATCTGGCCTTGTTCTTTTTGCGCACGCGCCAGCCAGTAGGTCCAGGTCATATCGTTACGCAACGCAGCAGGCATGGCTTCGATGGTGGCTCTGAGCGTCTTCCAGTCGCCGGCGCGCAAGGCAGTTCGCGCCTTCCATTGATACGCCTTATAGGATAACGGCGCATTCCTGGCCTTACGCCAGTAATCGACCGCTTCAGGCATCAGCTTTATAGAGGCCGGCAAGGCGATCTCTGCCCAGGCGATAGCCCGTTCCTGCGCCGTCAGACCGGCAGCGCCGGAGAGGAACTTCGCAGCTTTCTGCGGATTGTCTTTGGCAGCACGGCCAATGGCGATGATATACAGCGCATGCGCGGTGCGCCCCTGTCCTGGGCCACGCGCCAGCTTCAGCGCCGGCTTGTCGATGACTTGCTGCAGGCTGACATCATCACTGTCTGTGAAAACCACCGCACGGCGCGCGACAGTGACGCTGCCGGCTTCGACCGCCTGGCGGATCTGCACCCACAAATCGTTTTCACCGAACTGATGATTTTGCGCCAGCGTACTGATCAAGTCGCTGCAACCCTGGCCGTAATCCCTGGGGCCGGTCAGCAGGGCACGCGCCTCATTGGCGACGTTCTGCCCCTTGAGGGCGCGGGAATTGAGGGCAAAACATTTGACCTGCACGTCATCATCGAGGACAAACAAAGGATACTGTTCATCGAAAGTTGCCCAATCGCCGGCCTTGCCCAGTGCCAGCAGCCAGTCATTACGCAGGCGGTCGGCGATGGCGCTGCCGTCGTAGCGTGTGAGAAAACCGCGAATCTCGGAAACCGGTGCGATGAGATCCCGTATGCGCGGTTTGAGCCGATAATAGTCGACATAGGAAGCGATGACATAATCCGGCAGGCGCGCGGCCAGACTGATCGCAGTGGCGGCGTCGCCATCGCGCGCGGCATCGCGCAGGGCAAGAAAGATGTCATCGGCCGTGGCATTGGCGGGAAGACGCTGCTGCGCGCAGGTCGGCATGGGAAAATTGATCGCAGCGACAACGGCGCAAGCCAGCGCGGCCAGGCATTTTTTTAACTGCATGTTGATACGACCTTAGAGTGGAACAGATGGCGATTTCAAGGATAGCACGCGAGACGATGCCGACCGATGCGACCGATGCTTCTGATACACCAGCAACCGCATCGGAAAAATCCTTGCTGCGCCTGCATTTGCTGGCCGCCCGTAAAGTCATGACGCCTGCCGCCAGGACTGCTGCGGAAACCGCTATCTGCGCCCGCCTGCTGGCCTGGCTGCAGCAACATCCGGTCGCCAGTCTCGGTGTCTACTACCCGATCCGGCAGGAACCGGATCTGTATCCGGTTTATAGCGCGCTCAGCACACAAGGCGTGCAGCTGTCGCTGCCGATCATTCGCGGAAAAGATCTGCCATTGGAATTCGTGTGCTGGACGCCAGGCGAGATATTGGTCAAGGACGCCATGGGAACGTCGGCGCCGCCGCATGGAGAGACAGTGCGGCCACACGCTCTGCTGATTCCTTGCCTGGGATTCAATACCGCGCAGGTGCGGCTGGGTTATGGCGGCGGTTTTTACGATCGCACGCTAACGCCAGCGCCGCGCCCGCTCGCCATCGGTGTCGCTTATGCGGATGCGCGGGTCGATTTTGCAGCGCAAGCGCACGACATTGCGCTGGATTTGATCATCACCGAAGCTATTGCAGTACCGTGAAGACGTCACGCGGCCCGGACAGGGACTGTGTTTTTTCATGCGCCTTTGACGTCCGCACTGAGGAACATATCCCAGTGTGGTCTTCGGACTCTTGCTCCAAATGCACCCAGTCGACAATGTCGTTGCTAGGTGTGTAACCTGTCACCAATCGTTGCAACAGGCGTCTGACTACGCTGACGTCATTGACGTGCAACGCGGTTCTCAACGCATCCAGCTTGCGTTCCAGTTCATCCCAGAGGAGAAAGTCTTCATGGGCTTTCATGATTCTGGGATGTGATGTCGGCTTGGGGTCATTGCCGATCAGCAGTTCTTCAAACAGTTTTTCCCCCGGGCGCAGGCTGGTGATTTCGATAGCGATATCTCCATCCGGGTTGGTTTCATCTTTGACGGTCAGGCCCGAAAGTTCGATCATTCTGCGAGCGAGATCGATGATTCTCACCGGCTGCCCCATATCGAGAACAAAGACATCTCCGCCTTTGGCCATTGCGCTGGCCTGAATCACCAGCTGCGCGGCTTCAGGTATGCTCATGAAGTAACGTATCATGTCAGGATGCGTCAGTGTCACTGGACCGCCGTCACGAATTTGCTGCCGGAATTTTGGGACGACGGACCCCGAGGATCCCAATACATTTCCGAAGCGCACCATGGAAAATGTCGTATTTGAATTTGTTGCCGCCAATGCCTGCAAGATCATTTCCGCCAAGCGTTTGCTGGCGCCCATGATATTGGTCGGGCGGACGGCTTTGTCGGTACTGATCAATACAAAGTCTGCAACATCGTTTGCCATTGCAGCTTGCGCCGCTCCGAGAGTGCCCAGCACGTTGTTTTTCATACCCTCGGCCGGATTATGCTCGACCAAGGGAACATGCTTATAGGCCGCGCAGTGATATACGATATCCGGCTTCCAGGTGGACATGATTTCATGCATGCGTTGCGCATCCTGAACCGATGCGAGTAAAGGCACGATCCTAATGTCAGAGTGCTCCAGTCTGGCTGCCAGTTCCTGATGAATGGCGTATAACGCAAACTCACTTTGCTCGATCAAAAGCAGTTTTCTGGGGCCGATGCTGAAAATCTGGCGACAGAGTTCACTACCTATCGAACCACCGCCACCAGTCACCAGAACGATTTTGTCCGCAATGTTTTTGGCAAGAAGAATGCGGTTGGGGGACACCTGCTCACGTCCAAGCAGATCATCGATATCCAGTTCCCGCAGATCGGACACACTTATTTTCCCTTGGGCAAGATCTGTCATGCTTGGCAAGGTACGGACTGAAACGTGAGCATTTCGCATTTCGCCCAGGATTTCATTGCGGCGTTTGCGGTTGATGGAATACATCGCCAGCAAGACGTCACTGATGCCGAGCACAGTGACGAGCTCAGACAGGTCAAGCGGGTTATAGACCGGCAGGCCGTTCAGAATATGATCATGCAAACGGTCGTCATCATCCAGAAAACCGGCTACTTGCATTTCGGGGCTGTTGGTCAATGCTGCGGCTAACTGTCGGCCGGCTCTGCCGGCGCCATAAATGAGCACTTTGGGGCGCGATGCATGTTTCAGAATGCGCTGATATTGATCTCCAAGCCAAATCTTGGCCAGGACGCGGGATGCGCCAATGCATACCAGTAGCAGCAATGGCTGAATGATGCCGACCGTTCTCGGAACACCCGTAATCCCGATTGCCGTGAACACCGCAGCATACAGAAGGCCGTAAATACCAATAGCGCGCGTGACTGTGAATAAAGCAGGCCAGCCGCTGTAGCGGAAGATGGCGCGATATAGGCCTGAGACAATGAAGATGGGGAGCGCAATGCCAATGGCCGCAGCGACTGCCAGCAGAGCATTGCCGGACAGCTCCACCATTTCGCCCAGACGCAGGTAGTATGCCAGCCATACTGTGAATACACAGAGACTGAGATCTACTGACATCACGACAGCTCTTTTCGCCGCGCGTGGCAGCGCCAGTACAGGGATTGTCAAATCAAACAGCGATTTTTTCATACATGCTTTCGAATGCACTTCCGGAATGCAGATATGTCGTTTTCAATGTGAAACTCCATCCCTGGCAATGACTTTCTGCGCGGTCATCCAAAGAATTTTCAGATCGAACAGAATGGATTGACGCTGCAGATACTCTGTATCCAGTCTTACCTTTTCCTGAATCGGTAATTCGTCGCGCCCATTGACCTGAGCCCATCCGGTCAGACCAGGTAGCAATATATGCACCTTCGCTGCGGTACGTAACGTGATCAGTTCATCCTGATTGAACAAGGCCGGGCGCGGCCCGACAAAACTCATATCGCCTTTCAGTATGCTCCATAATTGCGGCAACTCATCCAGACTGTTTTTCCGTAAAAATGAGCCGACCGGGGTGAGAAACATTTCCGGATTATTCAGCAAATGGGTGGCTACTGCCGGAGTATCGACGCGCATGCTGCGAAATTTAGGCATGCGGAAAAGGCGATTGTTTTTTCCGACACGATCACTCCAGTACAGCGCGGAACCCGGAGAACTCAATCGTACCGCCAGCCAGATGATCAAACCGGGTACGGCTACCAATATAGCCAGCATGAGAGCGGCCGCGAAATCAAAAAAGCGTTTCATCCCTGCCGATTTCATCGATGGTCAACAAACCCGTTGTGATGCAAAATTTCTGATGGAGTGTATCAGCGCATCGGCCGGGTCGCCAGTATGTCATATTCCATATTCCCGCAGCGCAGGTAGAACATCGTGATGATGTTGATAACGGCGGGAAAATTGCCATTCTAAAAAAGATGGCGCAAGGTAAAAGCTGGCATACTTTGAGCGAAGGAGAACAAGCAGGCTGTCGCGCTGAACCGGAGACAAAAGAGATGGATAGATTCTGGCTTGCATCGTACCCCGCAGGTGTCCCGGCCGATATCGATCCAGGCCGCTACCGCTCGCTGGTCGAGATGATCGACGCAGCCTTTATCCAGTATGCGGACCGCCATGCCTGTGTCTGCATGGGCAGGTACTTGCGCTATAGCGAACTGGACCGCTTGTCCAAAGCGCTCGGCGTGTGGCTGCAAAGCACCGGTCTGACAAAGGGCGCGCGCGTAGCCATCATGCTGCCCAACATGCTGCAATACCCGATCATCATTGCCGCCGTCTTACGCGCCGGCTATACCGTCGTCAACGTCAACCCGCTCTATACGCCGCGTGAACTCGAATATCAGTTGAAAGATGCCGGCGCTGAAGCCATCTTCGTACTGGAAAATTTCGCCTGTACACTGGGCGAGGTGCTCGCCGGCACCAGCATCAAACACATCGTCGTCACCAGCATGGGCGAGTTACTGGGCGGCTTCAAGGGCGCATTCGTCAATTTTGTCGTGCGTCATGTCAGGAAGCTGACACCGCCGTTTTCACTGCCGCAGTCGATGAGCTTCAAGCAGGCGCTGGCATTGGGCGCAGGCAAAGAACTGGCGCCGGTCGAGCTTGACCATGACGACATCGCTTTCCTGCAATACACCGGTGGCACCACCGGCGTCGCCAAGGGAGCCATGCTGACGCATCGCAATCTAGTCGCCAACGTGCTACAGGCGGAAGAGTGGCTGAAGCCGGCGCTCAAGCAAAGCACCGGCTTCGATCAGTTGGTGTTCCTCTGTGTACTGCCGCTGTATCACATCTTCGCGCTGACCGTCTGCAATATGCTGGGCATGCGCGAAGGCGCGCTCAATGTGCTAATTCCGAATCCGCGCGACATTCCCGGCCTCATCAAGGAACTGGGCAAGCACAAAATCAGTATCTTCCCTGCGGTCAATACGCTGTACAAGGCGTTGTTGCATCATCCGGATTTCACCAGGCTGGATTTTTCCAGTTATCGTTGCTGCATCGGCGGTGGCATGGCAGTACAAAAGCTTGTGGCGGACAAATGGCGCCAGATCACCGGCTGCGCCATCATCGAAGGCTACGGCTTGTCCGAGACATCGCCGATCGTCAGCGCCAATCCTTACACCATCAGTGAGTACACCGGCAGCATCGGTTTGCCGCTGCCATCGACCGAGATCCAGATTGTAGACGACAGCGGTCAACCGGTAGTGCCCGGCCAGCCTGGCGAAATTGCGATCTGCGGTCCGCAAGTCATGGCTGCTTACTGGAATCGTCCCGACGAAACCAGGAAGGTCATGACACCAGATGGCTTCTTCAAATCAGGCGACATCGGCATCATGGACAAGCGCGGTTACACGCGTATCGTCGATCGCAAGAAAGACATGATTCTGGTGTCGGGTTTCAACGTTTATCCCAATGAAATCGAAGAAGTGGCGACTGCCCATCCAAGCGTGCTGGAATGCGCCTGCGTCGGCATACCGGACGAGTACGCCGGTGAAGCAGTCAAACTGTTTGTCGTGCGCAGGGACGCGTCGCTGACCATTGAAGATCTGGTAGTTTATTGCAGGGAACGACTCACCGGTTACAAGCAGCCGAAATATATCGAGTTCCGTGCCGAATTGCCAAAAAGCAATGTCGGCAAGATCCTGCGCCGTGAATTGCGTGACGGAAAGAAAATCGTCTGATTATTCTGCACTATCTCAGTCCACGTTCGCCAGATTCAGATTGAGCTGCGAACTCACGGCGTCATCCAGCGCCGGCTTGGGATTTTTGCGCATGAACTCGATGCGCTCAAGGTAATCACGCGAGATGTCTCCGGTGGGATAATGACCGTCGAAACACGATGCCTCGAAATTCTTCAGTTCCGGATTAACATCAGAGATCGAGCGTTTCAACGCTTCCACATCCTGATACACCAGCGCGTCAGCAGTGATTTCGCGACAGACTTCTGCGTCGGTACGACCATAGGCGATCAGTTCATCGCGTGTCGGCATATCGATGCCGTAGACATTGGGGAATTTGACCGGCGGCGCGGCCGAAGCGAAGATCACGCGTCTGGCGCCGGCTTCGCGCGCCATCTGCACGATCTCGCGGCTAGTAGTACCGCGCACGATCGAGTCATCGACCAGCAGCACGCTCTTGCCCTTGAATTCGGCGCTGATGGCATTGAGTTTCTGACGCACGGATTTCTTGCGCAGGCTCTGACCGGGCATGATGAAAGTGCGGCCGATATAGCGATTCTTGATGAAGCCTTCGCGATATTGCAGGTTCAGCTTGAGCGCCAGTTCCATGGCGGCAGGACGCGACGAATCGGGAATCGGCATGACCACGTCGATCTCGCCGCCGGCAATTTCCCGGCGGACCTTCTCGGCCAGAAACTCGCCCATCTTCAGACGGGTGGCATAGACGGAAGCACCGTCGAGGACAGAATCGGGACGCGCCAGATAGACGAATTCAAAGGCACAGGGATTGAGCGTCGGGTTTTCGGCGCATTGCTGATTGTATAGCTTGCCGTCGTGATCGATGAAGATTGCTTCGCCCGGCATCACATCGCGCAAGAAGCGGAAACCCAGCCCCTCCAGCGCCACGGATTCGCTAGCCAGCATGTATTCATGACCCTTGTCGGTTTCGTTATAACCCAGGCACATCGGACGAATCCCGTATGGATCGCGAAAACCCAGCAAACCGTAACCGGCGATCTGCGCCACTACGGCATAGGAGCCGCGCACGCGCTTGTGGACCATGGCGACGGCCTTGAACACGGCAGCCGGGTCCAACGAATAGCTGGTGGTCGCCTGCTGCAATTCATGCGCAAACACATTGACCAGCACTTCGGTGTCGGAATCAGTATTGAGATGGCGACGATCGTTCCTGAACATCTCGACCTTGAGCTGTTCCGCGTTGGTCAGATTACCGTTATGCGCCAGGATGATGCCGAACGGCGCATTGACATAGAACGGTTGCGCTTCTTCGCTGGACGAGCTGCCAGCGGTCGGATAGCGCACTTGACCAAGGCCGGTGTTACCTGGCAGAGAGCGCATGTTGCGCGTGCGGAAGACATCACGTACCAGACCATTGGCCTTGTGCATCGAAAAACCATTCGCGTGATTGGTGGCGATACCAGCCGCATCCTGACCGCGATGCTGCAATAGCAGCAGCGCATCATACAGCAACTGGTTGACCGGACTATGAGAAACGACACCGACTATGCCGCACATAGTGGACTCCTAGACAAGAAACAAAATTAAAAATGGATGTGCTGCGCAAACTGGCCCGGCAAATACGGTTTAACAGTCTGCGCGGCGTTCACCACCTGCGAACTCAACAAGGCATCTTTCCAGAACGGCTGCTGCGGCATCGACGTCGTACCGCACAACAACACCACCACCAGCACGATCACCGCGCCGCGCGCCAGGCCGAATAGCGCGCCCAGACTGCGATCGATCAGTGACAGACCGCTCGCCTTCAGCATTTCCCGCACCGCCCTGCCCAGGAGCGCCATCAACAGGCGCATACCGATAAACAAGGCAATGAATCCCACAATCCATTTTGTCGACGCGCCCGGAATCCCGTCGGGCAGCATCGCCGCCAATGCCTCACCATAGGCGCTGGCAACAACAAAGGCCATCGTCCAGCTCGCCAGCGACAGCACCTCCCTGACCAGGCCGCGCAGTATGCTGATGCTCGCCGAGCAAATCAGCACGAAAAACACCAGATAATCGAAAATCGTCACAACAGGGAAAATGTGCCGGCAAGGGGCACACAGCAACCACCTTCCAGACAGAGACATTCGCACTTGCGATAAGCAATGAAATGAATTTCAGGATCCATATGCGACCGGCAGGAATACCATTCAGGCCGGAACGATCGTCGCGTTCAGACCAAGCTTGTTGATCCTGGCACGCATCTTGTCGGCTTCGTTACGATTGGCAAACGGGCCGACGCGAATGCGCATACCCTCACCCGACTGGGTCGCTACCCTTTGGGTATACGACTTGATACTGGCGTTACCGAGCTTGTTGCGCAATTCATCGATCTTTTCCTGGGTCGTCAGCACAGCTACCTGAATCACGAACGCACCACTGGCGGGAGCCACAGACCTGCCCTCCAGAATCGCTACGGCACGGGCGTCATCGTCCGGCTTCCAGGCAGTCTTAGGCTTGCTGGCTTCTCCGGCATCCTTTTCTTTCCTGTGATCATCTTGATGCCCGGCAAGCCGGTCCGCCATCGTTGCTTCTGTTCTGTCTTCCTTTACGTCGACTTTAGCGTCCACTGCCGTTTTTTCGGTCACGGGCACTGCCGTCGGCTGTTCCGTTGCCGGGGCCAAAGCGGCCGGCCTGGCATCGGCGACGGAATTTCTGGAAGGAATCTGAATGCTGATATCGTCGGCCAGCGGACGCGGCTCTGAGTCGAGAATCATCGGCAGAACGATGACCATGGCCAATACCAGCGCAACCACACCAATCAGGCGACGGCGCGCGCGTTTTTTTTCGGACAGCGCAGGATCGACGGTATCTTCTTTGCCAGCCCTACGACTGCGTGCCGCCGACTTTCTTGCGGAACGCACAAGAAAGTCGCCTTGATCAGAAGCAGATTCCTGCTTGTTTTTATGGAAAAACGAGAACAAGCCCATGCTGATCCAGGTTAAATAATCTGAAAAATGTCGACAATCGATAAGCCACAACGCAAAACACGGTAAAACAGCGAGAACTCGATGTCATTCCAGCTTACGGGCCTCCATCACGCCGGCAACAGTAAGAAAGGATCCGAAAACCACAATTCTATCATTCTCGCCAGCTCTGCTCTGTGCATTTGCCAATGCAGCCGCCGGAGTATCAAAGCTTGCTATCGTGCAGACAGCGTTTGACCCGCATTCCGGCACGATGCCGGCTTCCAGCAATTTATCCTTCAATTGTTGCGCTGTCGCCGCGCGCGGCAGCGGCAAACCAGTCACGCACCAGTGATCGATCTTACCCTTGAGTTGCTCGATGATACCCCCGATGTCCTTATCGAGCATGGCGCCGAACACGGCGTAGGTGTAGGGATGAAATCCCATGTTATCGAGGTTTTGCGCCAGCGTGGCGGCGGCGTGCGGGTTGTGCGCCACATCAAGAATTACCAGCGGCTGCCCCGGCAAAACCTGGAAGCGGCCCGGCAATGCCACCGTCGCCAGTCCGGCGCGCACTTCCTGGG
>JBAPMF010000106.1:0-3974 GCA_049278475.1 Herbaspirillum sp. | reverse complement strand
GATCTGCCATGCGCATAGCGGCGAGGCTTTGGGTGCGCTCGGCGCATTGGCGCCAGGGTTTGCCAGGAAGGGGCTGCGCGTGCGCGGCGGCCGTCTGGTTTAAGAGCCGTTAACACAACGCTGCTGGCTGTGTTGCGCCTGCTTGCCGTACCTTCGTACTGTCTTCGTCGGCGCGCCTAGCCAGATAGTTGTAACCGGCGATCCGCGAGGCTTTGCGCTATGCCGTCATCGTGCGTCACCAAAAGGATGGCGCATGCATTGGCGCGTGCATGCCCGGCGAGAAGCTCGATGACCTCCTGCTGGGTGATGGGATCCAGTCGTGAAGTCGGTTCGTCCGCAACAATGAGTGCGGGCTGCATCAACAGCACGCGGGCCAGCGCGATACGCTGCAACTCCCCGCCCGAGACCTGGTTCGGCTTCCGCTCGAGCAGCGCCGGAGCAATGCGCATCCTGGCCAGCAGATTTTCCAGGACGGCCCAATCCAGGCCATGCAGTTTCGTCAGATCCTGCAAGGAATGGCGCAAGCTGATGCCAGGCGCGAAGGCCGCAGCCGGATCCTGGTAGATCTTCTGGAAAGCGGCAGCGGACAAGCCGGCGGCGCGCGTGACCCGGCCGTGATCAGGCCTTGCCAAACCTAGCACGATATTGCCGAAGGTGGTCTTTCCCGATCCGCTCGGGCCGCAGACGGCCACGATTTCTCCGGCCCCGATCTGCGCGCTGACACCTGCGAAAAGCGTCCGGCGTCCGAAGGATTTGGCGACATCGGTGATCGTGGCTACGGTGCGGCCACCCGCGCCACAGCCTGAATCGCGCCACGGCCAGCATGCCGGATCAGCCGCCAGCAGGCGGCGCGTATAATCGTGCTGCGGGGCGTCCAGCATCTGCCCGGCATCGCCGTACTCGATCACCGCACCGTCCAGCATCACCGCAACCTGTCCGCCCAGCGCGCGCGCCAGCCACACGTCATGCGTGATGCACAAGAGGCTCATACCCTGCGCCAGCGCGCTCTTGAGCAAGGCCAGCACTGCGTCGCGTCGCTCGAGGTCCAGTCCCTTGGTAGGCTCATCGATGATCATCACCGGCGCACCGGTTGCATATGTCGCGAGGAAAGCGATGCGCTGCGCCATGCCGCCGGAGATCATGCAGGGATACTTGCCGGCCGCATCCTGCAATCCCAGACCGGCCAGCGCCTGCATAGCACGTTTGCGCGCTCCGGCCCTGGCGGCGCGCAGGCTGTCGTTCCGCCTATCTTGCGCCGGGTAGCTGACCAGTTCGTAGGTTTCCTCGATCTGGCGCTGCACCTTCATGGTCGGATCCAGCGCCAGCCATGGTTCCTGCGGCAACAGCGAGAGACGCCGCCCCCATCCGGCATGACGGCTGCGCTGGTCGGCGATGTCGGTACTCTCGCCACCGATCAGCCCGCGCCCTTCGCAGCGTAGTGCCGGCGGCAGATTGCCCATGATGGCCTGCGCCAGCAAAGACTTGCCGGAACCGCTCTCGCCCAGCAGCGTCAATACGCCGCCGACTGGGATGGAGAAGGAAATGCCACGCACCAGTTCCTGTTTCCCGTGCAGTACGCGCACTCGTTCAAGCGCCAGCGCCGGTGATGCCAATGCAGTCCTCATGCCGTTTCCCTTTCTGGCGATAGCAGTAACAGACCCAGCAGCGTCAGGAACAAGGCCAATACGGGTGCGCCGACCAGCCAGGGCGCTTCACCGTAGTAAGGCAACGATTCGATCATCATCACACCGAGTTCAGGCGTGGGCGGTTGCAGGCCGACTCCGACGAAACCCAACGCCGACATCGCCAGGATCGCGCCGGCAAAACCGAAGCGTATCAGCGTGAACAGCTGCGGTAGCAATTCCGGCAACAGATGACGACGCACGATATAGCCGGGACCGAAGCCGAGCAGACGCGACGCTTCCACCTGCGGACTAGCCAGGAGAATCCGGCTGGCGGCGCGCACCACGCGAAAATACTCCACCCACAACGCCAGCGAAATCCCTATATACAGGGGCCAGAAACCGCCCGCTGTGAACGCCGCCAGCAACAGCACCAGCAGCAGGCCCGGCAAGGCCAGCACAGCGTCCGCCAGCGCTGCCAGAGAACGCTCGAACCAGCCGCCGCGCCACGCCGCCAGCAGACCGATCAGGGTGCCGGGAATCGCCGCCGATAGCACGCTGATCAATGCCAGCGACAGCGACAGCCGCATGCCATGCGCCAGCCGCGACAGCATGCTGCGGCCGAGCTGGTCGAATCCGAGCGGATGCGCGAGGCTGGGCGCTTCAAGAAAGCGTTCAAGCTGCTGCCGTGCAGGATCGATGCCGACCAGCCATGGTTCGCACAGGGCGAACAGCGCGATCAAGGTGAGCAGGACGATGCCCGCAGCTTGCCCGGTGGTGGGTTGCCAGCGGACAGATTGCAGGTTCGGAGGATGAAACGGGGAAGCAGGCATCGAAGTCATGGACGGCGGCGTGGATCGAGAAAGGCGCAGGCGGTATCGACCAGTGAATTGAACAGCACGAACATCAGCCCCAGCACCAGGGTGGCGCCCTGGATCATGGGGACATCACGTCCGAAGATCGCGTGTACCAGCGCATGCCCGATGCCGGGCCAGGCGAAGATGGTTTCCACCAGCACCACGCCTTCCATCAGGCACACCAGCTGCACGCCGAGATACGCTACCACGGGTACAGCGACATTGCGCAGGCCGTGCCTTGCAAGCGCCTGGTGCAGGCTCAGTCCCTTGGTCAGCGCGAAGGCGAAATAGGCGGAACCTCGCACGTTCGCCATCGCGTCCCGCGCCACGCGGCAGGAGACGGCGGCCATACCCAGCGCCAGGGTCAGTGCCGGCAGCATGATGCTGCCATGATCATCATGCCCTGCCGCCGGCAGGACACCCAGCCTGACCGAGAAAATCAGTACCAGGATCAGGCCCAGCAGGAAGGATGGCAAGGCGCGCAGCACAACCGATACCGCCAGCGTGGCGCGGTCGAGGAAAGCGCCCGGATTCAGTCCGGCCAGCACACCCAGCGTGGGGCCGATCAACAGCGAGAAAGTCATGGCGAGCAGCGACAGGCGCAAGGTCGGCCCGAGTTGATGGGCAATCTCCGCCAGCACCGGCTGCGCCGTCACCTGCGACACGCCGAGATCCAGGTGAAGCAGGCGGCTCCACCAGTCACCCAGCGCGAGCAGCCACGGACGATCGAGTCCTAGCTCCTGTCGCACCGCTTCAGCCGCCGCCGAAGTCATCATGTCATAGCCGTAGCGGCCGGCGGCTATACGGTAAGCCATGTCGCCGGGTAGCATGCGCGTCATGAAAAAGCACAACGTACCCACGATCAGCGCCACGATGGTCATCTGCAGCACGCGGCGAGCGAGGGCAGCGCCGAGTCGCCGCCATGCCGGGGCCGCTCCCGGGCTGGCTCGGTCCAATAAAAATGTCGTCATATCCATTGCAATCGAGAGATTCTGTAACTGCGCTCGAAGGGATCGATACTAGCGCCGGCCACGCGCCTGCTGACCGCGCAAGTCTGGCGATACCAGACGACAGGGATCACCGGCAGCTCCGACTGTAGTATTGCCGTCACCCTGGCCCGTGCTGCAATGGCGTCGATGCGCTGGCCGGCAGCCAGTCGCGCCAGCGATTGCGACACTTCCTCGTTGCGCCAGCCCATCGCACCCCAATCGCCGCCGTCCGGTCCGAAGTCCTGCAGCAGCGTCGCCACCGGGTCCGGCAGGTTGCCGAAATTACGCGCTGCCAGGCCCATTTGCAAGGCACCGCTGCGATGGCCGGCCGGAATGTCGCTCGAGTTGCCGATCGCCACACGCACCGCGATGCCAATCTGGCGCATTTCTTCCTGCAGGGCGGCGGCGATCAGCGGCAGTTCCGGGCGATCGATGAAGGTCGTCAGGTTTAGTTCGAGGCGTTCGCCGTTGCGGCGGCGGATGCCGTCACCGGCCATCTTCCAGCC
>JBAPMF010000105.1:0-7252 GCA_049278475.1 Herbaspirillum sp. | reverse complement strand
GCATGGTCGTGATGTATCCATTCGGCATCCTCGGCCTGATGCTGGCGGCGCACCTGACCGTCACGCAGGCAGTATTGGCCGTGCTGGCCTTCATTCCCGGCGATCTGGTCAAATGCGCGATCTGCGCCGTGCTGGTGCAAAGTGTGGTGCGCGGCATGCCGGGCTGGCGCCTTGGCCGCGATTGACTCAAAGAGACAGCAAAGTGGCCACCGGAAAAACCTCCCCGTCTGATTACAGCGAGTCCTCCATCCGCGTCCTGAAAGGACTGGAGCCGGTCAAACAGCGTCCGGGCATGTATACCCGGACCGAAAATCCCCTGCACATCCTCCAGGAAGTCATCGACAACGCTGCCGACGAAGCACTTGGCGGCCACGGCAAGAACATCGTGGTCACACTCAACGCCGATGACAGCGTCAGTATCGAGGATGATGGCCGCGGCATTCCGGTCGGCCTGCATCCGGAAGAAAACATACCAACCGTCGAAATCGTCTTTACGCGTCTGCATGCCGGCGGCAAGTTCGACAAGGGCAATGGCGGCGCGTATGTCTTCTCCGGCGGTCTGCACGGCGTCGGCGTATCAGTGACCAATGCGCTCGCCTCGCGACTGGAAGTCATGATTTGGCGCGAGGCCGGCGTGCATACCCTGGCCTTTGCGAACGGCGAGCTGATCGAGAAACTACAGTCGCGCCCGATGACACGCGCAGACAAAAAGTCCGGCACCCGCGTCACCGTCTGGCCGAATCCCAGGCACTTCGATACACCGACGGTCGCGCAACAGGAACTGCAACGCCTGCTGCGCGCCAAGGCGGTGCTGCTGCCGGGCGTGAAAGTAGCGCTGGTCAACAGCAAGACCAGTAACGTGCAAAGCTGGCAATATGACCAGGGCCTGCGCGGCTATCTGCTGGAATCGCTGGCGCAGTCGGCCGGCGCCGATCCGCTGATCCCGCTGTTCGAGGGCGAACAATACGCCGGCGCCGATGCCGAGGGCTTTGCCGAAGGCGAAGGCGCGGCCTGGGTGGTAGCCTGGACCGAAGCAGGCAATGTGGTGCGCGAATCCTACGTCAATCTGATCCCTACCCCGGCCGGTGGCACACACGAGTCAGGGTTGCGCGAAGGTCTGTTCGCGGCGGTGAAGAGTTTCGTCGAGATGCACTCGCTGCTGCCCAAGGGCGTCAAACTGCTGCCGGAAGACGTATTCGCGCGCGTCTCCTGCGTGCTGTCGGCCAGGGTGCTCGACCCGCAATTCCAGGGGCAGATCAAAGAACGCCTGAACTCGCGCAACGCCGTGCGGCTGGTGTCGGCCTTCACACGACCGGCACTGGAGCTATGGCTGAACCAGCACGTCGATGTCGGCAGGAAGCTGGCCGAACTGGTGATCAAACAGGCGCAAAGCCGTCTGCGCTCAGCGCAAAAAGTCGAGAAGAAAAAATCCTCTGGCGTGGCGGTGCTGCCGGGCAAACTGACCGACTGCGAATCGGGCGATATCACGCGCAACGAACTCTTTCTGGTCGAGGGCGACTCCGCCGGCGGCTCAGCCAAGATGGGTCGCAACAAGGAGTTCCAGGCCATCCTGCCGCTACGCGGCAAGGTCTTGAATACCTGGGAAGCCGGGCGTGACCGGCTGTTCGCCAACAATGAAATCCACGACATCGCGGTGGCCATCGGCGTCGATCCGCACGGTCATGCCAATACACCCGACCTGTCCGGCCTGCGCTACGGCAAAATCTGCATCCTCTCCGATGCGGATGTCGATGGTGCGCACATTCAGGTACTGCTGCTGACGCTGTTCTTCAAGCACTTCCCCAGCTTGATCGACCACGGCCACATCTGCATCGCGCGTCCGCCGCTGTATCGCGTCGATGCGCCGGCGCGCGGCAAAAAACCGGCACAGAAACTATACGCGCTCGACGACAGCGAACTGGAAGCCATCGAAGACAAGCTGCACAAGGACGGCCTGAAAGAAGGCACCTGGAGTATCTCGCGCTTCAAAGGACTGGGTGAAATGAATGCGGAACAATTGTGGGAAACTACCATGAATCCCGATACCCGCCGTCTGCTGCCGGTGGCCTTGGGCGAATTCGATCACATCGCCTCGGAAACACGCTTCACTATGCTCATGGGCAAAGGCGAAGCCGCCGCGCGCCGCGCCTGGATCGAAGAATACGGTAACGAAGCGGAAGTGGACATTTGAGCGCCGCCTCCCTGCAACGAACACCCTCGCCTCCTATGACTGAACAAACCCGCCTGTTTAAACCAGCCGCGCCGTCCGACGGCGAATCGTTGACGCTATCGACTTTTGCCGAGCGCGCCTATCTCGACTACGCCATTTCCGTCGTCAAAGGCCGCGCCCTGCCCGATGTCGCCGATGGCCAGAAGCCGGTGCAGCGCCGCATTCTGTACGCGATGAACCAACTCGGCTTGAATGCGGCTGCCAAACCGCGCAAATCGGCCGCCGTGGTCGGCGACGTGCTCGGTAAACTGCATCCGCACGGCGACCAGTCGGTGTATGACGCGCTGGTGCGCATGGCCCAGGATTTTTCGCTGCGCTATCCGCTAATCGACGGCCAGGGCAACTTCGGTTCGCGCGACGGCGACGGCGCGGCGGCGATGCGTTATACCGAAGCGCGCCTGACGCCGATCAGCACATTGCTGCTCGACGAAATCGACATGGGTACGGTCGATTTCCAGTCCAACTACGATGGCTCGACCGAAGAACCAAAGCTGTTGCCGGCGCGCCTGCCCCTCCTGCTGCTGAACGGCGCCTCCGGTATCGCGGTCGGCATGGCCACGGAAATCCCATCTCATAATCTGCGCGAAGTCGCGCGCGCGGCGGTGGCGATGATTCGCGATCCTGGGATCACGCACGACGCATTGATGACGCATATCACCGGCCCCGACTTCCCCGGCGGCGGCCAGATCATTACGCCGCGATCAGCCATCGCCGACATGTACCAGAGCGGACGCGGCAGCCTCAAGGTGCGCGCGCGCTGGAAGATCGAAGACCTGGCGCGCGGCCAGTGGCAGGCTGTCATCACCGAATTACCGCCGGGCGTGTCGGCGCAAAAGGTGCTGGAAGAAATCGAAGAACTGACCAACCCCAAGATCAAACCCGGCAAAAAAACCTTGCTGCCGGAACAGCAGGCGCAAAAACAAGGCATCCTGGCCTTGCTGGATGCCGTGCGCGATGAATCGGGCCGCGATGCGCCGGTGCGTCTGGTGTTCGAACCGAAGTCCAGGAACCAGGACCGGATCGGGTTCATGCATACGCTGCTGGCCCAGACTTCGCTAGAAACCAGCGTCCCGCTCAATCTGGTGATGATAGGCGGCGATGGCCGTCCGCGCCAGAAAGGACTCGGCGACATACTCGGCGAATGGATCAGCTTTCGTTTCGAAACCATCACGCGCCGCACGCGCTTTTGCCTGCGCAAGGTCGAGGACCGCATCCATATTCTCGAAGGCCGTGAAGCCGTCCTGCTCAATATCGACCAGGTCATCGGGATCATCCGCGAATCGGACCAGCCAAAGCCGGCGCTAATCGCCGCCTTCGGGCTGTCGGACCGACAGGCCGAAGACATCCTGGAGATCCGCCTGCGTCAACTGGCGCGTCTGGAAGCAATCAGGATCCAGCAGGAACTGACCGAACTGCGCAACGAAAAATCGACGCTGCAAGACTTGCTCGACAATCCAGCCTCGATGAAAAAACGGCTGATCGGGGAAATCGAAGCCGACGGCAAGCAATTCGGCGATGCGCGCCGCACCGCCATGGAAGAGGCCGAAAAAGCCGTGGTCGAGCAAAAGATCATCGATGAACTGGTCACCGTCATCATTTCGCAAAAAGGCTGGATACGCGCGCGCAGCGGGCACGGCCACGATGCCACGCAATTCACCTTCAAGGCCGGCGACGGCATGTATGGCGCGTTCGAATGCCGCACCATTGACAATCTGTTAGCCTTCGGCGCCAACGGCCGTATCTACACGGTCGGCGTCAGCGCTCTGCCGAACGCACGCGGCGACGGCGTGCCGATCACCACGCTAGTCGAAACCGGCAACGGCAACAGCCTGCTGCACTACTTCGCCGGCCCGCTCGACACACCGATGCTGCTGGCATCCGACGCCGGTTACGGTTTCACCGCCAGACTCGGTGACATGCAGAGCCGCGTCAAGGGCGGCAAAGCCTTCATCACCCTGGACGATGGCGACCTGCCGCTGGCGCCGCGCCCGATACCGGCCGGCGCCGACGCGGTGGCTTGTCTGTCGGGACAAGGCCGCTTGCTGGTGTTCAAGCTCGATGAACTCAAGACGCTGACCAGCGGTGGCCGCGGCGTGATTCTGATGGAACTGGAAAAAAATGAAAAATTGCTGGCGGCGCAAGCCATCACGCAGCAAGGCGTGCTGGTGTCAGGCGCCGGCCGCGGCGGCAAGGCGCAGGAAGTCGCACTGTCGGCAACGGCGCTGAGCCTGCACACCGGCAAGCGCGCGCGCAAGGGCCGGGTACTGCAATCGAAACTGAAGGCGACCGGGCTGGCGCCGGTCATGCGTTGACGCATTCTGTAGCGATCCCGCAAAGCTCGCAAAGTCGCACCCAGCTGAGCATGGCTCTCGATTGAGAACGGTCGGCTTGCCGAAGGAATCTGCCTCAAAGACCCAGTCACTGATGGGTCGATGAAAGCAGTGGGAAAGCGGCGACCTGCGCAGCATGTGTGCGCAAAGATAATCTCTACGGTCCAGCGCGCTGAGGTGTCTTTCTGCGCGGGAAGCTGAAGAGAATGCGACCTAGCGACGAAATCGGGAACACGTTCTCAAGCGATTTCGGCGATCAGTTCGATCTCGACGCAAGCGCCCATCGGCAGCTGCGCCACACCAAATGCCGAACGCGCATGCCTGCCTTGCTCGCCGAACAGTTCACAGATCAGTTCAGACGCACCATTGGTGACCAGATGCTGCTCGGTGAAATCGCCGGTCGAATTGACCAGACTCATCAGCTTGACGATGCGCTTGACGCGAGTCAGATCGCCGCCGCAAGCCGCCTGCAATGTCGCCAGCAAATCGATCGCCGTCGCACGCGCAGCCAGCCTGCCCTCTTCCGTCGTGATGTTCCTGCCACACTGGCCAACCCAGACCTTGCCATCCTTTTTGGCCAGATGGCCGGACAAAAATACCGTGTTGCCTGCCTGCGCGTACATGACATAAGCGGCCACGGGAACTGCGACGGCAGGCAAGGTGATATTCAGGGCATGGAGTTTTTCGTAGATGGACATGTGTTACTCCTGTGTTCGATGACTGCCTTGCCGGGCAGCGCTGCCCGGCAAGGTAGCAGGTTGTGAAATAAAAAACGGGAAAAGCGATGAAGCCTGGCATTATCGCAAATAGCGCAGCCCTGAGCTGGTTCGTCCTGCTCCACGACTCAAAGTTCGTATCGTTCTTTCCCGCCCTCCATGACCTGCGCAATCAGTTTGCGATTGAGCGTCGGCGCAAGCAATTCGATGAAGGCATACACATAGCCGCGCAGATAGGCGCCCTGCTTCAAGGCCACGCGCGAGACATTGCTACCGAACAGATGACCGGCCGGCAACGCGCGCAAACCGCAGTCGCGTCCGGCATCAAAAGCCATGCCAGCGATGATGCCCACGCCCATACCAAGCTCGACATAGGTCTTGATGACATCGGCGTCGATGGCTTCGAGCACAATGTCCGGTTTCAGGTCACGCAACGCAAAGGCGTGATCGATCTTGCTGCGGCCGCTGAAGGCGGCGTCATAGGTGATCAGCGGATAGCCGGCGATTTCTTCCAGCGACAGGTTCCTGGATTGAAGCAAAGGATGATCGGGCGCGATCACCACCACGTGTTCCCACTGATAACACGGCAAAGAGACCAGCCCCTCGCCCGACGCCAGTGCTTCGGTGGCAATGGCGATGTCGGCCTGATCGTTACGCACCATCTCGACAATCTGCCTGGGATTGCCTTGCAGCAGGGACAACCTGACCTTGGGATACTTTTGCATGAAAGTCTGTACCACCCTGGGCAAGGAATAGCGCGCCTGGGTATGCGTAGTGGCGATGGTCAAATTGCCGCTGTCATGGGCGGCGAATTCCTTGCCGATACGCTTCAGGCCATCCACTTCCTGCATGATCGACTCAACCAGACGCAGCACCACCCGGCCCGGCTCAGTCAGGCCACGGATGCGCTTGCCGTGGCGCGCGAAGATGTCTACGCCGAGTTCTTCCTCCAGCTCGATGATGGCCTTCGAGACGCCCGGCTGCGAGGTATACAGCGCCCTGGCGGCTTCGGTGAGGTTATAGTTTTGCCTTACCGCCTCCCTGACGAAACGGAATTGATGCAAATTCATGACTGTCCTTCATTAGTCCCGGCAACTCTATTTGCTTATGCTAATTGTGCATATAAGCAAATAAATAGTATGTAGTTGGGTTTAGCGTCCAAGTTTATTACGATTTAGTCTGTTATAGGTGAGGTATCATGACTCTTTCTTATGTAGTCAGCGGTTTCGCGGTGGGATTGCTGGTCGGACTGACCGGCGTCGGCGGCGGCGCACTGATGACGCCTTTACTGACCTTGCTGTTCGGCATTCACCCCAGCGTAGCGGTTGGCACGGATCTGGCCTTCGCTGCGGCGACGAAGACGGCCGGCACTTTTGCGCATCGCCTCAAGGGTACTGTACGCTGGGACATCGTGCGCCGCCTGTCCTACGGCACGTTGCCTGCCGCCCTCATCACCACATTGCTGCTGAAATACTTCGGCGCCATCAGCGAAGACATCAATAACATCATCCGCTATTGCATCGCCATCTCCGTTTTTCTCACCGTGATCGCCTTGCTGTTCAGGGGTAAACTCCAGACTTGGCTCAATGCCCATCCAGAGCGTCAGCTGCAAGGCCATCGGCTGGCCAATACCACCATTCTGACAGGCGCCGTGATCGGCGCACTGGTGACGGTGTCTTCGATCGGCGCCGGTGCCATCGGTGCCACCTTGCTGGTGCTGCTGTATCCGCGCCTGTCGCCGGCGGAAATCGCCGGCACCGATATTGCTTACGCGGTGCCGTTGACGGCCATCGCGGCACTCGGCCACTGGTGGCTGGGTTCGATCGACTGGAACCTGCTCGGCGCATTGTTGCTAGGTTCGGTGCCAGGCATCACCATCGGCTCGTTCGCGGCGCGCGCGGCGCCAGAAAAACTCTTGCGTGGCCTGCTGGCCGTTGCGCTGACGAGCGTCGCTTTCAAACTGATTTACTAAGAGC
>JBAPMF010000104.1:0-33947 GCA_049278475.1 Herbaspirillum sp. | reverse complement strand
CGCAGATGCCTTGCACGACCACGCAGAACACGATCACCGGAATGATCATCTTGATGAGTTTGATAAACCCGTCACCCAGCGGCTTGAGATTTTGCCCGAAATCGGGATAGAACAGTCCGATAATGTTGCCGGCCATGAGGGCGACGACGACTTGCCCGAACAAAGATTTGAAAAACCGGTTCATCTTGATCTTTTGATGTCGTTCTGGATGAGCATTGTCGTGTCTGCTTTCCGACAATAAACAATAAAAACCTGCGGTCACCATGACCGTCCGCTATGGCGGCAAATATAAAAGGCTGAGTCTGTGCAATACAGAACTCAGCCTTTGCTGCCGGTCCGGTTGCATGGAGACAGTTTAGCTACACGTTCATTTCAATGCATGGCTCGCACCAAGCGCTACCAGTGAGCAGACTGCGCCCGACAACAGATAGATGCCGACATAGGCCAGCCCGAATTGTGTCGATACACCCAGTGCCACCAGCGGGGCAAAGCCTGCGCCGATCAGCCATGCCAAGTCGGAGGTCAGCGCCGCGCCGGTATAGCGGTACTTGGGAGGAAAGTTGGAACTGACGGCGCCAGCTGCCTGACCATACGACAAGCCCAGCAGAGTGAAGCCGATCAGGATGAAAACGTTCTGGCCGACTTCGCCGCCGTTGATCAGTTGCGCCACGAAGCCGCTCAGGCCAGCAATCAGTACTGCCAGCACACTTAGTGTGATGCGGCGGCCGTAGCGGTCGGCGACCGGGCCGGACAGGATAATTCCAAGCATCATCAATATAGCGCCGAACACCTGCATCGTCAGAAAGTCACTGACAGAACGCAGCGAATACAGCGAAATCCAGGCCAGCGGAAATACCGTCACCAGATGGAATAGCGCATAGCTGGCCAGCGCGACGAAGGCGCCGATGATGATGTTGCGGCCTTGTGTGCCGGAGAGTTCGGCGAGGCCGGTCGGTTCCAGTTCGCGTTCTTTCAGCAGTTGCGCATACTCTTCGGAGGAGATCAGGCGCAGGCGGGCAAACAGGGCGACGACGTTGATGGCGAACGCCACAAAGAACGGATAGCGCCAGCCCCAATCGAGGAAATCTACGCTGCTCAGGCTGCCGACTAGGTAAGCGAACACCAGACCGGCGACCATGAAGCCGACCGGCGCGCCCAATTGACCGAGCATAGCGTACCAGCCGCGCTTGTTATCGGGTACGTTCATCGCCAGTAGGGAGGGCAGACCATCCCAGGCGCCGCCCAGCGCCAGACCCTGGCCGATGCGTAGTATCGACAGTAGGATGATGGCCGTGAAACCCAGTTGATCGTAAGTTGGTAAAAAGGCAATACCGGCAGTGGATGTGCCGAGCAGGAGCAGGGCCAGCGTCAGCTTGATTTCGCCCCCCAGCTTTTTTTGTATCGCCATGAAGATAATGGTTCCGAACGGTCGCGCCAGAAAAGCGAAGGAAAAAATGACGAAGGCATGGAGCGTGCCACTGAGGTGTTCTTCGAACGGAAAAAAAACTGTGGGAAAAACCAACACCGAGGCTATGGCATATACGAAGAAATCAAAGTATTCTGAAGCTCTTCCAATGACCACGCCGACCGCAATGTCTCCTGGCGAGACCGCTGGATGATGAGAGTCAGAACCACCGACAGACGTATTCGTAGAAAATTCAGGAGCTTCAGGGTGATGAATAGGGGTGCTAGCCATGATCATTGTCTCTCTTTCTCGGTTCAGTCTGTGACGCCGTCTACGTTCCATCGGAGCATGACCGATTATACTGCTGTTCTATTGCTGTGGTCCCGTTGTCAGGGTAGGACAAATTGTCCAATCGCTAATGCTTAACGGTGAGTGTACATTAACAAAATCCAATAGTTCCCACTGGACTTTCCAGCATGTCTTCATATCTCATTCGCCGCGGACTTATTTTCCTGTCTATCGTTTTGCTGGCAGGTTGTAATACGGTCGTCCTGAATCCCTCGGGAGACGTCGCCCAGCAACAGGGCAGGCTGATCGTCGTTTCCACCGTCTTGATGCTGATCGTCATCGTTCCGGTGATTGCGCTGACGGTCCTTTATGCATGGCATTACCGTCAGAGCAATACTGCGGCCCGCTATGAGCCGGACTGGCACCACTCGACCCAGCTCGAACTGATTATCTGGGGGGCTCCGCTGCTGATCATCATTGCGCTGGGCCTGGTGACTTGGGTCACTACCCACACGCTGGATCCCTATCGTAAGCTGTCGCGTATCGATGCGCAGCGCCCCATTCCTGAACACGTCAAACCGCTGACTGTCGAAGTCGTGGCGCTGGACTGGAAGTGGCTGTTCATCTATCCGGAGCAAGGCATTGCCACCGTCAATGAACTAGCAGCGCCGGTCAACGTGCCGATCAATTTCAAAATCACTGCGTCCAGCTTCATGAACTCTTTCTATATTCCTGCGCTAGCCGGCCAGATTTACGCTATGCCCAGCATGCAGACGGCGCTGAACGCGGTGATCAACAAGCCGGGCGAATTCGAAGGTTTTTCCGCCAACTACAGCGGCCATGGCTTTTCCGACATGCGCTTCAAGTTCCATGGCCTGAGCAATGATGGTTTCGACGCTTGGGTCAAAAAGGTCAAGGCTGGCGGTGGCGTGCTTGAACGTGACGATTACGTTGCGCTGGAAAAACCAAGCATCAAGGATCCTGTGCGTTATTACAAGACGGTCGATGCTACGCTGTACCACGCGATCCTGAACCGTTGTGTCAAGGCTGGGCAGGTCTGTATAGACAGGCAAATGGCGACAGATATGAACGTCGAGAAAGGGAAAGGCGCAGAGACTGAAAAATCCGCCGCCCTGGATGTTCCTGCATCGTTAGTCAAAGTCGCCGACAGCATGCCAGTGGCAAGTCAGCGTCACCATGAATAATCAATCAAAAGAACACAGTCGGTGGTAACAATGTTTACTGCCAAGGGGGCGTCATGCAGCATAGACAACATGTGCGACAGGATGCAGCGATCTTTTTTCAGCGGAAAGTAAGTAACGATGCCAGACCAAATTGACATGACCAAGCTGATCTTCGGCCGCCTGGATGGGGGGGCGATGTCCTTTCTTCATGAACCCATTCTGCTGGCGACTTTCATCGCTGTGTTGATCGGTGGCGTCGCCGTGGTCGGCGGCATTATCTATTTTCGCCTGTGGGGTTACCTGTGGCGCGACTGGATCACCAGCATCGACCACAAGAAAATCGGCATCATGTACATGATCCTCGCCATCATCATGCTGCTGCGTGGTTTTGCCGATGCGCTGATGATGCGTTTGCAACAGGCGATGGCCTTTGGCGATGAGCTCGGCTACCTGCCGCCGCATCACTACGACCAGATTTTCACCGCCCATGGTGTGATCATGATCTTTTTCGTGGCGATGCCAGTAGTGACCGGTCTGATGAACTACATCGTACCGCTGCAAATCGGCGCGCGCGACGTGGCTTTCCCGTTTCTCAATAACTTCAGCTTCTGGATGACTACATTCGGCGCTGTTCTGGTGATGCTGTCGCTGTTCGTCGGCGAATTCGCCCGTACCGGCTGGCTGGCTTATCCGCCTTTGTCGGGCATCCTCGGAGATCCTGGCGTGGGAGTGGATTATTATATCTGGTCATTACAGATTGCCGGGGTAGGAACGCTGCTGTCAGGCATCAATCTGATCGCCACCATCATCAAGATGCGCGCGCCCGGTATGAGCATGATGAAGATGCCGGTCTTCACTTGGACTGCGCTTTGCACCAACGTGCTGGTCGTCGCCGCTTTCCCGGTTCTGACCGCTGTGCTGGCCATGCTGTCGATCGATCGTATAGTCGGTACCAACTTCTTCACCAATGATTTTGGCGGCAACCCCATGATGTATGTGAATCTGATCTGGATCTGGGGACATCCTGAGGTTTACATTCTGGTGCTGCCGGTGTTCGGTATTTTCTCGGAAGTGGTTTCCACCTTCTGCGGCAAGCGCCTGTTCGGCTACTCGTCGATGGTGTACGCGACCGTCGTGATCACCATCCTCTCGTATCTGGTGTGGCTGCATCACTTCTTCACCATGGGTTCCGGCGCCAGCGTCAACTCGTTCTTCGGTATCACTACGATGATCATCTCGATCCCGACCGGCGCCAAGATTTTCAACTGGCTGTTCACTATGTACCGGGGTCGCATCCGTTACGAACTGCCTATGCTGTGGACTATCGGTTTCATCATCACTTTCGTGATCGGTGGCATGACCGGTGTGCTGCTGGCGGTTCCTCCCGCAGATTTCGTGTTGCATAACAGCTTGTTTCTGATCGCCCATTTCCATAACGTGATCATCGGCGGCGTGCTGTTCGGCATGTTCGCGGGCATCAACTATTGGTTTCCGAAGGCTTTCGGTTACAAGCTGGACAATTTCTGGGGTCATTGCTGCTTCTGGTTCTGGCTCAGCGGTTTTTGGGTTGCATTCACGCCGTTGTACGTGCTGGGCTTGATGGGCGTGACCCGTCGCCTGAGTCACTTCGACGATCCGTCGCTGCAAATCTGGTTCCAGATTGCTGCCTGCGGTGCCGTCCTGGTGGCATTGGGTATTGCATCGTTCATCATCCAGCTGGTGGTCAGTTATTTGCACCGTGACAAGTTGCGCGACACGACCGGCGATCCATGGGGGGGACGCACGCTGGAGTGGTCGACTTCGTCGCCGCCGCCGGACTACAATTTCGCATTCACGCCTTGTGTGCATGACAACGACGCTTGGGCTGACATGAAGGCTAATGGTTACACTCGTCCGCAAGCTGGCTTTGTGCCGATCCACATGCCGAAGAATACCAGCGCAGGCTTCATCATTGCTGCCCTGAGCGCCGTACTCGGCTTCGCCCTGATCTGGCATATGTGGCTGTTGGTCGGTGTTGGTTTCGTCACCATCATGGTTGCGATCATTGCTCATACCTTCAATTACAAACGCGATTACTACATCCCGGCCGACGACGTCGTCCGTGTTGAAGCCAACCGCACACGCCTGCTGGATAGCCATGTCTGAGATTTCTACTTCTGCTGCAACCGCAGCGCCAGGTTCGCGTTACTACGTCACGGAACATCATCCCGAAAACGGCACCTTGCTGGGTTTCTGGATGTACCTGATGAGTGACTGCCTGATCTTCGTCTGCCTGTTCGCTGCTTATGCAGTGCTGGGCCGCAGTTATGCGGGCGGTCCGACCGGTGCCGAGTTGTTCGATCTGCAGCTGGTGGCGATCAATACTTGCTTGCTGCTGCTGTCGTCGATCACCTATGGCTTCGCCATGCTGGAAATGGAAAAAAAGAAGCTCCAGACCACGCTGAGCTGGCTGGCCGTGACCGGTTTGCTGGGCATCGGCTTCATCTGTCTGGAACTGTATGAGTTCATCCACCTGATTCATGAAGGCGCCGGTCCGCAACGCAGTGGTTTCCTGACTTCCTTTTTCGCGCTGGTGTCGACACACGGCTTGCACGTGTTTTTCGGTATCATCTGGTTGATCACATTGATATTCCAGATCGGCAAGTATGGCTTGACGCCTGAAAACGGCCGCCGTCTGATGTGCCTGTCGATGTTCTGGCACTTTCTGGACGTGGTTTGGATTGGTGTCTTCACCTTCGTCTATCTGATGGGAGTCCTGCCATGAGTACGCAGCATCAAGAACATCCGTCGCACGACGGGGAACATGGCCATCAAAACGGTTCTGACGCTCATCATCACCACGGCCATGCAGCTGACCATGGCAGTCTCAAGAGCTATATCACCGGTTTTGTGCTGGCAGTCATCCTGACGGTGATTCCGTTTTGGCTGGTCATGAATAAGGTCATCTTGGAATCAAGCACCATCATGGGCTTGGTCTTGCTGGCGCTGGCGGTAGTGCAGATCGTGGTGCATATGGTTTATTTTCTGCACATGAATAGCAGGTCCGAAGGGGGCTGGATCTTCCTGGCACTGGTCTTCACGATCATGCTGGTGGTCATCATGCTGTCGGGTTCGCTGTGGGTCATGCATAATCTGAATCACAACATGATGCCTGGCATGAATCCGGATCTGATGCGCGAAGCAGTGCCGGGTTCGATGCAACACATGCAGCATAGTATGTCTGGAATAAAGTGATTTGCATATCGTGATTTGTGTAGCTGGTGATCGATAGTCAGTCTCCAGGGCGTGCCGTTGCAGGTGCAGTGGAGCGCCGGTCTCTCGGGCTGCGCTGCTTCTTGGCGGCATGTATGTTTCTGGTTTTCCTCGGGTTCCTTGCATTGGGCACTTGGCAGGTCAATCGCCTGTTCTGGAAGCTCGACCTGATCGAACGTGTGAATCATCGCGTACATGCCGATCCGGTCGCGGCGCCGGGACCGGATGCGTGGTTCCACATCTCAGCATCAGCCGATGCTTACGAATATCTCCATGTCCGCCTTAGCGGCACGTTTTTATATGCACAAACGGTGAAGGTGCGGGCCGTAACTCGTCTAGGTAGCGGTTTCTGGTTGCTGACGCCGTTGCGTGGTCCCGATGGGGTGGTAACGCTGATCAATCGCGGCTACATTGCTGCCGACGCGCACGATATCCGGCAAGCAGCCAGTGATGCTCCTGCCAGGTTCACCGGTCTGCTGCGTATCAGCGAACCGGGCGGCGGCTTCCTGCGTGATAACGATCCGGCCACCGACCGCTGGTTCTCGCGTGACGTACAGGCCATTGCAGCGGCACACAAGCTTGACAAGGTAGCGCCGTATTTTGTCGATGCTGACGCGACAGCCGCAGCGGACGTTTCTATGACAGAAGAGATGCGTGCCGCTGCTGGTGATCCGGTTGGCGGGTTGACAGTGATTGTTTTTCACAACAACCATCTGATTTATATTCTCACCTGGTATGGATTGGCCTTGATGACTGCCTGTACCGGTTATTGGGTCATGCGCGATGAAAATCGCCGGCGCGGTCATATTTAGCCAGGAAAGCGATAATGGTAGGCAAGGCTGATAATTCTCCGAATATCCTCGATTTCAAGGTTTTAACCCATTAGCATAACAACGCCATGGGCAATGTTTTTTCCTCAGACTCAGAAAACTTGGCCGGCACGCCTGATCGCACCGTCGGCCACAAGAGCATGTTGCAACTGATCCAGTTACGCTGGATTGCCGTGTTGGGCCAGACCGGCACCATCATCGTAGCGGTTTTCAGTTTTGACATCCAACTGCCGTTGCCACATATGCTGGGAGTACTGGCTTGCCTGATCGCCTTCAACATCGGCAGCTATATGCGTTGGCGCGAATGTCTTTTCGTCACCAATCGTGAGTTGTTTCTAGCCTTGCTGGTCGATGTCGCCACGCTGACTGCGCAGCTTTACCTCAGCGGCGGCACCACCAATCCGTTTATCTTTTTATATCTGTTACAGATCATCATCAGCGCGGTGTTGCTGGAAGCTTGGTCGACCTGGAGTATTGTCTGTATCACCAGTCTGTGTTTTGCCGGACTATCGCAATTTTTCATACCGCTTTCCTTGGCATTGGATCGTAGCGCCGGCCTATCCAGCAGGTACGTCGAGGGCATGCTACTTTGCTTCATCGTGGTTTCGATATTACTGGTGACTGTCATCACGCGCATCAGCAGCAACCGTCGCGTTGCCGACGCCCAACTGACCATACTGCGCCAGCGCGCTGTAGAAGAAGACCATATTGTGCGTATGGGTTTGCTGGCTTCCGGAGCCGCCCATGAACTCGGTACGCCGTTGGCAACGTTGTCAGTGATTCTTGGTGATTGGCGACACATGCCCGAGTTCAGCAGTAATCCCGCACTGCTGGAAGAAATCAGCGAGATGCAGATGCAATTGCAACGCTGTAAGGCCATCGTCAGCGGCGTGCTGCTGTCGGCTGGCGAGGCGCGTGGTGCATCGTCGCTCAGAACCTCGCTCAACACTTTCTTGAGTGACATTATGGAAGAATTCCGTACCACGCGGCCCATCGTTTTTTTCGAATACGACAATCGCATCGAGCAGGATATGTCGGTCATTTTCGATTCGACACTCAAGCAAATGATTTACAATGTGCTCGACAATGCACTGGAGGTATCGCCATACTGGCTGCGCCTGACTGTAGTGCGTGAAGGCGGTATGCTGCGTCTGACGGTGGACGACATCGGCCCGGGTTTCGTCACAGGTATGCTGGCACAGCTGGGCCAGCCTTACCAGTCGACCAAAGGCAAGATAGGTGGCGGATTGGGGTTATTTTTTGTAGTGAATGCTGCCCGTAAACTCGGTGGGACTGTTACAGCGCATAATCGTGAAGAAAGCGGTCGTGTCGTCGGTGCTACGGTATGCCTTACACTGCGGCTTTCATCTATCAGTCTCGAGATCGATGCGCAAAAAAACACAGCGGAACAGGGGAAGGGGAATAGGCAATATGTCGACAGAACGCCTGCTGTTGATCATTGAAGATGATATGGCGTTTGCCCGCACCTTGGGCCGTTCGTTCGAGCGGCGCGGCTATGCCGTGTTGCTGGCGACTACTCAGAGTGAAGCTGCCGCCTTGCTGGCGCAGCACAACCCTGGTTATGCTGTGGTCGATCTCAAACTCAACGGCAATACTTCGGGACTGGCCTGCGTGCAGATGCTACATCAGCATGATGAAGCCATGCTGATCGTGGTGTTGACCGGATTCGCCAGCATCGGTACAGCGGTCGAGGCGATCAAACTGGGCGCTTGCCAGTATCTGGCCAAGCCATCCAATACCGACGATATCGAAATCGCTTTTGGCCATGTCGCTGGCAGCACCGAAATCGAGTTGACGACGCGTTCAACTTCGATCAAGACGATGGAGTGGGAGTGTATCCATGAAGTCTTGGCAGACACTGATTTCAACATCTCTGAAGCAGCACGCCGCCTTGGCATGCATCGCCGCACACTGGCGCGCAAGCTGGAAAAACAGCGCGTCAAATAATTTTCAATTATAATAGCGGTCTTTTCCTAGTCTGACTTGCGCATAGGCTATTTTTCCAGTCAATGTATTGTTATTGGCATCGATAACTGATGCTTCTCTGAAAGTCTTTTAAGCTGGCGCGTTTTATTTTTGAGCAGATATCCTATTGGATATTGAGGTAACTCTTATATCTGATGAATTATTGTCGCTCTATAATTCAGAGGTTTTTTAGTTACGATATTGTGTTACGCGGCAACTTAAATTCTGAGCCGGGTTTTAATTTTAATTTTTTAATAGAGGAAATTTGATAATGAAAAAAGTAGTATTATTATTGGTTGCAATGCCGTCCTTCGTGTTCGCTGCAGGTAATACAATCAGATTCCAGGGGCAGGTCAGCGATCAAACCTGTCAGGTCATGGTTGAGGGCGCTATGGGTCCGTTGGTGCTTCTCCCGACAGTAGCGACGAGTTCACTTGCGGCGGCCGGAGCCGTGGCGGGTGAAAGGCCTTTTACCTTGTCTGTCACGGGATGTAAGGCACCTGTTACGGACGTCATGTCGATCAAGACGGCGTTCGCTGTTTCTTCAGGGGCGACGGATGGCGGCAATATCCCCAATATGGGTACGGCAAGCAATGTCGCGTTGCAATTGCTGAATCAGCCAGGTGGTAGCCCAATAAAACTGGTCAGTGGCACGATGACTTCGGTCGATGGGCTTAAGCTTGGTAGGGGCGAAACTGCCGCCAGCCACATTTTCGCTGTGCGTTATATTGCTGAGGGTGCTGCTGTTGGTGCCGGCTCGGTCGTGGGATCGGTGCAATACGCGCTGGATTATTTGTAATCGTGGCGTGAATCGATGCCATTTTTGGTTTTCGCTTCTTTTTGCCGGTTCTCTGGGTAATACGTGTGAGTATCTGAAAATCCTGGATAGCCGAGTATGAGTATGTCGGCTTGATGTCGACATACTCTTCTGTTTTTTTGTTTCTCTCTTTGGATTTGCGGTGAGTTGGGTTGATGTCGGTATTCGTACGTTCTCAACCTTGTTCACGGAGTCTCTTGCAGTGCAGAGACTATGATTGCAACTTCCATCATGTCGGCGGTATGGCCAGTCATCTCCTGATTCCAGACAATCGTCTACCGTAGTTTCCCATTTGCAAGGTATCAGGGCAAGCAGGTGTCTATGATTTGTATCAGAAATTAAATTGCCTGATACTGGTATTGGCATGGCTGCAGTGATATCAGCAATAGCGGTCGTGTATCGCTTCTACGATCTTTTGTTTTGGTCCGCGCCGAATCGCAAGAAGAAGGTGTGTCGATGTCGAATATGAAAAAAAACATCTTGAGATATGCGCTCATGTTCTGCGCTGCACTTGCGTCGGCTTCCCCGGTGCATGCCAGCGTCATCATGGTGGGTACGCGTGTGGTTTATCCAGCCTCCCTCAAAGAGCGGGTATTGAACTTCACGAATCAGGATAATTACCCGAATCTGGTCCAGATCTGGGTGGGCCGGGGAAGTGAGCCTTCAGGTTCCGAATTGGAGGATCCTCCTTTTGTCGCTCATCCGCCGGTTTTTCGGATGGAGCCGCAGGCAGGGCAGATTGTGCGGCTGACATATGTTGGCGAAGCGCTGCCACAGGATCGCGAGTCCCTGTTTTTTCTTAATTTCCTGCAGGTTCCGGCAATAAGAGCATCCGATATGGAGGCCAACAAGCTGGTGCTGACGGTGAGCAGCCGAATGAAAATTTTTTATCGCCCGACCGGCCTTTCCAATGAATCGAGCATGTCCACCATGCGCAAAGGTCTGTCTTTTGAAGCAAGTCGCGACAATGGCGTGGTTCGTGTCGTCGGGCGTAATTCCAGTGGTTACTATGCGGTGCTTCAGAGCGTCATCATTGCTTCTGATAAAGGCGATGTGCCGGTTGCCGAAGCAGTGTTGATTCCTCCGAAGGGTGAGGTCGTCTGGCCTGTGAAGACGATGACTGGCGAGGTAAGTGCTTCTCGCCTCAAGGTGAGGTTGATTAATGATTACGGTGGCGAAATTGAAGACGAGTATCGCTTCAAGTAACGGCGCTTGTTTCGGCTTTTCCCGTGGCCGGCGAGTGGCATCGTGCCTTGTGTTGCGATCGCTGCCATGGTTGCTATTATCGTTATCCGGGTTTGTCTTACAAACCCAGGCGGCGGTGAGTACAGGGAAAAACGAGGCGGAGCCAGTTGATGCTAAAGGTGCTTACCTGTTTATCGAGGGGTTGGCATTGGGATCGCTGGCCAACAAGGGAAGCTTGTCGCGATTCAATCGGGGTGACGTCATCGAGTCTGGAACCTATGATGTCGACCTGTATGTCAACGGACGCCTCTATGATCGCCAGAATATTCGTTTCGATGATGTCGACGGCACTACGCGTGCCTGTTTATCCGGAGATGTGCTGACGGGCATCGGGATTGCGGAGGATATCATGGCCGCAGCGGAGAAAAATACTGATTGCCAGTCTATCTCGAGCGTCGTTGCAGGTGCGACCGAACGCTTCGACTTTTCCCGCCTCAGGCTGGATCTCTCGATTCCCCAGATTGCCATGAATACCAAGCCGCGCGGCTATGTCGATCCTAAGCGCTTTGAAAGCGGGGATGCCATCGGCTTCGTCAATTACAATGCCAGTCAGTATTACGCGTCCACGACGGTGAGTTTCCAGAATTCGACTTATGTCTCGACCAATAGTGGATTGAACCTGGGATTGTGGCGCCTGCGCCAGCAGGGGTCGATGAGTTACGACCCGTCCAACGGATATCAGTGGAATTCAGTCAGAACCTATGTCAAGCGTGCATTGCCAGGCATCAGGGGCGAACTCTCGTTTGGTGAAAACTATACGTCGGGAGTATTTTTTTCCGGTGTGGCCTATCAGGGCATCGAGCTGGCCTCGGACGATCGGATGTTGCCGGAATCGCAGCGCGGGTATGCGCCGGTGATCAGGGGCGTGGCGCGCACCAATGCGCAGGTCAGCGTGCATCAGAACGGTCAGGAAATCTATCGGACCACGGTGGCACCTGGTCCATTCGAAATCAGCGATCTGTATCCCACCAGCTATAACGGTGATCTGGATGTCACCGTACTGGAAGCGGACGGTACGCGTTCGCAGTTCAGCGTTCCCTTTGCGGCAGTGCCGGAGTCGATGCGTCCGGGCGCCTCCCGTTACAGCTTCACGCTGGGCAGGACGCGCGACGCTGCTGCGAAGGATCTGTTCGCGGATGTGACCTATCAATATGGCTTGAGTAATTCGCTTACGCCCAATGGCGGGCTGCGCATATCGAACGATTATCAGGCCGTAGCCATGGGGGTGACGCATGTCAGTGCGCTTGGCGCATTGGGACTCAACACTACCTATTCGCACGCAGTGCTGGCGCAGGGAAAAAGAGCAAACGGCTGGATGGCTGGTGTCACATACAGCAAGACTTTTCAGCGTACTGAGACGACGTTTTCGCTTGCCAGTTACCGTTATTCAACCCAGAACTATCGCGAACTGGGGGATGTGCAAAGCGAGCGCCGATACCAGCGGGACAGCGATATCGGGTTGTCGTCTTCTTACAGGCAGCGTTCGCGCTTTGACATTTCACTGAACCAGCGTCTGGGAAAGGCAGGATCGCTCTATCTCTCCGGACTGACGCAGGATTATTACGGCAGCAGCAGGCGCGTAACGCAACTGCAGGCCGGATACACCGTGGTATTCGAGAACGATATCAGTTTGAGCCTGGCATTTCAGCGGCAGCGGGTCTTCAGCGGTCAGTCCGCTGGCGCCAGTTTTTTGGAAAACACCGAAAACCGGGGGTCGTCCGTCGTCGTGACAGTATTTTTCCCATTGGGGCCGAGGGGTAGCGACAGCCGGCCATTCTTCAGTTCCTCTGTGAACAGGGCTAACGGCGAGAATACCTATCAGGCATCCGTATCGGGCACTCTGGGACAAGGCCAGAGCATGAACTACGGCCTTGACGTGAACCATGCCCATGATGACCAGAATACCATCGGCGGCAATTTACACAAGCAGTTTGCCAACGTCAGCATGGGCATCAATGCCTCACACGGCCCAGGTTATTGGCAGGCTGCGGCCAGTGCGCGCGGAGCTGTCGCCATCCATTCTGGCGGCATCACGTTTGGTCCTTATCTGAGCGATACGTTCGCGCTGATCGAAGCAAAGGGGGCAACCGGGGCGAAAGTGTTCAACGGCCAGGGCACTGCGATTGACAGCAATGGTTATGCCTTGATGCCGTCGCTGGTGCCTTATCAGCGTAACCAGGTCGGTTTGATGCCGGAAGGCATGAACAGCAAGGTGGAACTCAATGACGGGCAGCGCCAGGTCGTTCCTTATGCGGGCGCTGCGATCAAGGTCCGGTTCAAGACGCGCAGCGGCAATGCCCTGTTGATCAAGGCGCTGCGCGAAGATGGCAATCCGGTGCCGATGGGGGCGGACGTCCTGGATGAACAGGGCGTCGTTATCGGCATGGTGGGGCAGGGCAGTCAGACCTATGTGCGTACCGGAAATGTACGTGGTAGATTGATGTTGCGCTGGGGCGAAGCGGCAGAGGAACGATGCGAGTTGCATTATGATGTGCAGCAAGAGGATCAGCAGCAGCCGCTTTTGAAGCTGAAAGGCATCTGTGAGAGTCGTTGAGAGAAAATGAACAGGGAATGCCCATGAAAGAAAGTGCTAGCCTATTCCTGATCCGGATGGTATTCGTGCTTACCGGCCTGTTGTTTTGCGTTACCGCGCAGGCAAGGTGTCAGCGTAGCGGTTCTCCCTATACTCCCGTGCTGGATGCGGGCTCGTCACAGTTACGGTTCGGCCGGATCAATATCACCAGCACCATATTGCAGCCTGTGGGTACCATACTGGGGTCGACGGTTGCAACGGCAGGAAAGGCTGTCGGCATCAATGACGAAACCGTGCTGTGGATTTGCGATCTGGCGGATAAGGATCAACTCTACGAGGCCTTTTCCACCAATGGCGATGACCGGGTCGGCGGTTACTTTGACGTCGGCGCCAAGGATGGCCTGCCAGGCTATTACCAAACCTGGTTTTCTTTTGCGGCCATCAAGATTACACATGTCAGATCAGGCAAAGTGTTCACACGTCGCTGGCAGTATGAGAAACTCACGAATTACGATGTGGAAGGCAGGAAAATCCTGATCAGGGCAAAACATTTGAGTCCGGTACAGGCTGGACTTGCTCGGGTATCGACCGTACAATGGGGTGGTGTAAGCAATTTCTGCGGCAACGACATGGCAAATGACCGAGGCTCCTCCCCCTGGAATTATAGCTGCACGCAGCCCAATGCCTATATTGCTTTCAGTGGGCCGGGATATCCTGCCGATCCCGAAGGCAGCGACCACGCGGCTAATTATCGCTTCTGGGCAGATAGAAACGGTGTCGCTTTCGGGATGCGGAATGCGGCGTCGGTCAGCTATGAACCGACGTGTGTCGTACGCAATACAACGCCCGAAGTGACGTTTTGGCCCATTACGATTCAAGAATTTCAACGAGGTGAGAAACGCGAAGCTGACTTCTCCATTCAGCTTGAGTGCGACCGTAATGTCAAGTCGGGTACGGGACGAAATCAGACCGCCATGGGCATACAGGTATCTGTCGCAGCTTATGCCAAGGCGATGGAGCTTGGGCTGGTCGACAGCATGGGTGGCGTCACTCATCTGCTGTCGAACAACTATGGTGTCGATCCAGCGATCGCTACCGGGGTTGGCATCCGCATCCGCGATGCCGATAGTGGACAACCGATGAATTTTCTTGGATGGCCGGGTGATGTCGATCCTGGTACTGGTGCTGGTGCCGGGTGGTATCCCGTTTTCAGTGGGGGGGGTGCCCCCTCGGGTTCCGGAAAAACGGTCAATTACACACGTGTGATTATTGCTTCGCTGGAAAAACTTCCGGGAGAGGTGATCGCACCGGGCAGAGTCTATGCGATTGCTTATGTCATCGTGAAAGTCCAATGAAAACATTGCCCCCATTTTTTCTGACGAGGCGCCTACATGCCTTGCTGGTCAAGGTGGTTTTGCTCTGTCTGGCGGGAATGCATTGTCTTCAGGCGAGCGCGGGCATCATGGTCGAACGCACCAGACTGATCTTTGAAGAAGGCCAGCAGGAACGTTCACTGACGCTCGCCAATACCAACGACTACCCGATCATCGTGCAAACCTGGGTGGACAACGGTGAGGGGAGCAGCACGCCCGATGCGGTGGTCTCGGTCATGATGCCGTTGCCTGGCGTGTTTCGTTTACAGCCGAATGAAATCATGCATTTGCGCGTGCTTTATGCGAATGATCCCTTACCTGGAGATCGCGAATCGGTTTTTTGGCTCAACCTGTACGAAATTCCGCTGTTGAATTCCGACCGTCATGCGGAACAGGCACGATTATTGGTCGGCATTAATACCCAGATCAAGATTTTCTATCGTCCGAAGAATTTGCCGTCCTCGTCTGGGGACGTCGGCAGGCAGTTGGCGTTTCGCCTGGAGAAAACGGGTGACGGCTGGGTGCTGGTATGTTACAACCGCAGTCCCTATTTTGCTTCGTTCGCGTCGCTCAACATGACTGTTGGGGATCGCCACATCGAGACGGCGCAATCGCCGGACATGATGACGCCGCCCATGAGCGAGCGGCGCTATTCGCTGAGCAGTCCCGTGTCCGACGTGGTCGCCGGCGGCGAGGTCGGTTATATCTTGATCGACGATTCGGGAAATTTTCAGCAAGGATCGGCGGCTTTGCCCCGATGAAGCTACGCTTCGGCGTTCTGGAAATTTCTGACACGCGCTAAACAATTTCCACGATCGCTGGCTTAACCCGTCGCGGCCATCGGGGGGAACGCAGGTGCGCTCTGGCAGCACTCTGTATGCATTTCTGGAGGGATGGTGCAACATAAAATTCTGATGCAAGCGTCTGGTACACGTGGGCTGATCCGGATGATATTCGTGCTTACCGGCCTGTTGTTTTGCGTTACCGCGCAGGCAAGGTGTGTGCGCAAAAATAAAATGGGACCCGCACTGGATAATAACTCGTCACAGTTCCAGTTCGGCCGGATCAATATCATCAGGACCACCACATTGCAGCCTGTGGGCACCATACTGGGGTCGGCGGTTGCAACGGCAGGCAATGCTGCCGGCATCAATGACGAAACCGTGCTGTGGGAGTGCGATCTGGCGGATAAGGATCAACTCTATGAGGTTTTTTCCACCAATGGCGATGACCGGGTCGGCGGTTACTTTGAGATCGGCGCCAAGGATGGCCTGCCAGGCTATTACCAAACCTGGTTTTCTTTTGCGGCCATCAAGATTACACATGTCAGATCAGGCAAGGTGTTCACACGCCACTGGCAGTATGCGAAACTCACAAATTACGATGTGGAAGGTAGGAAAATCAAGATCAGGGCAAAACATTTGAGTCCGGTACAGGCTGAACTTGCTCGGGTATCGACCGTACAATGGGGTGGTGCAAGCAATTACTGCGGCAACGACATGGCAGATGATAGAGGCCGCTCCCCTTGGCCCTATACTTGTACGCAGCCCAATGCCTATATTGCTTTCAGCGGGCCGGGATATCCTGCCGATCCCGAAGGTAGCGACCACGCAACTCATCATCGCTTCTGGCCTAAAAACGGTGTCGCTTTCGGGATGCGGAATGCGGCTTGGGTCAGCTATGAGCCGACATGTGTCGTGCGCAATACGACGCCCGAAGTGACATTCTGGCCCATTACGGTTCAAGAATTTCAACGAGGTGAGAAACGCGAAGTTGACTTTTCCATTCAGCTTGAATGCGACCGTAATGTCAATTCAGGTACGGGACAAAATCAGACCGCCATGGGCATACAGGTATCTGAGGACGCCTATATCAAGGCGATGGAGCTTGGGCTGGTCGGCAGCATGGGTGGCGTCACGCATCTGCTGTCGAACAACTATGGTGTCGATCCGGCGATCGCTACCGGGGTCGGCATCCGCATCCGCGATGCTGATAGTGGGCGGCCGATGAATTTTCTTGGATGGCAGGGTGGTAATACCGGTGCTGGTGCCGGGTGGTATCCCGTTTTCAGTAGGGGGAGGCCCTCGGGTTCCGGAAAAACACTCCATCACACACGTGTGATTACCGCTTCGCTGGAAAAACTTCCGGGACATGTGATCACACCGGGCAGAGTCTATGCGATTGCTCGTGTCATCGTGAAAGTCCAATGAAAACAAACAGTAACGGCGGCAGCGAGGGAAAGTAGCTGCCGGCCTGCTCTTCTCCACGATTCCCGGGGTGATTCAGCTTTGTTGCAAAAGCAACAGATTTTGAAAGCTTTTGCGGATGGCCGCATGAAATTCGCGATATTCTTGCTTTGTTATTGTTTGGGAACATTCTTGCGATTTTATAGGATCAAGGATGAATGTAGGCAGTTTGAGCGGGACATTGCCGATTCAGGTGGGCATCGCAGACGATTATCCCGTCGTGCTTCGCGGCGTTGAGAGTATTCTGGAGCACTGCCACGATATTGTCGTCGCTTTTTCCGTTGAGTCGATTGTGCTGTTGCTCAAACAGTTGGAGGAGGCACGGCCTGTCGACGTGCTTCTCTGCGATTATGCATTCGATGACACTCCTCAGGCAGATGGCCTGAACCTGCTGAGAAAGATCAAGCGCATCGCGCCATCGACACATGTGTTGTTCCTGAGCGCGCATGCCGTGCCGCATATTATTTCGGGCGTGCTGGAATTGGGCGCGGCAGGTTTCATCGGCAAGAGCAAAACCGATTTCGCCAATTTGCCGCAAGCCATCCGGACAGTCCAGACCGGGCATATTTACCTCCCGTCTTCGCTGTCTTCCTTGTTGCTGGAGCAGGTGTTCTGGAAGAAAAACCAGGCCGTCAGGCTGGAGATGCTTTCGGAGAGGGAACTGGTTGTCGTGAGGATGATTTGCGAAGGTTTTTCCGTCGCCGCAATAGCCGAGCGCCTGCATCGCAGTCCCAAGACCGTCAGCAACCAGAAATTGTCCGCAATGAAAAAGCTGGGGGCGAACAACGATATTGAACTCAGTCGTATTTTTCGTGATTTGTCATCCTGAAAACGTATACCGATGCAAATTCTGGCGTTGTCCGGGCAGTATTACAGACGCATGCTGTATGGATGCGCCATTTTTCTTGCGGCAGCCATCCTGAGCGTTTCGATTTTTTCAGGATTTAGTGCTTTTTCCCAGTTTCGTGAGCGGCAGATCGATGTTTTCGTCGGCAAGCGGGAACAGATCAAGTCAGAGGTGGATCGCCTGTTTGTTCGTGTCATTCAGTTCGCAGAAATGTACGCTCATCTGCGTCTGCAAATGCCTGATGAAAAGCGGGCGCTGCTGCCTCCTTCCGAGCAGAAGATATTCAATGAGAACGATGGTATTTCGCTCCGCCACCCAAATTTGACAGTGGCGCCGTTCTCGCTTGTCACTAGGAAGAACGCTTCCCGCAACGATGAGGAGCAGGCTGATTTACTGTTGCTGCTGAAGTTGGCATCGTCGCTGCCAATGTTCAATCCACTCGATCCTGGCGTGACGCTGGACGGTTTCATCTATACATCGGATAAGTCCTTGCTCGCCATTTCACCACCGCTGACTGGAAAAGAGCGCGTGTCGTCCCATAGCCTCGGTGTTCAGGAATTCATGGAAAGTGTTAGTGCATCAGTCGATGCGGCATTCATCGCGCATAGCCTGTCCGCCGCAAACGTGCAGGGCAGTACAGGCCAAAGCGTCATATGGATGACGTCATCAGGTTCGAAGACGTTTTGGCGCGAGGCGATGACTCAGCTCGCTGTACGGATTTCTCTCGGTAACGATAATATGGCGACTGCCGTGTTTTCCATATCGCCAGGCCAGTTCAAGCAATTTTTCATGAGGGACGATCATACGCCCGGACTCTTTGTGTTTGACAGTTCTGCGACCAGGGCGTTTTTCTCATGGTCGGATGACGACGTATCGCGCAGCCAGATGTCAAAAATCGGGGAGAATGCCGCACGCATTACCGCGGATGGCGACCGGATCAATTATTTTCACCGGAACGGCACTTTCTTTATCACCCAGAAAATCGACGGCCCCGGGTGGAATATCGTGTACGTGTTCAACTGGCAGGATATTCTCGCCGGTCTGCGTGGCGATCTCATTACGGGAGCGTTCTGGACCTCGTTTTTGTTGTTTCTCGTGTGGGTTGTGACGATGTATTTTGATAAATACATCATCGGCGCGTTGCAAAAAAGAGCCTTCGCACTGATAGAAACCAGGCAATTCAGCCAATCAATCATTGACACACTACCGGTGGGTATTGCCGTCTATGCGCCGGACACCGGCGCGGTGATGCTGCAAAACGCCGTCGCCGTGCAGATGTTTGAATCTGCCGATATATCCAGCGCCGGTTTTTATGCCCGCATTGTCAGTACCAGCAGATTTTCAGAGCCAATACTGGCAACCTCCTATGGGTGTGCGATGATCGAAACCGAGCTTCCCCAACGCGGCGGCGGAGTCAACTACCTGGGTGTGGCGTACTCGACAACGAGGTTTTCCGGACAGGATGTTGTGCTGCTGGGATTGATCGACATGAATACGCACAAGGCTCATGAAGCTTTGCTGCTCGATGCCAAGAAATCCGCCGATCAGGCCAACCAGGAAAAATCGATGTTCCTGGCCCAGGTGAGCCATGAAATCCGCACGCCGCTGCACGGCGCCATTGGTCACATGGAACTGCTGTCACATGAAGCGCTGACTCCTGAGCAGCACCGACGGATCGAGATGATACGGCGCTCCCTGGACACATTGATGAGTCTGGTCAACGATATCCTCGATGTGACAAAAATTGAATCCAGAGCCATCCATCTCAATGTCGCACCGATGAACGTCAACGATGTGCTGGAAGAGTGCGCGCAGCTTTTTGCGCCGCTCATCCTGAACAAAAAACTGCAATTTTATTGTTTTCCGGACGCCGCTCTGGATTTGCCGGTGCTGGGCGACGGAAGGCGGCTCATGCAGATTTTGCAGAATCTTGTCGGCAATGCGGTGAAATTTACCGAGCGCGGCTCTGTGACCTTATCGGTGCGCCAGTTGAGCAAACAGGACCGTTTGTCATGGGTGCGTTTTGAAATCGCTGACACCGGCATTGGCATCTCGGTGGATGCGCAACAGCGGATTTTTGAGTATCTGGAACAGGGGGATGAAACCATCAGCAGGCGATTTGGCGGAACTGGTCTGGGCTTGTTTCTTTGCCGCAGTCTCACCCACTTGATGAAAGGAAGAATAAGCTTGTCCAGCAATGAAGGCGGGAGCGTCTTTGGTGTTGAGATTCCATTTCCGCTGGCGGAGCCGCTTGAACAGGCTGAGGATGGTCTACAGCCACTGCAAGGATCGTTGATCGCGGTCATCTGCGAACATCCTGCATGGCAACGGGTTTTGACGGCATATGTCGAAAAGTGGGGCGGCAGTGTCGTCGATCCTTCTACGCAAGCGGCGCCCTCTATTTCCATTATTGCCGGGAGTACGAAGGAGGAGCCGCAAGGGTTGACGCCTCTCCTTGGAGCAGTCATCGTTTCATCGAAAGGACCCGTGGTTCCTGTGATGGAGGCTAATGGCCGCAGCCACATCGAGGTCACTGCCTTCTCCATGCATGCGTTGCTGGAAGCATTACTTGCCTTGAGAGGTACATCGGGGGACAAGCCAGACAGCACGCCGGCAGAAAAAACCGTAGCAGTGCCGCTCAATATTCTGGTGGCTGAAGACAATCCGGTGAATATGGTCCTGATCACACATCAATTGCAGGCACTCGGCTATTCGGCGATCCGCGTCGCCAAAGACGGTCGGGACGCGCTCGAGCAATGGGATCAGCAGGAAGCAGACGTCGTCATTACCGACATGGGCATGCCACATCTGGATGGTTCCAGTCTGGCCAGAGAGATTCGCAAGCGGAACCCGCATGCTGTCATCATCGCGACCACAGCAGCCAACCCGATCGACGAATCGGATACATGGGGTGTATTTACTGATGTCATGCGCAAGCCCAGTTCACTGGACGACGTGCGCAGAGTACTCGCGGACGTGCGGCCCGCCGCTCATCCGGCTGCCAATACTCATGCTGTCAATCCCTCATCCGGCATCGATCACAACAAACTGGACCAGACGCTGCACAGTGCTTTCCGTGAAAGCTGGGCGAGCGACAGACAGAAATTGCATGCGGCTTTCATGTCGCAGGACAAGGAAAAAATCTGTCGTACTCTCCACCGTATCCAAGGTGGGTTGATGACAATGGGAGAAGACGAGCTTGCGGCGGAATGTATGCGTTTACAAAGGGATTTCGGCAAAGTCCGCCACGAAGAGATGGCTCGGCGATACCGGAACCTGTTGGGCCGCCTCGATGGGCTGGTATCGTAACACGTTCTTAGCGCGGGAAAGCGGGTCAAGGCTGTGTCATGGGCGCGACCGGATCGTTATGTCTCGATGTGATGGGCATTGAACCAGTCGGCAAAGTCGGCGCGTTGCCGTTCGCTCATGTGCAAGCCGCATTTGGTGCGGCGCCACAGGATATCTTCGGGCTGGCAAGCCCACTCGTGCGCGACCAGATAATCGACTTCGCGCTGTACCAGTCCACCACTGAAATCGCGACCCAGTTCAGCCGGCGTTTGCGCTTCTTTCAGGATGGCGTGGGCGTTGCGGCCATGGCGGTCGAACAGGCGCGTCAGGAAATGAGGATTGAACCGGGCGTATTTCTTTTTTAAATCGTCCAATTCCTGCGCCCGGTCGGCGCGCTTGAAGCTGCCGCCGGGTAAAGCCTCTTCCTTGCTCCACGGACCGCGGCGCGTCCTGGTCTTGAGCCACGGCGCCAGTTTTTCCAGTACGGATTCAGCCAAGCGACGATAGGTGGTGATTTTGCCGCCGTAGACCGATACGCAGGGAATATTGTCCGCATCCTGCAGCTCCAGCGTGTAGTCGCGTGTGACCGCCGACGGGTTGCCGGAGTCATCGTCGAACAGCGGACGCACGCCGGCGTAGCGCCAGACGATGTCAGCCTTGCTGATCGTCCTGACCAGATACCGGTTGACTGCGCGCAGCAGGTAGACTTCTTCTTCCGCGCTGATACTGGCGCCCTGGTCCATATTGTCTTGCGGGACGTCGGTGGTGCCGATCAGCGTGAATTCGTCTTCGTAAGGAATCATGAAGACAATGCGCCTGTCGTCGTTTTGCAGAATGTAGGCGTGTTCGCCGGCAAACAGGTGCGGCACGACGATGTGACTGCCGCGTACCAGTCTGACGGCGGCGTGCGCTTTGCCTTGCCGGCCGGGATTGAGCAGTTGGTCCATCTGCGCCACCCAGGGGCCGGCGGTGTTGACCATCGCATGTGCTGCGAGATTGCGGCGTGCGCCAGTGATGGTATTTTCCAGTTCGCATTGCCACAGGCCATTGCTGCGTTCGGCATTGACGAGGCGGGTACGCGCGAAGATAGCGGCGCCGTGTTCCTGGGCGCTCAGCACATTCAGGATCACCAGCCGCGCGTCGTCAACCCAGACGTCAGAGTAGGCGAAGCCGCGCGTGATGTCGGCGCGCAGACCGCTGCTCATGCCATCCAGTGTGATGCTGCGCGAATGCGGCAGCGTGATACGGCCGCCGATATGATCGTACAGCCACAGGCCGAGGCGGATTATCCAGCGTGGTCGCAGTCCTTGGACGTGCGGCATGACGAAGCGCAGCGGCCAGGCGATGTGCGGCGCGATGTTGAGCAGATGTTCGCGTTCGGCGAGCGCTTCGGCGACGAGACGGAATGCGTAATATTCGAGATAGCGCAGGCCGCCATGGATCAGCTTGGTACTGGACGAGGAGGTGGCGCCGGCAAAATCGTTCTGTTCACACAGCGCCACCTTGAGTCCGCGTCCGGCGGCGTCACGCGCTACGCCGGCGCCGTTGATGCCGCCGCCGATGATCAGCAGATCGTAGATTTCCGGGCGGGCTGCCAGAGAGTCGGTGTCTGCCATGGCATGCAGCGTGCTAGCGAACGCGCATGCCTGGTTCAGCACCCGGCCAGGGGTTCAAGACATAGATGCCGGGATGAGCTTTTTCATCCTTGGCTGCCGCTGCCAGCACCATGCCTTCCGAAATGCCAAACTTCATCTTGCGCGGCGCCAGGTTGGCTACCATCACGGTCAGCTTGCCGACCAGTTCTTCTGGATTATAGGCCGAGGCGATGCCGGAGAACACGTTGCGGGTTCTGCCTTCACCGGCATCCAGCGTCAGGCGCAGCAGCTTGGTCGAGCCTTCTACGGCTTCGCAATGAAGGATTTTGGCGATACGCAGATCGATCCTGGCGAAATCGTCAATGCTGATCTCCGGCGCCAGTTCTTCGATGCTGGCGTCAACGGCTGGTTCCGGCGCATCGAATAGCGCGTCCAGCATCTTCGGATCGACGCGCTGCATCAAATGGGTGTAGGCATTGATGACATGCCCGTCGGGCAGCGCGGTTTGTGCGTCGGCCCAGACCTGCGGTGCGATATTGAAGAAGCCTTCGACCTGCGCCGCCAGTTGCGGCAGTACCGGCTTCAGGTACACGGTCAGAATGCGGAAGGCTTCCAGCAGGCGGCTGCAGACTTCATGCAATTGCGCGTCGCGGCTGGTGTCCCTGGCCAGTTCCCATGGTTTGTTGGCATCGACATAAACGTTGACGATATCGGCCTGTTCCATCACGGCGCGCAGGGCTTTGCCATATTCGCGCTGCGCGTAGAGTGCCTGGATTTCCGGTGCGATGCCGCGCAGATTTGCCAGGAAAGCGTCGTCGCCGTTAGCCCATGCCATACTCAGTTTGCCGTCGAACCGCCTGGTGATGAAACCGGCGGCGCGGCTGGCGATGTTGATATATTTGCCGATCAGGTCGGCATTGACGCGGACGATGAAGTCATCCGGGTTGAAGTCGACGTCTTCGGCCCTGGCGTTGAGCTTGACGGCGATATAGTAGCGCAGCCACTCCGGGTTCATGCCGATGTCGAGGTAGCGTAGCGGCGAGATACCGGTGCCGCGTGATTTGGACATCTTTTCGCCGTTGACGGTAAGGTGGCCGTGCGCGAAGACATTGGTCGGCAGCTTGCGTCCGGCGAACTTGAGCATGGCAGGCCAGAACAGCGTGTGGAAGTAGGTGATGTCCTTGCCGATGAAATGGTATTGTTCGGTTCTGTCGTCGGCCATGAAGGCGTCGAAGTCACGGCCGGTTTTTTCGAAATAATTTTTCAGCGACGCCAGATAGCCGATCGGCGCATCCAGCCAGACGTAGAAATACTTGCCCGGCGCGTCAGGGATTTCAATGCCGAAGTAGGGCGCGTCGCGGCTGATGTCCCAGTCGCCCAGGCCACCGGCGCTATCCAGCCATTCCCTGGCCTTGTTGATGACTTCCGGTTGCAGGCGGTTGCTGTCGAGCGCCCATTCGCGCAGGAAAGCCACGCATTTCGGATCGGACAGCCTGAAGAAAAAATGTTCCGACGATTTCATCACCGGCGTTGCGCCGGACAAGGTCGAGCAGGGATTTTTCAGATCGGTTGGCGTATACACGGCGCTACAGTTTTCGCAGGAGTCGCCGTATTGGTCCCTCGCGCCGCACCTGGGGCATTCGCCTTTGATGTAGCGATCCGGTAGGAACATGTTCTTGACCGGGTCGAAGAACTGCTCGATGGTCCTGGTCGTGATCAGACCGGCGTCGTCGCGCAGAGCGCGGTAGATATCTTGCGACAGCGCGTGGTTTTGCCGGCTGTCGGTCGAACTCCAGTTGTCGAAGGCGATGTGGAAACCATCCAGATACTGCTTGCGGCCTGCTGCGATGCAGGCGACGAACTGCTGCGGCGTGACGCCTGCTTTTTCAGCCGCGATCATGATCGGTGCGCCGTGGGCGTCGTCGGCGCCGACGAAATGGACTTCATGACCCTGCATGCGCTGGAACCGGACCCAGATGTCAGCCTGGATGTATTCCATGATATGGCCGATGTGGAATGCGCCATTGGCGTAGGGAAGCGCGGTGGTAACGAAGAGTCGGCGTGGCGATGAAGTGCTCATTGGCAATGCGGTGGTGAGAAAAAGAAAGCCATTCTAGCAGTCGCGAGGGCTATGGCGCAGAGCAAATCTGCCAGACTAGGTTTAGACTTGCGGGTATCTATCAAGGAGAGCTAATGAGCATCACCGCAGAAGTCGTCAAGGCAGCGCTTTCCCAGGTCATCGACCCCAACACCGGTAAGGATTTGGTGACTGGCAAGTCAGTCAGGAATATCGGGCTCGACGGCGCCGGCGTCACCTTCGATGTCGAGCTGGGCTATCCTGCCAATAGCCAGATCGCACTGATCCGCAGCGCTGCCGAGGCTGCCGTGCGGGACGTGGCAGGTGTCGGCACGGTCAAGGCCAATGTTTATTTCAAGATTGTTGCGCATGCCGTGCAGAGCGGCATCAAGCTCAAATCCAGCGTCAGGAACATCATCGCCATTGCCTCCGGCAAGGGCGGTGTCGGCAAATCGACTACCGCAGTCAATTTGGCGCTGGCGCTGGCGGCCGAAGGCGCGCGCGTGGGGATACTCGACGCCGACATCTACGGTCCGTCGCAGCCGATGATGCTGGGTATCGACGCCAGGCCGAAAACCCGGGACGGCAAGACTATGGAACCGTTGGAAAACCACGGCCTGCAAGTCGCATCGATCGGTTTTATGATCGATCCGGACGCGCCGATGGTGTGGCGCGGCCCGATCGTTACACAAGCCTTGCAGCAACTACTCGACCAGACCAACTGGCGTGACCTCGATTATCTGATCGTCGACATGCCTCCAGGCACTGGTGACGTCCAGTTGACACTGTCGCAAAAGGTGCCGGTCACCGGCGCTGTGATCGTGACGACGCCGCAGGACATCGCCTTGCTCGACGCGCGCAAGGGTTTGAAAATGTTCGAGAAGGTCGGCATTCCGATTCTGGGCATCGTCGAAAACATGAGTACGCATATCTGTTCCAGCTGCGGTCATGCCGAAGCGATTTTCGGCAGTGGCGGCGGCGAGAAGATGTGCGCTGATTTTGGTGTCGATTTTCTTGGCGCGTTGCCGCTGACGATGGCTATTCGTGAACAGACCGACTCTGGTTGTCCATCCGTGGTAGCCGAGCCTAATGGCCAGGTGGCGGATATTTACAGGAACATTGCACGCAAGGTTGCAGTCAAAGTGGCGGCAAAAGCCAGGGACATGAGCAGCAAATTCCCCAGCATCGTGGTGCAGAACGATTGATGTGCAGCGCTTGGCATGCCTGGCTTTTCGTCATCGATGTATTATCCGATCAACATTGTAAGGAGGCATGTCATGGCATTCCGGTTGGTACAAACACTATTCTGTTCGACGGTCTTGCTGGCTTCGGCCGCGCATGCCGCCGATCCTTCAGTTTCATTCGTGGCGCCGATGGACGGCGCGGTCGTCAGCAGTTCCTTCGACGTCAAATTCGCCGTCACCGGCATGGAGATCAGGCCGGCTGGCGACATGACGTCCGATACCGGCCACCATCATCTGCTGATCAACACCGGTCCGATTGCCAGGGATGTGCTCATTCCGATGGACGATACCCATCTGCATTACGGCCAAGGCCAGACCGACGCCAAGGTCACGCTGTCGCCCGGCAAGTACCGGTTGACCATGCAGTTCGCCAACGGTGCGCATCAATCGTATGGGCCGTCGATGAGCAAGACCATCCATGTCACCATTAAATGAAGCGCGTTTTCCGCCTGTTTTTTCCATGACGGTGGCCGACGCAGTAAAATGGCGGCTTTCCGATCAGACCGATGACGGCTTTGGCGCACCAAGGCCGTTTTTATTTGCCATGACATCCACTGTACCCGGCACCCCTGTCCGTACCCGTTTCGCGCCCAGTCCTACGGGCTATCTGCACCTCGGCGGCGCGCGCACGGCCTTGTTCTCGTGGGCCTATGCGCGCCGTTTCGGCGGCATCTTCATCCTGCGTATCGAGGATACTGACCTGGAGCGTTCCACGCCGGAGGCGGTGCGGGCTATCAACGACGGCATGCAATGGCTGGGTCTGGAGCATGACGAAGGTCCGTTCTCTCAGATGCAGCGTATGGACCGTTACCGCGAAATGCTGGCGTATATGTTACAGCAGGGGACAGCCTATCACTGTTACTGCACACCGGAAGAAGTCGAAGCCATGCGCGAGCGCCAACGCGCTGCTGGCGAAAAGCCGCGCTACGACGGCACCTGGCGTCCCGAACGCGGCAAGACCCTGCCGGCGATTCCGGAAGGCCGCAAACCGGTGGTGCGCTTCCGCAATCCGCTCGATGGTGTCGTGACCTGGAACGACGCGGTCAAAGGCCCGATCACGATTGCCAACAGCGAGCTGGACGACCTGGTCATTGCGCGCCCGGACGGCACACCGACCTACAACTTCTGTGTCGTGGTCGACGACAGGGACATGCAGATCACGCACGTCATCCGTGGCGACGATCACGTCAACAACACCCCGCGCCAGATCAACATCCTCAAGGCGCTGGGTGGCACGCTGCCGCAATATGGTCATGTACCGATGATCCTTGGCGCCGACGGTGAGAAACTGTCCAAGCGCCACGGCGCGGTCAGCGTCATGGATTATGCGGCCCAGGGGTATCTGCCGGAGGCCATGCTCAACTATCTGGCGCGTCTGGGCTGGAGCCATGGCGACGAAGAAATTTTCTCGATGCAGCAATTCTGCGGCTGGTTCGATCTCGGCCACCTGTCGAAATCGCCGGCGCAGTTCAATCCGGAAAAACTGGTCTGGCTCAACAATCATTACATCAAGCTGGCCGATAATGAACGTCTCGCTACGCTGACGCGTCCGCTGCTGGAAAAAGAAGGCGTGCGGTTCGACAATGCGCCGTCCCTGACGCAAACCATTGCGTTGCTGAAAGAGCGTGTCGACACCATCAAGGAACTGGCGGCGGCGGTGCGGATGTTTTATCGTCCTCCTGCGCCGGATGCCGCGCTGGTGGCGCAACACATTACTGACGTCATCAAGCCGGCCCTGCGGGATTTTGCCGCGCGCTGCGTTACCGTCGAATGGAGCCGGGCGGCGCTGGCCGCCATGATCAAGGAAGTGCTTGCTGCGCATGGCTGGAAAATGCCGCTGCTGGCAATGCCGCTGCGTCTGATCGTGGTTGGTCAACTGCAGACGCCGGCGATCGACGCCGTGCTCGCATTGTTCAGTCGCGAAGTCGTGCTGGCGCGACTGCAACATTATCTGGCATAAAAATGTAGGTTCCGGGAAAACACGCTTGCTATTTACCGATGCCTGTTGCATAATCTCGCTTCTTCGCAGGGGGGTATAGCTCAGCTGGGAGAGCGCTTGCATGGCATGCAAGAGGTCAGCGGTTCGATCCCGCTTACCTCCACCAGAGAACGGCAACAGAAAATGCAAAACGCAAGTGATAAACGGTGATGCCGCATAGTCATCGTGCAGTAATAGCTGCGGGACACATGTCCCCATCGTCTAGAGGCCCAGGACATCACCCTTTCACGGTGAGTACAGGGGTTCGAATCCCCTTGGGGACGCCAGCTTTACCAAGCACCTGTTTGCCGCGCGCCGGACGTATGTCCCCATCGTCTAGAGGCCTAGGACATCACCCTTTCACGGTGAGTACGGGGGTTCGAATCCCCCTGGGGACGCCAGAACGTAAAGTACACGCGCATTGCGTGAGGGGCTTTGGTTTTTTCTCCTATTCAGTCTATAATCCACGGCTGCGCTGTGGCAGGATTCGAGGTAACGCCGATGTAGCTCAGTTGGTAGAGCAACGCACTCGTAACGCGTAGGTCACCAGTTCGATCCCGGTCATCGGCACCAACTCCCGGCAATGTCGCAGAGCAGCCAGCGCATTCGCATCTGGTTCACGGACTTACGATGCCCAGCATGATGGAATGCGCGATCGCCTGCTGGCGCGTGAACACCCCCAGCTTTCCTGATGCATTCTGCAAATGGAAGACCACGGTTCTTTCACTGATTCCCAGTAACTGACTGATTTCACGGCTGGTTTTGCCTTCCGCCGCCCAGCTTAGGCATTCGACTTCCCGCGCAGTCAGGTTAGGTGCAGGATTTTCCTTGCAGTCATGGCCGATCCGGCAAAATGCCTGGTGCAGATAAATCGCAAAATGCAGCGCAAACGGGATGTCGTTTTTCAGTACTTCGATATGCCATTTCTGCTTGAGGCCGATCATGACGCTACCCCAGTTGATTCCGCTATCCCGCAGCGGCACGGCAATGCCGCCGGTGACGCCAACCCTTCCTGTTTGCTGAATGACGCGAATTCCTTCCGGAGTCAGCTGATCGATGAATTGCGAATGGTCGTCACTCAGCCATGCCACCGGTGTGATGTATTGCTTGCAGTGCTCGGCAATGGGGTCAATATTCTGGCCGTAATGTTTCTTGCACATTTCCCACCATGAATCGGGAAAGGTATGCACGGCGTAATGCTGTTTGCGTGTTGCGCTTAATGGCACCCGGATGGCATATAGCCAATAGTCAAAACCATGCCCGGGCAAATACCGGTTGACGGTATCGGTGATGTCGTCCCTGCATTGACAATCCAATAGCTGTTCAACCCAGCTGTTTTCCATGATGGCTCCTGTCGTTCAGTTCGTGAATACAGGACGGGTTGCCAGATGCAAGTTCGGAATGAGGGTGATGCCATTGCGTAGCGCCACGCATCCCCAGCGACAGCAGGAAGGGGCCAATAGCAGACCAGTATCCGTACACGAATGTAGGCAGCTCGTCGATGCGCGCTGCAAAGTGTTCCTGGCCGATGTCCAGCACGATATCACGCATGTCCATGAAACGGCCAGCATATAAGGAGACGGCCTTGATCACCGCCTCTTTGATGCAAAAGATCAGTTTTGTCCGATCTTGTCCATAAATGGTGCTGGCGCCGCCGTGTTCGCGCTCGGCAAGAACAAGGTTTTTGATTGATTGCATATCCGTTGATCGGCGGGAATCGAAAAGATCGATGCCCGCATCTGGCAGGTAGTGAGTCCTGGCCGCCATCGCAATGCAGATACCGCTTTCATGCGTGATACTGCCGGTCACGCCGGTCGGCCATTGCGGCCTGCCCAAAGCGCCTTGCGCGATCACCGGAACTGATTTGCCAATTGCGTCAAGTGCTCGATGGGCACACCATCTGGCCGCGATAAAATCGGCGCGGCGCTGTTTCATTGCATGGGCGACTGCTGCTATTTCCTGTGGGTGAAGCGGATAATGCTCACCGCTGGGCGCAGCGTACACCGCTGCATATCCTTGCAGCCAGATTCGAAACTGGGCGGTAATTTTGTTTGTCCAGCAGGTCTTCATTTACGCCTGATGATCCAGTGCGGCCAGATGATAGCGATGGTATTTTTTATTAAAGATAAACGGCAACCTGTAAGATGTTACAGGTAGTTTTTCAATTGACTGAAAAAATACTCAGGACTACCATCCGCTCAGTTTTCGTTCGAATCACGGGGGATGTTTCAGGCATGACTTCAACTACATTTGAAATCGAAACGGGTAGGTCGCAAACTGTTTCAGAGGTGATTGCGGCGATCGCGGCGGCCAGGCCAACGGCAAGAGCATTAGTTTTTCTGGAAGATGGCGAGCAGGAAACCGAGGTCTGCACTTACGAAGAATTGCATTGCCAGGCCAGGAAAATCGCTTGCGCGCTGAAAAACCGGTATCTGGCGGGTGAACGCGTTCTGTTGATGTTCCATTCGGGGATCGATTACGTCACCTCTTTCCTTGGCTGCCTCTATGCAGGCGTGATCGCCGTCCCCCTCTATCCGCCGCGCAATAACTGGCACTCCGTTCGCGCCGCCGCGATCGCGCGCGATGCCGGTGCAAAAGCGATATTGACGATGGAAAAGCTGCGCGTGGAAATCACCGCCCGCATGCGCGCAGTCAATGATCAGGCGGTGGATGGCGGCATGGCGGAAATACTGGCAGTCGACGGCCCGGACTTCCTGTCCAGCCATGCATGGGTCGATCCGGCGCTGCGCGGCAGTGATCTCGCATATCTGCAATACACTTCCGGCTCGACCAGCGCGCCTAGAGGCGTCATGGTGAGCCACCATAATCTGCTGCGTAATTGCGCCATCGGCGTGCAGGCATCCGACATCGGATCCGGTGAGACCTTCGTATCCTGGCTGCCGATATTCCATGACATGGGATTGGTGCAGGGCATGATGATGCCGCTCACATTGGGCGGCACGGCCATTCTCATGCCGCCAGCGGTGTTTATCCAGAAACCGGTGCGCTGGCTGCGCGCCATCAGCCATTACCGGGCTGGCTTCAGTAGCGGTCCCAATTTCGCCTATGAGCTATGCGCCTCGAAGATCCCGCAGGCCGAGCGGGAAGGTCTCGATTTGAGCCATTGGCAGGTCGCGCTGAACGGTGCGGAGCCTATCGCCCTGAGCACTTTGCGCAAATTCAGCAAGGTCTTTCAGCCGCATGGATTCGGCGACGCTACCTTTACCGGCGGATATGGGCTGGCCGAAGCCACTATGTATGTCACCTGCGGCCAGCGTTACGCAGCCCCGACCGTATTACATCTGGACAAGACCGCGCTGTTACAGAATCGCGCCGTGGTGCGCGAAGCCGACGCGCTGCTATCCGCGCCAGCTGTATCCAGCGGCCGTATCCAGAGCGAACCGCTGGTGCGCATCGTCTCGCCCGACACCGGCCGGATCTGCGAGGCGGGCGAAATTGGTGAAATCTGGGTCAGTGGCGAGAGTGTGTGCCGGGCTTACTGGCAGCGGCCAGCCGAGAGTATCGAAGTATTCGCCGCCACGCTGGCTGATGAACCCGGCGTCGCATTCCTGCGCACCGGCGATCTGGGTTTCATCCATGACGATGAACTGTATGTCACCGGACGCATCAAGGATTTGCTCATCATCCGCGGAGCGAATCATTATCCCCAGGACATCGAAGCCACGGTCGAAAACGTCCACGCCGACCTGCGCAAGGGTGGCTGGGGAGCGGCATTCACGCTGCGCGACGATGTAGAAGAGCATCTCGTCGTCGTGCAGGAAGTGGAACGCTCGGCCCGCCGCCGCATCGACGCGGCAGAGACAGGTGCAGCCATTGCTCGCGCCGTGAGCTTGCAGCACGGCATCGATCCGCATACCGTCGTCTTCGTCGCGCCGGGCGGTGTACCCAAGACATCCAGCGGCAAGATCCAGCGCCGCACCTGCCGCGATTTGTTCCTGGCCGGCAAGCTGGAAGAACTGGGGCGCTGGGAACGCCCCAGTTCTTCCAGCATCGCAGCCGCCAGCGCGGCAGCACTCCATCCACATGCCGTGCAAACCAGGGTGCGGGAGATTGCTGCCAGCGTTCTCTATCTTGCGCCGTCAGCCTTGCCTGGCGATGCCGCTTTCAGCGAACTGGGTCTGGATTCGGTGCGCATCATTGAATTCGTCGCCCTGATCTCCGAGGCATTCGGTGTCGATCTGGCGCCATCGGTGGCTTTCGATTACCCCACTATTGCCGCGTTGAGCGCTCACCTCACCGGCCTGAACGCTGGCCGCGCCGCCGCCGGGCCGGCAGGGACTGATGAGCAGATCGCCATCATTGGCATGGATTGCCGCTTCCCAGGCGCGAATGGGACGGAGGAATTCTGGCAATTGCTGGCAGCCGGACGCAGCGCAATCCAACCGGTCAGCGCTGAACGCCAGCAACTCACAGGCTTTGGCGCCGAGTTTGAGGAGGCTGACGATGCGCCGTACCGCTTTGGCGGCTTCCTGGACGGGATACAGTACTTCGACGCTGGGCTGTTTGGCATTGCGCCGCGCGAGGCGCACAGCATCGACCCGCAGCAACGTCTGCTGCTGCAAACTGCCTGGCATGCGCTAGAAACAGCGAACATCCCGCCCGACAGCCTGGCCGGCACCGCGACTGGCGTCTTCGTCGGTGTCTGCGCCAGCGATTATTTCAACCTGCAACGCGACGCTGGCAGCCTGAACGCCTACTCTGGCACGGGTAACGCGCTCAGCATTGCCGCCAACCGCATTTCCTACGCGTTCGGACTGCAAGGGCCGAGCATGGCGATCGACACCGCCTGCTCGTCGTCGCTGGTGGCAGTGCATCAGGCCTGCCGCAGTCTTGCCCGTGGTGAGAGCACGCTGGCGCTGGTTGGCGGGGTCAACCTGATCCTGAGCGCGGACCATGGTTATATCTTTAGCCAGGCCAATATGCTGTCGCCGTCCGGCCAATGCCGGACCTTCGATGATGGCGCGGACGGTTATGTGCGCGGTGAAGGCTGCGGTGTGGTGGTGCTGAAAAAACTGGCCGACGCCGTGCGCGATGGCGATCCGGTACTGGCGGTCATCCGTGGCGCCGCCGTGAGTCAGGATGGTCACAGCAATGGCCTGACCTCGCCAAACGGCCTGGCCCAACAGCGGGTCATCACTATGGCGCTGGCGCAAGCGGGTGTTCCGGCGGCATCGATTGCTTATGTCGAAACCCACGGCACCGGCACGCCCTTGGGTGACCCGATCGAAGTACAGGCGCTACAGGCAGTGCTGGACGCCAGCCGTCAGCCAGACAGCCCGCCATGCTGGCTGGGCGCGGTCAAAACCAGTATCGGTCATCTGGAGCCCGCCTCTGGCATTGCCGGCCTGATCAAAGCAGTGCTGGTGCTGAATCACCAGACCGTGCCGCCGAATCGCAACTTCGCTACGCTCAACCGCCACCTGCAATTCGATACCAGCCGTTTGGCCGTGCCGACCGCATTGCAGGAGTGGCCTGCATCGGCAGATTACCCGCGCCGCGCCGGGGTCAGCGCGTTCGGTTTTGGCGGCACCAATGCCCATCTGGTGATTGAAGAATACCTTGCGCAACCCGCCCCAGATGAGCAGACGCCGCTGCGCCTGCCGCCGTATTTCCTTGCCCTGTCGGCCAAAAATGGCGACAGCCTGGCGCAACTCGCCGCCGCTTACGCCATCCGGCTGGCGGCGCTGGAACACGATCCGCTTGCGCTGCGCGCAGTCTGCAGGGCCGGGGTCAGTGGC
>JBAPMF010000103.1:0-9882 GCA_049278475.1 Herbaspirillum sp. | reverse complement strand
CGGCAGGGGAACGGGTCGCAGGAAAATTCACGCGGAGAGTTTATTTTTCTTCCCCAGCTGCCGGCGTTTTCGGCAGTTTTTCCACCAGCAGCGCATGGGTCTGGCGGGCATCGGCGCGCAGCACTTCGAAGTGTATGCCATCGATGTCGAACACGTCGCCCTTGCGCGGTACGCGGCCGAGATGGCTGGCGGCCAGGCTGTCGATCGTGTCGGCGTCGGCGTCGGAGAGGGCGGTTTCCAGCATGTCATTGAACTGGGCGATTTCGGTCAGGCCCTTGACGCGCCAGCGCGGGCCATTGGCGCCATCCTTGATGGCGAGGATATTGTCTTCTTCCTCGTCGAAATCATACTCGTCTTCGATGTCGCCGACGATCTGCTCCAGCACGTCTTCGATCGTGATCAGGCCGGCCACGCCGCCATATTCGTCGACGACGATGGCCATGTGATTGCGGTTGGCGCGGAAATCGCGCAGCAGCACGTTGAGGCGTTTCGATTCAGGGATGAACACGGCCGGGCGCAGCATGTCGCGCACGTCGAAGGATTCTTCGGTGTAATAACGCAGCAAATCCTTGGCCAGCAGCATGCCGATCACCTTGTCGCGTTCGCCTTCGACTGCCGGAAAGCGCGAGTGCGCTGTCGACAGCACATCAGGCAGCCAGCTTTCTATGGGGTTGCTGATGTCAACGGTATCCATTTGCGCGCGCGGCACCATGATGTCGCGCACGGCCAGATCGGATACCTGAAACACGCCTTCGATCATCGACAGCGCGTCGGCATCGATCAGATTGCGCGCGTGCGCATCTTGCAGGACTTCGAGCAACTCTGCTCGGTTTTCGGGTTCAGGGGAGATGAAGGCGGTAAGACGTTCAAATAAGGAGCGGTGTGGTTTAGCGTCAGAAGATTTGACGCTACTGGGGTGATCTTGCATATGGCGTAAGCCGTGGGGCCGACGTTGTTTCGATGAGCCATAGGATACAACAAATCAGCAGCGGTGGATTATTGTTGCAGCACCAGTGAACCCGGCAGGCTGTGCAGATAAGCGGCGATGTCCTGCATATCCTGGTCCGTCAGTATCTTGACCCGGCCGCTCATGATGGCGTTGATGCGCCCGTTCATGCCGTCGTTGCCGCGCCGATAGGCCATCAGCGTGTGTTGCAGGTAGTCTTGATGCTGGCCTGCCAGTTTCGGATAGGACGGATCGACCGATGAATTGAAATTCTTGCCGTGGCAGGAGGCGCAGTTGTATTTTTCAACCAGCAGTTTGCCGACTTTGGCATCACCAGCGGCGACTGTGCTCAGGGACATCAGGAAAAAAATAGGGAAAATCGTCCATCTTAGTACTTTTTTCATCTCTGGCTCCTTATTTTTGCTGTGCGTAGTAAGCAGCCAGGGCAGCGATGTCCTGGTCGGACAGGCTGGCGGCGATGCTCTGCATGGACGGATGCCTGCGCTCGCCCTTTTGATAGGCTTTCAGCGCATTTTCGATATATTTTTCAGACTGACCACCCAGCATGGGGACTTGATAGACTTCGGGGAAAGTCGCTTTATAGCCTGGAATGCCGTGGCAACCGATGCACATCGACACATTGACCTTGCCGGTATTACCGGCGAGATCAACGGCGGAAACCACGCCGATGACACCGGTCAAAGCGAGCAGCATCAACAGTTTTTTCATATCTTGACCAAAGGTTTCATTTCCTGGATTTCTGACAGTCCCTGCAATGACCGTAAAGCGCCAGCGCATGATCGGCAATCTCGAAACCATGTTCCTGCGCAATGTTGACCTGACGCCTTTCGATCTCGGCGTCGAAGAACTCTTCGACCTTGCCGCAGTCCAGGCACACCAGATGGTCGTGATGCGAACCTGGGTTCAGCTCGAACACGGCCTTGCCCTGTTCAAAATGATTGCGCCGCAACAGACCGGCCTGTTCGAACTGCGTCAGGACGCGATAGACGGTCGCCAGCCCGACATCCATATTGTCCGCCAGCAGAGTCCTGTAGACATCTTCCGCGCTGAGGTGGCGTATCGCGGTGTTTTGGAAGATTTCCAGGATTTTCAGGCGCGGCAAGGTCGCCTTCAGGCCGCTGGCCTTCAGTTCAGAGGGATTATTGGGCATGGTTCAGTAAAAATCGGGTCAACTGCTTTATCATATAGCGTTTTAGTGTGATTGCTCAATCCATCGGAATCTTTATGCGAACTTTGCCTTTCTGCGGTATCACCGCCATCGCGGCGCTTACGTTTGGCTTCCTGTTGTCCGGTTGCGTATCCGATCCGGCAGCGCGAGACGCGGCGGCAGCCGGGCCGGGTGGTGTGCATGTGGCTAAAAACAGCAGCCTGTTCGGTTTCCTGAAACCATATCGCACCGATGTCCAGCAAGGCAATTTCGTCTCCAGGGAAATGGTGGCGCAACTCAAACCCGGCATGACGCGCGATCAGGTGCGCTTCGTTCTTGGCACGCCGCTGATGACGGATATATTCCATACGGACCGCTGGGATTATGATTTTCGCCTGACCAAGGGCAACGGCGAATGGATGAGCAGCCGCGTATCCGTATTCTTCAGCGATGATCGTCTGGATCGCTATGAAGGTGGCAATGACCTGCCGACCGAACAGGAATACCTGTCGCTGATCACCGGTTCTAGAAAACACGCCATGCCGGAACTGTCTGATGCGCCGATCGTCCCCACCATCACGAACAGGTAAGTAAGTCTCCAGTCCTATGAATTCCCTAAAAATCGCCGTAGCCGGTGCTTCCGGCCGCATGGGCCGCATGCTGATCGAAGCTATCCAGAACGCCGATGACATGATCCTGACCGGTGCCCTCGACGTCCCCGGCTCGCCTAGCCTGGGCAGTGACGCCGCCGCCTTTCTCGGCAGGCATGCCGGCGTCGCCATCACCTCCGACCTGGACAAGGGCCTGGCCGATGCTGGTTTCCTGATCGATTTCACACGCCCCGCAGGCACGCTCGGGTATGTTGGATACTGCGCGGCGCATGGCATCAACATGATCATCGGCACGACCGGTCTGGAGCAGGAAGCCAGGGACATCATCGCCGCCGCCGCCCAAAAGACCGCCATCATGCTGTCACCGAACATGAGCGTTGGCGTCAACGTCACGCTGAAGCTGCTGGAGCTGGCGGCCAGGAGTTTTTCGCATGGCTATGATATCGAAATCATCGAAGCGCATCACCGCCACAAGGTCGATGCGCCGTCCGGCACCGCGCTGAAGATGGGTGAAGTCATTGCCGCCGCCATCGGTGTCAGGCTCGATGACGTCGCTGTCCATGCGCGCGCCGGTATCACTGGCGCACGCGATCCATCCTCGATCGGCTTCTCCGCGATCCGTGGCGGCGACATCGTCGGCGACCATACCGTGCTGTTCGCCGGTATCGGGGAACGTATCGAAATCACGCACAAATCCTCCAGCCGCGTCACCTACGCTCACGGCAGCCTGCGCGCGGCGCGTTTCCTGGCGGACAAAAAGACTGGACTGTACGACATGCAGGATGTGCTGGGACTGAAATGAATCATGACGCGCAAATCACCGGATTTGCTCACTACTGGGCACAGGGCGATGCCGTGTCGCACGCCGTCGCCTATGTCTTGCTGCTGATGTCCATCGCCAGCTGGTATTACATCCTAGTCAAAACCTGGAATTCCTGGCGTATCCGCCGCAGCAGCAACGCGCTGGAAGGCTTCTGGAAAGCGCCGACGCTCGACGATGCCATCGCTGTCATGCGCGCGGTCGACAGCGAAGCAATCTACACGCCACTGGCGCAGCGTTCCTCCGAAGCCGCCGGCATCTCTTCCAAACAGCAGGGCGCGCCCTCGCTGAATGCCGCCACCGATCCCGGCGAACTGATCACCCGTACTTTGCGGCGCGAAATCAATCGCGTTTCAGCGCGTCTGGAACGCGGCCTGACACTGCTGGCCTCAGTCGGTTCGACGGCGCCTTTCGTCGGCCTGTTCGGCACCGTCTGGGGCATCTACCATGCGCTCACAGCCGTTTCGGCCAGCGGCGCCGTGCAGATCGACAAAATCGCCGGCCCGGTTGGTGAAGCGCTCATCATGACCGCACTGGGTCTGGTCGTGGCGATTCCCGCGGTGCTGGCCTACAACGCCTTTACGCGCATCAATCGCCTGACGCTGGCGGAGCTGGACGGCTTTGCCCACGATCTGCATGCTTACCTGACTACCGGCAAACGCATCGGCAAGGGGCGGGTATGAGTTTCGGCGGTTTCGACGACAGGCAGCACGCCGGCCCGATGGCTGACATCAATGTCACGCCCATGGTCGACGTGATGCTGGTGCTGCTGGTGATTTTCATCCTCTCCGCGCCCTTGTTCACGCACTCCCTGCAACTCGACTTGCCGACGGCCAGATCAGCGCCCGCGCCTGAAAAACCGCACACCATCAGCATCACTATCGACGCCGCTGGCAAGCTGTACTGGCAGGACCAGGCCGTGACGCTGGCGGAGCTGGGCAGCCGCATGCAGACTGCCGCCGCCAGGCAGCCGCAACCGGACGTGCAGCTGCGCGCCGACAAGGCGACGCGTTACGCAGTGATTGCCGATGTGATGTCGGCCGCGCAAAGCCAGGGCCTGACCAGACTCGGCTTCGTGACCGATCCCAAACCCGCGGCAGAAAAGCAGTAACCTTTTGCCGGATGACAGTCTCGAAGCGAGCAAGCAAGGCTTTGCAGATCGCAATACCATCTTAACGATCAGCGAATAAACATCACTCCGCTTTCTCGCTCTGTGCCGATGGAAGAACTGCCAATTTGGATTTACAACATATCCAGCAATCTGAACAATTGTTTAGCAGAAACGTGAAAAATCAGATTCTTACTAATTCGATTCCGATAATTAATTTGATGGGATTGCGATGAAGTTCTGATTTTTTGACTAGCTTGAATTCCAGGGTGTACTTGCCACGCGGTTTCCCGTCTTTTCTCTTGCTGGTATACTGAGGCGCATTCCTTGCAACGTCGTCTGCCCGGATGGCGTCCATCCTGACCTTGCCCGCATTTTCATCGCATGGCCTTTCCGCGCACATTTACCATTCCTCTGATCGTTGCCTGCGCTCTGTTCATGGAGCAGATGGATGCAACCGTGATTTCGACCTCGCTGCCGGTGCTGGCGGCAGACATGGGCGTCGCCCCGGTTGCGCTCAAGCTGGCGCTGACCTCGTATCTGGTCAGTCTGGCGGTATTCATTCCGATCAGCGGCTGGATGGCGGACCGCTTCGGCGCGCTGACGATTTTCCGTGCGGCGATCTGCGTGTTCATTGCGGGTTCCATTTTTTGCGGTATTTCCCATACCTTGCCGGAGTTCGTCACTGCGCGTTTTTTCCAGGGTATCGGCGGTGCCATGATGGTGCCGGTCGGACGGCTGGTGATCCTGCGCAGCGTCGATAAGGCCGATCTGGTCAAGGCGCTCGGCTACCTGACGATTCCGGCGCTGTTCGGGCCAGTGCTGGGGCCGCCGCTGGGCGGCTTCATCACCACGTATTTTCACTGGCGCTGGATTTTTTTCATCAATATTCCGATCAGCGTGCTCGGCCTGTATCTGGCTACACGCTTCATTGAAAACATCAAAGAAGCGCAGGTCGCGCCGCTGGACTGGCCGGGGTTCATCCTGTCGGCGCTGGGCTGTTCGTTGCTGATGATGGGACTGGCGAGCGCCGGGCGGCATCTGGTGCCGGGTGTGGTGTCGCTGGCGTGCGCGGCGCTTGGCGCATTGTCGCTGGCGGCGTATGTGTGGCATGCGCGCCGGGCCGCCCATCCGCTGATCGATCTCGATCTGCTGAAGATCACGACCTTGCTGGCCGGCGTCGGCGGCGGCTCACTGTTTCGTATGGGTATCGGGGCGGTTCCCTTTCTGCTGCCGCTGATGCTGCAACTCGGCTTTGGTTTCAGCGCTTTTCATTCCGGCCTGCTGACCTGCGCGTCGGCGGTCGGCGCCCTGTTCATGAAAACCATCGCCGCCCGTCTCCTCGAGCGTTACGGTTTTCGCCGCGTGCTGATCGTCAACGGCACCTGCGGCGTCATTTCGCTGGCGGCCATCGGCTTGTTTACCCAGACCACGCCGTATGCGGTGATACTGATCGTGCTACTGGCCGGCGGCTGTTTCCGTTCGTTGCAGTTCACCAGCCTCAATGCGATTTCCTATGCCGATGTCGACACGCGCAAGTTGAGTCAGGCGACCAGTATCGCCAGCGTGGCGCAGCAGCTATCGGTCGGCATGGGAGTGGTACTGGGCGGCTTCGCACTGGAGATGTCCAGTCATGCGCAAGGCCATACGACGCTGATGGCGCAGGATTTCTGGCCGGCCTTTCTGACGGTTGCGGCAGCGTCCGCCTGTTCGATTCCCTTGCTCATGCGCCTGCCTGCCAATGCCGGCGCCGCACTGGCCGGACGCAATGCCGCCGCCAAATCGACATGATCGCTGCTGATCGACAGGAACAGGAGGAAAGCATGATCGACGCCAACATGTTCGTTAACTGCACGGTCTATAAGAACGGCCGCAAGCTGCGTGATGTCAGCATCGGAGAAATCAGCGATGCACTCGAGGAAGACAACACCTTCGTTTGGGTCGGCCTGTTCGAACCCAGCGTCGAGCTGATGCGGCAGATCAAGGAAGAATTCAGGCTGCATGAACTGGCGGTCGAGGATGCCTATGCCGCGCATCAGCGGCCCAAGATCGAAGAGTACGGCGACACCTTGTTCGTGGTGCTGCAAACGGCCCAGGCCGTCGAGGGGAGCGTGCAATTCGGCGAGACCCATATTTTCGTCGGCGCCCGCTTCGTGGTGTCGGTGCGGCATGGCGCATCGCACAGCTATGCCAGGGTGCGCGAACGCTGCGAAAGCCTGCCGGAACGCCTGGCGCGCGGTCCCGGCTACGTGCTGTATGCGATCATGGATTTCGTGGTCGATCATTATCGCCCCATCATGGATGATCTTGAAGCGCGTTTTGACAGGTTCGAGGAGGAGTTGTTCGGGCGCGATTCCGAGCGCGCGCATTTGCAGGATTTGTATCGGCTGAAACGCCAGCTGATCAAGATCCGCTCGGCGGTCTTTCCCTTGCTGGATGTCTGCTCGCAGCTGCTGCGTTTTCATGAAAATCTCATCACCAAAGACGGCAAGGTTTATTTCCGTGACATTTGCGACCATGTAGCACATTTGGTCGAGACCGGCGACCGCTTGCGCGATATGGTGGCGGCGGCGATGCAGATTGATCTGGCGCAGATCAGCATTCGCCAGAATGAAGTGGTGAAATCCCTGGCAGGCTGGGGCGGCATTCTGGCGATCCCGACGATGGTATTCAGCCTGTACGGGATGAACTTCAAGTACATGCCCGAGCTGGAGTGGTACTGGAGTTATCCGGCGGTTCTGGCGTCGATCGCCGCTTCCTGCGCCTGGCTGTATTTCCGCTTGAGGCGGGTAGGCTGGCTGTAAGAGAGTCCGCTGGAACCTCGAATGTGTGTGGGACTGGAATCGACCGGAAGAAGTGGTCTGCCCTAAGGGAATCGAACCCCTAACCTATGGCTTAGAAGGCCATTGCTCTATCCGGTTGAGCTAAGGGCAGATGATTCGATGAGTCAGGCATGAAGCGCCGCGTCCGACATCGTCTTCAGCAACGAAAACGGGCTGTCTTGCGACAGCCCGTTCATGTGTGGTCGGAGTACAAGGATTCGAACCTTGGACCCCCTGGTCCCAAACCAGGTGCGCTACCGGGCTGCGCTACACTCCGGAAAACGAGATGATATCCAGACATCGGCATGCGGTCAATATTTTCTTCAAGGTTTCTTCTTTCGCATCCTTGCCCCGAACACGGAATCGGACCTGGAATACGCTATAATCCCGGCTCCCAGGATGTCTCCGGGCATCATTCATGCCGGGAAACAGAGAGGCGAAGGGTTGGATTTTCCAGCCCTTTTTCGTTTCCGTCACATCCCTGATCGATGGCTATGATCCTTTACGACTCACAGATGTACGATGCAAGACTTTACCCCTGATTCCGCGAATGAAGATGCCGACTCACGCGGCAAAGTCCCGTCCGGATCGATTGCGCGTGAAGCGGCGCGCCGCCGCACGTTCGGCATCATCTCTCACCCAGATGCAGGGAAAACCACGCTGACCGAAAAGCTGTTGCTGTTCTCGGGTGCGATCCAGCTGGCGGGCACCGTCAAGGCGCGCAAGAGCAGTCGCCATGCGACCTCCGACTGGATGGAAATCGAAAAACAGCGCGGTATCTCGGTGGCCAGTTCGGTCATGCAGTTCGAGTATCGCGATCATGTCGTCAATCTGCTCGATACGCCTGGCCACCAGGATTTTTCGGAAGACACCTACCGCGTGCTGACGGCAGTCGACTCGGCGCTGATGGTGATCGATGCCGTCAAGGGCGTGGAAGAGCAGACCATCAAGCTGCTCGATGTCTGCCGCATGCGCGACACGCCGATCATCACCTTCATGAACAAGATGGACCGCGAAACCCGCGATCCGCTGGAATTGCTCGACGAGCTGGAATCAGTGCTGAAGATTCAATGCGCGCCGGTGACCTGGCCGATCGGCATCGGCAGGAATTTCCGTGGTGTGTATCACTTGCTGCGCGATGAAATCATGCTGTTCAAGGCGGGTGAAGAGCGCGCCGACGGCAGCGTCGACATCATCCAGGGCATCGACAGCCCCAGACTGGCCGAGATATTCCCGCTGGAAATCGAACAGCTCAGGATGGAAGTCGAACTGGTGCATGGCGCTTCGCATCGATTCAATCTGGACGATTTTCTGGCGGGTATCCAGACGCCGGTGTTTTTCGGTTCCGCGATCAACAACTTCGGCGTGCGCGAGATTCTTGACGCACTGCTCGACTGGGCTCCCGGTCCGGGCGCGCGCGACGCTACCATACGCAGTGTGGCGCCGGCCGAAACGCCGTTCTCGGGCTTCGTGTTCAAGATACAGGCGAATATGGACCCGGCGCACCGCGATCGCATCGCCTTCCTGCGCGTGTGCTCGGGCCGTTTCGAGCGCGGCATGAAGCTCAAGCATCTGCGCTTGAACCGTGACATCAAGGCATCTGTGGTGGTGAGCTTCATGGCGTCGAGCCGCGGGCAGGTGGAAGAGGCTTACGCCGGTGACATCATCGGTTTGCCCAACCACGGCAACATGCAGATCGGCGACAGCTTCTCCGAAGGCGAACTGCTGCAATTCACCGGCATCCCTTATTTTGCGCCGGATTTCTTTCGCGTGGCGCGCATCCGTAATCCGCTCAAGATCAAGCAATTGCACAAGGGCTTGCAGCAGCTCGGTGAAGAAGGCGCGGTGCAGGTTTTCAGGCCGGTCAACAACAGCGACCTGGTGCTGGGCGCGGTCGGCGTATTGCAGTTTGAGGTCGTCGCGAGCCGTCTGCTCAATGAATACGGTGTCGATGCCGTGTTCGAAGGCAGCAGTATCAGCAACGCGCGCTGGGTCAGCTGTGACGACCGGAAGATGCTGGCCGATTTCGAAAAATCTTCCGCTGGCCACCATCTGGCGCGCGATGCCGCCGGCAATCTGGCCTATCTGGCGACCTCGGGCGTGAACCTGCGCCTGGTGCAGGAACGCTGGCCGGAAGTCACTTTCCATACTACGCGCGAACACGCGGCCAGACTGGATAAATCAGGGTCGCGCTCAGAGCGATAATTATTTTTTCGGCCCTGGAGGAGGTCGAGGACACGTTCCCAGGGCGCATTCCGCAGTTCACTCATCGGCCCGATTTCATGGAAAGCGTTTCTCTGTAAACAGGTAGCCGACAAATGACAGCATCACGAAGATGAACGTGCTTATCATGAAGTTCGCGTCTGGCTGGAGCAACAGCCCCGACACGACCATGGTGCCAACCGCA
>JBAPMF010000102.1:0-6470 GCA_049278475.1 Herbaspirillum sp. | reverse complement strand
TGGCAAAAATATCCTGCCGCGCGTTGCCGCCAGACTGGACGTCGCACAGATTTCCGACATCATCAGGGTTGACAGCCCGGACACCTTCGAGCGCCCGATCTACGCCGGCAATGCCATCGCCACCGTGCAGTCGACTGACGGTATCAAGGTCATTACCGTGCGCACCACTGGTTTCGACGCCGCCGCCGGCGGCGGCAATGCCACGGTGGAAAGCATCGCGGCCGTGGCCGATACCGGCAAGTCCAGTTTCGTGTCGCGCGAAATGGCCAGATCCGACCGCCCCGAATTGACCGCCGCCAGGATCGTTGTTGCCGGCGGTCGTGGCATGGGATCATCAGAAAACTTCAAGATACTGGAAGCGCTGGCCGACAAACTCAACGCCGCCATGGGCGCTTCGCGCGCGGCGGTGGATGCGGGCTATGTGCCAAATGACTGGCAGGTCGGCCAAACCGGCAAGATCGTCGCGCCTGCGTTGTATATCGCTGTCGGCATTTCCGGTGCGATCCAGCATCTGGCCGGTATGAAGGATTCCAGGGTGATCGTGGCGATCAACAAGGATGAAGAAGCACCGATTTTTTCGGTGGCGGACTATGGCATCGTCGGCGACCTGTTCGACATCGTGCCTGAACTGGTCAAGCAACTGGATTGAGTATCAGAAAGCCAACGGCTCTGTCAAAAGACTGAGCCGTATCGATCTGGAGGCGCTGAACGCGACGGAAGATTGCGTGCGTCGATGCAATCAGGAACTGGAAATGGGCTACGTCGCGCCTTTGAAGGATATGCTGTTCGTGTTGAACGAACTGGCAGGGTTGCCGGAGGTGAGTGCTTTGCCGCATTGCGAAGACGCAAGGCCCGAAATCGTGGCAGCCATTCTCGAAGAAAACGCCAGATTTTGCAGCGAAGTGGTGGCGCCGCTCAATCATGCCGCCGACCAGGAACCGAGTTTCTGGAGCGATGGCAAGGTCACGACCAGCAAGGGTTTCAAAGAAGCTTTCAGAAAATTCTGCGCTGCCGGCTGGCAGGGCGTGCGGCATCCCGTGGCGTTTGGCGGCCAGGGTCTGCCCAGGCTGGTGGCGACGCCTTGCATCGAAATGCTCAATGCCGCCAGCCTGTCATTTGCCTTGTGTCCGCTGCTCACGGATGGCGCCATCGAAGCGCTGATGATTGCCGGCAGCGATGCGCAGAAAAATACCTATCTGGTGAATCTCATCTCCGGCAGATGGACCGGCACGATGAATCTGACCGAGCCGCAGGCCGGGTCCGACCTAGCGCTGATATGTACGCGCGCTGTACTGCAGAATGATGGCAGCTACAGATTGTCGGGCAGCAAGATTTTCATCACTTATGGCGAACACGACATGGCTGAGAACATCGTCCATCTGGTGCTGGCGCGCACGCCGGACGCGCCGGAAGGCGTGAAAGGCGTTTCACTGTTCGTCGTGCCGAAGTTTCTGGTCGAGCCGGACGGTTCGCTTGGTGAGCGCAACGACGTGCATTGCGTGTCTATCGAACACAAGCTCGGCATCAAGGCCAAGTCCGACTGCGGTGTTGCGGTTTGGCGATCATGGCGGCGCCATTGGCATGCTGGTTGGTGAAGAACATCGCGGCCTCGAATACATGTTCATCATGATGAATGCCGCGCGCTTTGCCGTCGGCATTCAGGGTATCAGCGTGGCGGAACGCGCCTGCCAAAAGGCTGTGGCGTATGCCAGGGAACGTGTGCAATCCCGCGATCTCGCCGGATCGGCGGCGGGCGCGGTGACCATCATCCACCAGCCGGATGTGCGTCGCATGCTGATGTCGATGCGTGCGCAGGTGGAAGCGGCGATGTCGCTTCGACCGGCGTGCAAGTGCATGGCAGCATGGGTTTCATCGAAGAAACCGGCGTCGCGCAGTATTATCGCGATGCGCGCATTCTGAGTATTTACGAAGGTACTACCGCGATCCAAGCCAATGACTTGGTCGGACGTAAAACTGCGCGCGACGGCGGTGCGGTCGCCAGAGGCATCATTGCGCAGATACGCAAGACCGAAGCGGCGCTGGGTGCTGTTTCCGGCGACCATGGGGATGATCTGCAAGTCATCTGTAAGCGCCTGGTCGATGGATCGCGCGCGCTGGAAGAGGTCGTGGATTACGTCGTGACCGGCATCAGCTCCGACATCAAGGCGGTTTTTTCCGGCAGTGTGCTTTATCTGAAGCTGGCAGGTGTGGTGCTGGGCGGCTGGCAGATGGCGCGCGCTGCGCTGGTTGCGGTCGGCCGGCTCAGGGCGGGCGAGGGCGACGCGCAGTTCTACGAGGCCAAAATCGCTACCGCGCGCTTTTACGCCGATCATGTGCTGACTCAGGCGTCGTCGCTGCGCACTTCGATCGTCGAAGGAAGCGCTGGTGTGCTGGCGTTGACGGAAGATCAGTTCTGAATTGACCGGATGGCGCTTCAGCCGTAAGCGCCGCCGGTAAACAGCAGATCGAAGCTGCGCGCCAGCAGGGCGATCAGCGCCATGGCGCCGACGCCCAGCGTCAATACCAGTATCAATGCCAAGATCCAGTGCGATCCGGATTTTCTGCCGGAGGCGGGATTGTGTCTGGCATCCCATTGTTCATCGGAAGTCAGCCCGATGCACAGTGTTTCGAGGAAAGCGCACAACACCGACAACACAAACAGCATCCCCGCGAATAAAGGCTGGATATGGCTGAAAAGCGCGATGAGCAGCGCCGAAACCGGCAAGCTGGCGGCATGCAGCCAGCCGAACAGGTCTTTGCGGCCATATAAATAGAAACGATGCATGCCGATGCTGCCGGAAATGGCTGCGAGGAAGGCGGTCAGGGTTTTGTTTTTATGCGCAATCGTCATGAAACCGGTTTCAGCGATGCAGCCAGGCGGGCAGGTAGTCGGCGTGCGCGCGCAGCAACTCGTCTACCATCGCGCGGATCTGCTCGAGATCAAGCACGGCCGCAGTATGGAGATCCATCATGGCCGCATGATACACATGTTCGCGATTCTGGTTCAACACCGCCTTGACGACCAGTTCCTGCACGTTGACGTTGGTGCGCATCAGCGCCGCGAGTTGCGGCGGCAGTTTACCGACGCGCGTCGGCTGGAATATGCGCTCAAGTCGCTGTTCAACCTTGACGGTCTGATCGAACCGGGATCGCTCTGATTGGTCAATGCGCCGAAAACGAGTTCGTCGGCTGCGTGTGCAGAATCATGGATCAACTCGTTTCGGTGAGAGGGGAGGCCGGACACGCGTCGTGTGCAACTCGGTTATGGCGAATGCACCTGCAATCGCGCAACGGCAAATCGTAGGCGACAAGAGCGAGAAAGAGCCCTCGCTTGAGAGCCGTCTATCGATTCAAGCCATCGACAATCAGCCTGCCGATGTCGGCCAGCACGGTGTTGCGCTGGTCTTCCGGCGCCCTGGTTGTGGTCAGGTAGACGGATGTCAACAAAGGTTTGCCTTGCGGCGGCCAGATGATGGCGATCGTGTTGGTGGTGCCGTAAGCGCCGGAACCCGTCTTGTCGCCGACCTTCCAGCCCGGCGGCATGCCGGCGCGCACACGGTGGTCCCCGGTTTTGTTAGCAGCCATCCATGCCGCGATCTGCTGGCGTGAAGCCGCAGACAAGGCATTGCCCAGCAAAATCTTTTGCAGATTGCCGGTCATCGCCGCCGGTGTCGTGGTGTCGCGCGCATCGCCGGGGAGCGCGGTATTGAGTTCAGGTTCGAAACGATCGACCCGCGTCAGATCGTCGCCTAGCGATTTGATGAAATCGTTCAATGGCTCCAGACCACCCAGACTGCTCAGAATCAGATTGGCGGCGGTGTTGTCGCTCAGGGTCATGGCGGCTTCGCAGATTTGCGCCAGCGACAGGCCATCGCCACCGACATGCTTGCCGGTCGTGGGCGAATACGGCACGAGCATGTCGGCGCTGTAGACGATGCGACGGTCGGGCTGCTCTGCGCCAGCGTCAACGCGCTGCAGGACAGCCGACACGGCCAGGAATTTGAAGGTGCTGCACATCGGAAAACGCTCATCGGCGCGATAGCCCCAGCGCCTGCCGCTGCCGGTGTCGAGAATTTCCACACCGAGACGTCCGTTGACGCCGGCTTCCAACTTGTTCAAGCGGGAAACGACCGGGGACGACTCCTTGGATTTTTCCGTCTCCGCCGCCCATGCTCCTGTGACGCAAGCGGTCAGGGCCGTTGCAGTCATGGCGAGGAAACGCCTTCTATCCGTCATGTTTTCTCCTTGCAAAAATGCCTGTGAATGCAAATGATAAAGGCCAATGTTACCGCAGTGAAGTTCGCATCGTGACCGGTACGCGTCGACATCGCCGCACCCGCCTTATAATTTCAGCGACTCTCTCTTCATCTGCCTCCATCGAGCACATGTCCGACGACACCATCGCACGCAACAAAGTCATGACCAGGTCCGACCGACATGACAGCGTCTGGCTGTTCGGATACGGTTCGCTGATCTTCAAAGCGGATTTTCCGTTCATCGAACGTCGTCTGGCGCACATCGCTGGCTGGAGCCGGCGCTTCTGGCAAGGCTCGCACGATCACCGTGGCCACCGTGCAGGCGCCCGGTCGCGTGGTAACGCTGATCGCGGACGAGGGCGCGACCTGCGCGGGTATGGCTTACCTGATCGTGCCCGAGGTCTTCGATCATCTTGACCATCGGGAAAAGAACGGCTATCTGCGCCTGTCTGGTGATATTTTGTTCGAGGACGGCAGCAGCGCCGCAGGATCGATCTATATCGCTCCCGAGGAGAATGTCGCCTTCCTCGGCCCGGCTTCAGAACAGGAAATCGCGCGCCAGATTGCTGCTGCGAAAGGCGCAAGCGGCCGCAATGCGGATTATCTGTTCGCGCTGGCCGCGGCGTTGCGCAGACTGGGCCAGGACGACCCGCATGTGTTTGAGATCGAACGGTATTTGCAACTGCTCGATACCCCACAGCGCTGATCCGGCTCGTCGGCGTTCTGCATGTCGTGGAGGCCGGGAGGATGTTTTTCATGCGTCAAGACAGTACCGTAAATCCGTGGATGTGCCTTGCGCGTCGATCAGACGGCGTTGCCTGACTGCGTCCGCCAAACCTCGCAGCACGGCCAGGCTTTCTTTCCAGCCGATGCAGCCGTCGGTGATCGACTGGCCGTAGATCAGTTCTTTGCCCGGCGCCGGATCCTGACGACCGGCGACCAGATGCGATTCGACCATCACGCCGACGATGCGAGTGTCGCCGCCGGTGATCTGGCGGGCGATGTCGGCGCACACCGGGATTTGATTTTCCGGTTTTTTGGCGCTGTTGGCGTGCGAGGCGTCGATCATCAGGTGCGGCGTCAGGCCGGCGGCGGCGATGTCCTTGCAGGCAGCCGTCACGCTGGCGGCGTCGTAGTTCGGCACTTTGCCGCCGCGCAGGATGATGTGACAGTCTGCATTACCGATGGTCGAGACGATGGCCGAATGGCCGCCCTTGGTGACCGACAGGAAATGATGCGGCTGCGATGCGGCTTTGATGGCATCGACAGCGATCTTGATGTTGCCGTCGGTGCCATTCTTGAAACCGACCGGGTATGACAGGCCGGAAGCTAGTTCGCGGTGGACCTGCGACTCGGTGGTGCGCGCGCCGATGGCGCCCCAGCTGATCAGGTCGGCGACGTATTGCGGGCTGATCATGTCGAGAAATTCGGTACCAGCGGGCAGGCCCAGTTCATTGATGTCGAGCAGCAGTTCGCGTGCAATGCGTAGACCATCGTTGATACGGAAACTGTTGTCCATGCCAGGGTCGTTGATCAGCCCCTTCCAGCCGACGATAGTGCGCGGCTTTTCGAAATAAACGCGCATGATGATTTCCAGCTCGTCCGCAAAGCGCTCGCGCTCGACTGCCAGACGGCGCGCATATTCCATCGCGGCTTTGACGTCATGGATGGAGCATGGGCCGATCACGACCATGACGCGGTCGTCCTGGCCGTGCAAGATACGATGCAGCGCCGTGCGGCATGCTGCCGTTGTGTTCCCGGCTTTTGCGCTGCTGCCGAACTCGCGGATCAGGTGCGAAGGCGGTATGAGTTCCTTGATTTCCTTGATGCGTAGATCATCGGTGCGCGGCATTTTTTCCCCTGATTGCAATGTGGGATCTGGAAAATCCAGATGGATAAAAAAAACCGCCATCATTGGCGGTTTTCTGGAAATCCGGTCTGGTCTCTGCTGACGAAGACTTACCGCTTTTCACCGCCGTGGGGCTGGGAATAGCTAAAGTAAAAATAATAAAAGCGGACGCGGGCAAAAGACATGAGTCGATCTGTAGTGGATTCAGCGGAAAAAATGATGCAACAAATTCCTGATCCTGGCAATATGGACCATCGCTATTTTCACAACATTTGCATCGAGTGATGATTTTCTGTGTGTAAACCATCACTCGCTACCAGCAATACACAATTCACAATTTAGAGCCGCTAACACAACGCAGCCAG
>JBAPMF010000101.1:0-18118 GCA_049278475.1 Herbaspirillum sp. | reverse complement strand
GCAGTGGCCGCTGCCACCCCGGCCAGCATGTCGCCCGAGCGTGCCGGCGAAGCCTTGGCCATCAACTCCTTCAGGTCGCGAAAAACATGGCTGGCGCTGCCAACGCTGTGCTTGAACCGATGTTCCGGCATGGTCATCCTCCCTCTTCAACGCAGCCGCACCGCTACGCTCCAGGCGCAGGCCGACGATGTTCCCGCGTGGCACATTGTAGCCCTTCCTGTAGACTACTGGATCCACAGAAATTGAGTGAGATCAGGAGCGCATAGACATGCATGACATCATCTGCCCGCACTGCGGGAAGGCATTCAAGGTCGACGAGGCCGGCTACGCGAACATCCTGAAGCAGGTTCGCAACAGCGAGTTCGACAAGCAATTGCACGAGCGGCTCGAACTGGCCGAACGGGACAAGAGGAATGCCGTCGAACTCGCCCAGATGAAGGTCGCCGGCGACATGCAGAAAACTGCCGCAGCCAGGGATGCTGAAATCCAGGAACTGAGAGCGAAACTCGACGCCGGTGAGATCGCGCGAAAACTCGCGGTCGCCGAGGCAGTCAACATGGTCGAGAAAGAGCGCGACGAACTGAAAAACGGCCTCACGCAAGCGAAGCTCGAGAAGCAGCTCGCGGAACAGTCGCTCAAGGATAAGTACGAGACGCAGATCAAGGATCGCGATGACGCGATCGAACGCCTGCGGGACATGAAGGCCCGTCTGTCGACCAAGATGATCGGCGAAACCCTCGAACAGCATTGCGAGACCGAATTCAACCGTATTCGGGCGACGGCGTTTCCAAGGGCCTATTTCGAGAAGGACAATGACGCGCGGACCGGCAGCAAAGGCGACTACCTCTTCCGCGACGCAGATGAAGCAGGCACGGAGATCGTCTCTATCATGTTCGAAATGAAGAATGAGAGCGAGCGTACCGCGACGAAGAACAGAAACGAGGATTTTCTGAAGGAACTCGACAAGGATCGCACCGAGAAGGGATGCGAGTATGCGGTGCTGGTCTCCCTGCTCGAACCCGACAGCGAACTCTACAACACCGGAATCGTCGACGTGTTTCACCGCTACCCGAAGATGTACGTCGTCCGGCCGCAGTTCTTCATCACTATCATTACGCTGCTGCGCAACGCGGCGATGCACTCGCTCAAGTACAAATCAGAACTGGCGCTCGTGAAGGCACAGAACATCGACATCACGAATTTCGAAACAGAACTAGAAACTTTCAAGAGCGCATTCGCAAAAAACTACGATCTCGCCTCCAGGCGCTTCCAGACAGCGATCGATGAGATCGACAAGTCGATCGAGCACCTGCAGAAGACGAAAGAGGCCCTGCTCGGCACCGACCGGAACCTGCGTCTTGCGAACGACAAGGCGCAGGACGTGACGCTCAAGAAACTGACCCGGGGCAACCCGACGATGGCGGCCAGGTTCGCCGAACTCGGGGATCACGGTCCTTCTGGTAGTGAGTGAGTCAGTCGGCGGACGCCGATTGACTCAATTGATATGTAATTGTATTGCCTCACTACGCATAAAGTGGTCCATTTTGCAGTCCATTCAACTCGTTTTCCTGGCTGGCTCTGATCGTCAACACATTCTTAGGCCGCCAGCGAAGCCATGTCGATCACAAAACGGTATTTGACATCGCTGTTGAGCATGCGCTCGTAAGCCGTGTTGATGTCCTGAATCCTGATCAGCTCGATGTCGGAGGTGATGCCATGCTCGGCGCAGAAGTCCAGCATTTCCTGCGTTTCCTTGATGCCGCCGATCAGCGAGCCGGCCAGGCGACGGCGTTTGAAGATCAGGTTGAACACTCGCGGCGAAGGATGCGGCGTGGCCGGCGCCCCGACCAGCGTCATGGTGCCTTCGCGCTTGAGCAGCACCAGGAAAGCATCGAGATCATGCGGCGCCGCCACGGTGTTGAGAATGAAGTCGAAGCTGTTCTGATGCTGCGCCATTTGCGCCGGATCTGTGGAAATGACGACTTCATCGGCGCCCAGCTTCAAGGCATCTTGCTTCTTGTCCGGCGATGTCGTGAAGAGCACCACGCGCGCGCCCATCGCATGCGCAATCTTGACGCCCATATGACCGAGGCCGCCCAGCCCGACGATGCCGACCTTGTGCCCCTTGCCGACCTTCCAGTGACGCAGCGGCGAATAGGTCGTGATGCCAGCGCACAGCAAGGGCGCGGCGGCGGCAGGATCGAGTTTGTCGGACACGCGCAAAACGAATTTCTCATTGACCACGATATTATTGGCATAACCGCCGTAGGTCACGCCGCCGATATGCTTTTCTGCACCGTTGTAAGTGCCAACAAAACCGTTCTCGCAATACTGCTCCAGACCTTCGGCGCAACTGGCACAAGACTGGCAGGAATCGACCATGCAGCCGACGCCGACCATCTGGCCTAGCTTGAATTGCGTCACATGGGAGCCGACCTTGCTGACGCGGCCGATGATTTCGTGACCGGGCACGACCGGGTAAATCGTGTTCTGCCATTCGTTACGGGCGGTGTGCAGGTCGGAATGGCAAACGCCGCAATACATGATGTCGATCCGCACATCGTGCGCGCCGGGTTCGCGCCGTTCGAACGTATGAGGCGCCAGTGCGGATTGTGCGGTTTTTGCGGCATAACCGTGGGAATGAGAGGTCAGCATGATGAATCCTTTCTTTCAAAACGGCAGAAGAGAAGTGGCGGCAGCCGTCGCGCGGGTGTCGTGATGACACGCCTCATCGGGAAAATGGCGATGCGGATGCCGGGCCGTGGTAATACTAATACGGCTGCGCAATTTTTGCTGACGCCGACTAGCGCAGCCATGATACGACACTGCTCAACGCCAGCAGCACGCACACGGCACGCAACACCCTCATCCGCATGCGCAGATTATCCAGCGCCACCACCAGTTGGGCGCTCTGCCCGGCCAGCGTGTCGATCAAGGCTAACGCTTCCAGCTGCCCAGATTCCAGTTGGGTGACGCGCTGCACGAGATGCTCGATGCCATCGGCCTCGATCTGCCCTTGCCCTGCTGCGCCGTCCCTGGCGGACCTGGCGTCGGCCTTTCTGGTGCGCATCCACAAATCTCTGGCGCCACGCACGATCGTTGGCGTCGCCTGCACGACATCCGACCACGGTATCAGTTTGAAAGCCGCAATCCAGTTGATCGCCATGACCATACTCCATTTTTCATTGAACTCGACATGCTGGTTTTTTTCCAGAACGCATTTTTCGTCATCCCCATGTCATCCGCATTATTATCCTATCTTTTTTATTTGAATCCTGAAACGCCAGCCTCCGCGCGCAAATCCCATGACTACCCGAACCGCCGACTCCCGCGTGCCGCGTCCAACAATGACCGATGTCGCGAAAGCGGCTGGCGTGTCGCAAACCACCGTATCGTTTGTGCTGAATAACCGGACCGACGTGAATATCCCGCACGAGACGCGCAAGCGAATCCGTCAAGCGGCAGCCGATCTCGGCTATCGCGAAAACGTGATGGCGCAGGCGCTGCGGCTCGGCAAGTCCAACCTCATCGGACTCGTGACAGACGAAATCGCCACCACACCGTATGCAGGTCTCATCATCCGCGGCATGCAGGATGCCGCCTGGCGATACAGCCGCATCCTGACGCTCGTCAACACCGATTGCCATGCGGATATGGAGATCAAGGCAGTCGAAACGCTGCTGAAGCATCAGGTCGATGGGCTGCTGTTCGCGACAATGTTTCACCACGAGATCGCGCTACCGCCCATACTCGGCGACATGCCGGTGGCGCTGGTGAACTGTTACAGCGCTGACGCGTCGGCGCCCGCGGTGGTGCCCGATGAAAAACAGGGCGGCTACGATGCGACATGCTATCTGCTCGAGCGCGGGCATCGCGATATCGGCTTTCTGACCAAGGACGAATCGATTCCGGCGACGCGAGGCCGGCTGGCCGGCTATCGGCGCGCGCTCGCAGAAGCCGGCCTGCCGTTCCGGGACGATCGTGTGGTTGCGTTCACCGGCGATCAGGAAGCAGGCTTCCGGGGAGCGATGACGCTGATGCGGCAGCCCGACCGCCCAAGCGCACTGTTCTGCTTCAACGACCGGCTCGCAATGGGCGCGTATACCGCGTTGCAGACGCTCGGGCTGCGCGTACCCGATGACGTGTCCATCATTGGCTTCGACAATCAGGAAATCATTGCCGCCCACCTGCTGCCAACGCTAACCACCATGCAGTTGCCCCACTACGAGATGGGGCGCTGGGGCGTCGATAGGCTGTTCAGCAATACACCGGCGCCCGCCGCGCACATGCTGCTGACGTGCCCACTGGTGGAACGCAATTCGGTCGCGCCGTTGAAGCTTTCCATCACAGCTTGACAACTTCACATGCGAATCCTACCATTCGGCCATATAGTAATTCGAATTACTTGAAGAGCATCCGGCTTGTTCCATCCATGATGTATTGCGTGATGCGAAGTATGGGACAAGGCTGACAAAAAATGACTATAAAACGGAGGAGACCATGCACCGTTTCAGGAGCAGATGCACTGCCGCCGCGCTGTTCACGGTATCCGGTGCCGTCGCCGCACCCATCGACATATCGCTGTGGCGTCACGAGAGTGGTGACATCGAAGTGGTCCTCACCAAAGAGCAGATCGAAAACTTCAACCGCTCACAAAACAAATATCGCGTCGTTTACGAAAACATACCCAAAGGCTCGCACACCCAGTCTGTGACCGCCGCCGCAGTCGCGAAGAAATTACCCTGCCTGCTGGATCTCGACGCGCCAACCGTGCCGAATCTTGCATGGGCCGGCTATCTGCGTCCGCTCGACGGCCTGCTCGATCCGAATGTTCTGTCAACCTTGATGGCAGGCGGCAAAGGCGAATACAAGGGTGTGCTGTATTCGGTCGGCCCATACGACGCATCGCTCGGCATCTTCGCGCGCAAGTCGGCGCTGGCCGCAGTCGGCGCACGCATCCCGACCATCGATAAACCGTGGACGCTCGCTGAATTCGACGATACGCTCGCGAAACTCAAAAAGCTGCCTGGCTACGAGTACGTGATCGACCTGCGCAACAATGCTGACAGCGAGTGGTGGACATACGCCTATTCGCCGTGGCTGCAAAGCTTCGGCGGCGACCTGATCGATCGCAAAACGATGACGCATGCGAGCGATGTGCTCAATGGCAAACCGGCCGTCGCATTCGGCCGCTGGTTTCAGGGTCTGTTCAGGAAGGGCTACGCGAACAAGCGCCCGATCGACGACAAGTCGTTCCTGCTCGGCCGTGTGCCGCTCGATTATTCAGGCAACTGGAATTACGCGGATGCCAAGGCGAAATGGAAGGACGACCTGCTCGTATTGCCACCGCCGGATTTCGGGCACGGTCCAAAGACAGGTGCCGCATCGTGGCAGTACGGGATCAGCGCAACGTGTCCGGCGCTGGACGGTGCGGTAGCATTCATCAACTACATCATGCAGCCGCAGCGGGTCGCGAAGAATGTCGACCGGATGAAGGTGCCGCCGACCACGCAGGCCGCAGCGGATCTGACGACTGATTACCGCCCGGGCGGCAGCCTGCGCTTCTACTTCGAGTTCATGCAGCGCTATGCGGTGACGCGCCCGGCGACGCCGGCCTACCCGATCATCACCAGCACGTTCGAGAAGGCGATGCGCAAGATCATCGAGGGTGCGGACGCACAGTCGACACTCGATGACGCGACCGATTCGATCGAACGCAATATCCGCGACAACAAGGGCTACGGTTTCAAGCTCTGAGAACCTGTTGACGATCTCATCGGGAGTCGTCCGGTGGTTTTTTCAGGATGGGATGCAAGGCGCAAACCGCAGACGGGCTGGTGGCCCGGCGAGGATTGGCAACGCAGCAGACTGCCTGAAAAAGCGACTGGACGGCCCCGCAGAAGATCGTCAACAGGTTCTGAGAATGAAGGGCGGATCATGACGGTCTGCAGGAGGAATGTGGATGTTCGAGGCTGCCAGCGACGCACCGCCCGCTTTGTCTGCCGCTAAGGCGAATACGAAGCGTATGGTATACAGGCGCGAATCATGGACCGCGATGCTGATAAGCGCGCCGGCTCTGGCCGGCCTGCTGCTGTTCGTCATGCTGCCGTTCGTGATGGCCGCGATATTCAGCCTGACCGATCAACGGCTGCTGTCGCCGAACCCGACCGAATTTGTCGGACTGCGCAACTATGAGCGCCTGCTCGCGATGACTGTCGTCAAGGTCGCGCCCGAACGCGACGATGCCGGCGCGATCGTGCGCGACGACGACGGCCAGCCCGTGTATCCGCGCCTGCGCGTGCTCGAACGCAAAAACCAGGATTTGCGTGGTTACAAGGAAATGGCGTCGCGCGACATCGCCGGTCATCGCTACCTGCTCGCCGCGAAAGATCCTGTGTTCTGGCGCGCGCTCGCCAACATCGCGCTATTCGCGCTGCTGGTCGTGCCGCTACAGTGCGGCCTCGCGCTCGCGACCGCCCTGCTGATCAACCAAAAGCTGCACGGCATCACGTTCTTCCGCGCGGTGTTTTTCAGTCCGGTCGTGATTTCGATGGTCGTCATCAGCATTGTCTGGTCACTCTTCTACGACCGGCAATTCGGCCTCGTCAACCAGCTGCTGGCGGCCGTCTCGTTCGGCCATATCGCGCCGATCGACTGGCTCGGCGATCCGGGCATCGCGATGCTCGCGATCGTAATCATGAGCGCGTGGCAAGGCATGGGGTTTCAGATGGTCATCTTTCTGGCCGGGCTGCAAAGCATTCCGGGCGAACTGTACGAAGCCGCCTGCCTCGACGGCGCGAACGCCTGGCAGCGCTTCATCCATGTGACGCTGCCGGGCCTGCGCAATACGCTGATCTTTATCCTGACCGCGACGACGATGCAGGCGTTCGCGCTATTCACGCAGATCGATATGATGACGCAGGGCGGCCCGGACGATGCGACCGTGACCGTCATGTATCACGCAGTCCATCACGGATTCCACAGACAGAACATCGCATATGGCAGCACGATCACGGTGGTGTTCTTTCTTTTCATTCTTGGCATCGCATTCGTGCAGCGGCGCCTGATCGCGGGAAAACGGCAATGAGCACCCTCCTCAGGCATCGTCGCCGCTTCGCTCAGAGCATCAGCTACGCGCTGCTGCTACTGTTTGCGCTCATATTCCTGCTGCCGACGCTGTTCATGCTCGTATCGAGCTTCAAGGAAACCACAGCGATCTTCTCGGATCTGCGCTCGTGGCGCGCGTTTCTGCCGGTCGGCGCGGTGACGTTCGACAACTACGCTTACGTATTCGAACGCGGCAACTTTCAACGCTACCTCATGAATTCGATCGTGATCACGTCAGTCACAGTGGTGTCTAGCATCGTCGTCAACAGCATGGCCGCGTATGCGCTGGCGCGATTGCGCTGGCCTGGACAGACGCAAGTGTTCGCATTCGTGATCGCCATCCTGATCATTCCGTTCGAGGCGATCGCGATTCCGCTCGTGATGCTGGTCAGCCAGTTCCCGGGCGTGGACTTCGGTTTCAGCGGCATACACCTCAGCACATCGATGTTCAACACGTATACAGTGCAGATCCTGCCCTTCGTTGCGAACGCTTTCACGATTTTCCTGTTCTTTCAGTTCTTCCGCGACCTGCCGGTCGAACTCGACGAAGCCGCACGTCTGGATGGCGCGACGCCGTTCCAGATCTATTGGAAGATCGTGCTGCCGCTGTCCAAGCCGGTGATCGCGACAGTGGCGATCCTGCAGTTCCTGGCGATGTGGAATCAGTATCTGTGGCCGATCATGGTCGTGCAAAGCGGCAGCGTGCGCCCGCTGATGCCCGGTATTCAGGAATTTTTCAATCGTTCGCCGGCCTGGGGGCAGATCATGGCATACGCCTCGCTCGTGACGCTGCCGGTCCTGACCATTTTCGTGGCATTCCAACGCTGGTTCGTCCAGAGCGTCGCCAGCAGCGGCGTCAAGGGTTGATAAGGTCAATGATGAATATGAAAAGCAGCAACACAGCAAAAACCGTGCATATGCGGGATCTTCGGGATCCATACCGTCCGCGCTTCCATTTCACGCCACCGATGAACTGGATGAACGATCCAAACGGTATCTGCCATCACGACAGGCGTTATCATCTGTACTACCAGTACAACCCGGATAGCCCGACGTGGGGCAACATCCACTGGGGACACGCGAGCAGCGCCGATCTCGTGCAGTGGCGCGACGAACCCGTTGCGCTCGCGCCATCGGACGGCCCGGATGCGGGCGGCTGTTTCTCGGGCAGCTTCGCGCTCGTCAACGGCCAGCCGACGATTTATTACACCGGCTACACCGAAGCGCAACAGATGCAGTGCATGGCGACGAGCGACGACCTGCAGTCATGGCACAAGGCTGGCGACGCGATCCTGCCGGATCCGCCCGCAGACGTGCCGCGCGACCAATTCCGCGATCCTTACGTGTTCCGTCACGATGGACACTGGTACCTGGCGGTCGGCGCATCGCTGAACGGCGAACGCGGCCAATGTCTGCTGTATCGCAGTGAAGACGGCCGCAACTGGCGCTACCTGCATCCACTCTACACCTCGCCGCGTCTGCAACTCGGCCTGATGTGGGAATGCCCGAACTTCTTCCCGATCGGCGATAAGTGGATGCTGTCGGTATCGGTCTGGCAGCATATGGGCGCGCACTACTTCGTCGGACGTTTCGAGAACGAACGCTTCGTGCCGGAGTTCGATGACGTGCTCGACGGCGATGGCGGCGCATTCGCGCATCTGACGTGCAACGCGCCGGATGGCCGCCTGCTGCAATGGGCGTGGATCGAGGAGCAACGCAGCGCGGATCTGGTGAGCGCGGACGGCTGGGCAGGCGCGATGACGGTGCCGCGCGTGCTCGGTCTGAACGGACAGGGCCAGCTCACGCTCAGACCAGTCGATGAGATTCTGAAGCTGCGTGGCAAAACCGTGATCGAAACACAGCGCCAGATCGGCGGGACGGAACAGGCGAGATTCGCGGGCCGCCATCTCGATATCGAGCTGAACATCAATCTGCGCGACACGCTGCCGGTCGGTCTGGCGCTGCTGACATCGCCGGACGGCCTCGAAACGACCCGCATCCTCTACAACCCGAACAACCGGCGTCTGACGCTCGAGCGCGCGCACAGTTCGCTGAACCCGAAGACCGAGCGGCAGAACCAGCACGCCCATCTGCACCTGGCGCCCGAAGAAGCGCTGCGTCTGCGCGTACTGCTCGACGCGAGCGTGCTTGAAGTCTATGCGAACGACCGCGTGAACCTGACGGGACGCGTCTATCCAACGCTCGGCAGCAGCATACAGGCGGCGGCATTCGCCAACGGCAGCGCGGATATCGATCTGCACGCATGGGAAATGGGCAGTATCTACGGCACGGCGGCTGGCGGCAGCTTTTAGCTACGATTAAGCGCCAAACGAGCAACATAACGACAAACGAAGGAGACGAGCATGTCGAATATTTCTTTGGTCAATATCAACAAGGCCTACGGAGGAGCGCGATCCACCATCAGCCGCTTCAATCTGGAGATCGCGCCCGGCGAGTTCTGCGTGTTCGTCGGACCGAGCGGCTGCGGCAAGTCGACGCTGCTGCGCATGGTGGCCGGACTCGAGGAGATCACGGATGGCGAACTGCACATCGCCGGCCGTCTCATGAATGACGTGCCGCCGGCCGCGCGCGGCATCGCGATGGTGTTCCAGAATTACGCGCTGTATCCGCACATGACGGTCGCGCAAAACATGGGGTTCGCGTTGCGGCTGGCGAAACTGAAATCCGCCGAGATCAATGCGAAGGTGCGGCATGCGGCGGAAATTCTGCAACTCGATACATTGCTTGACCGCTATCCGAAACAGCTGTCGGGCGGTCAGCGTCAGCGCGTCGCGATCGGCCGCGCGATCGTGCGCGAGCCGAAACTGTTTCTGTTCGACGAACCGCTGTCCAACCTCGACGCTGCGCTGCGCGTGCAGACGCGCATCGAACTCGCGCGGCTGCATCGCGAGTTCGGCAAGGCAAGCGTGATCTATGTGACCCACGATCAGGTCGAAGCAATGACGCTGGCCGACAAGATCGTGCTGCTCAACACCGGTGATGCCGTCACCAGATATGGCAGTATCGCACAGGTCGGCAGCCCGCTGAACTTGTACCACCGGCCGCGCAACCGCTTCGTCGCGGGTTTCATCGGTTCGCCGAACATGAATTTTCTGCCCGCGACACTGGACGCGGTTGACACCGGCGGCAGCCGTGCGACGCTGATGAGCGGTGAGATGCTATGCGCAGACGTGCTGCCGCGCGCCGGACAGCAGATGTGGGCAGGCGCGCCGTTGACGCTCGGCGTGCGTCCGGAACATACGCGGGTCGTCGGCATCGACGATGCCGGACAGGGGCTGACCGGCGCAGTCGATTACACGGAATTCCTCGGCGAACACAGCTACGTGCATGTGTCATTGCAGGCAGGCATGAGCGCGATCGCGAAGGCGGAAGGCACCTCACGCCTGCAGGTCGGCGACCGCGTGAAACTGCTGATCGATCCGCAACATGTCTACCTGTTCGACGCAAATGATCAGACATTCGACCGTATCAGCGACATGGAGCAGGCAGCATGAAGACACCGCTGAAAACCACCTTGCTGACCGTCAGTCTGGCGATCATGTGTGACTCCCATGCGCAGACTGAGGCCACCCCGTCGGCCAACCCGGAGCAACTGCGTTCCGATGCCAGTCCCGACGCAATCGACACCCCTATTCCGGAGCCGGAGTGGACACAATTCCACGGTTATGTGCGTTACGGTTTCGCGACCAGCAGAAGACATTCGCCGGCATGCTACAAGCTGGCGGGCGCTGTCACCAAATACCGCTTCGGCAACGAATGCGATGACGACGCCAGCCTCGAAATCGTCCAGAAACTCTATCCCGCTGACGACGGGATGAATCTGACCGGCGTGGTGCAAGGCGAATACAATGGCCGCGGCAACCGCATGCCGGGCTTCGGTTCGCCGGACGCCCCCGGCACGATGCGCATGCCGCAGTCTTACCTGCAACTGAGCAACATCCCGAATCTGCCCGGCGCGCGCGCGTTCATCGGCCGCATCAAATACCGCCAGGTCGATATTCATACGATCGACTATTCGTACTGGGATCCGGCAGGCCTGGGCGCCGGCATCGAAAACCTGCAGATCGGTCAGAACCTGAAACTCAGCTATGCGCTCTTCATCAAGGACTCAATCGCGCAGTCGCATTACGCGCCTCGTCACGATCTCCAGTTGTCGGGCATGCATACCAATCCGCGCGGTGAACTATCGCTCGGGCTGTCGTTCATCCCGCAGCGCGGCAACGTGCAGATACCGGACGGCGCGTATCAGCCGACGCATGCCGGCTGGACCGCGACGATGCAGCATATCCAGACCACACTGCTCGGCGGCAAGCACAAGTTCGCACTACAGTTCGGCAAGGGGCCGGGAGCCGGCCTCATCGGCACCGGCGCGCTCACACAGTCGGCGGACGTCAAGGCCTGGCGCGTGATCAATGCGCTCGACTGGCAACTGACGCGCGACTTCAGCGGCATGGTCGACGCAGTCTGTCAGCGCAACATCGCGCCCGGGGCATCACAGACGTGGGTGTCGTTCGGCGCACGTCCGGTCTACGCGCTCACACGACACCTGAAGGCGGTGCTGGACTTCGGTCATGACCGGGTCAAGCCGGACAACGGTGCTACCCGCACCCTGAACAAGGTCACTACGGCTATCGTGGTCGGCAAGGATCGCGGTTTCTGGTCACGTCCAGAGCTGCGCTTTTTTTATACGCATGCGCGCTGGAACAAGGCGGCGCAGGATGCTGCCGCGCCGGGTGACACGCTGTCCAATACCGGCGTGTTCGGCGCGGCGCGCACGGGTTCGACGGTCGGCGTACAGTTCGAGACGTGGTTCTGATCAGCAGGATCAGATGAAGTTGCCAGAAAAAACACACACCAGTCTGAAGTTTTCCTGCAAACATCAGACTGGTCTTATAATAAGCAGCGTATCAGCGCCCTGACAGTTTTTCGGCATTTCTGGCGCGAAAAACACCGAGGTCAATCAACTTTTTAAGGAAAATTACCATGAAATCCAGGTCCATCATCGTTGCTGCCCTATTCTCCGCACTGACACTGCCAGCGTTCGCTGAAGACGCTGCACATGCGGCAACGACGCCAGCGCCCAAAACTGGACACGCTGCTGGTGAGCACAAGAAGGAAAAACACACATCCAAGACTGGACACGCTGCCGAACACAAGAAAGAAAAACACACATCCAAAACTGGACACGCTGCCGAAGCGCCAGCAGAAAAACCGGCAACTGACGCTATGCCGGCCCAGACCCATTAAGCAGACCGGCACGTCGCGCCAGTCTGGAAATAGAACAGACTGGTCGCAACGCAAATCTCAGGAAATGAAGCCAAACGTCTTGCCATGCATGTGGCAAGACGTTTTTTCATGGGATGACGATTGCATACGCCACCCCGATCTTATCGCCGGCATGATCAGCGCAGATCTGACTGCCATCGCAAACTGATGCAACGACCGTTTCTATCGATATCGCCAGCACTATCGCTGTCGCCGGTTTCTTCCTGGGCATGGCAATCCATGCCGATCCCGGCGGCGTAGAGAATCTGCTCACCGGCAAACACCATCGGCAGATAGGGCCGTTCCCAGGCGGGAATGTCCAGCGCCTGATAGTGGTGCTTCACGCTCCTGCCCGGACGATTCCACGCCAGCTTGACGCGCTCGCCACCGCGGCGCAGACGCAGCGACAAATGCTGTTCGCGCAGCCAGGCGGCATCGAATCCCTGATCCGACACATCGAAAAACAGGTTGCCGGCAAACTGCGGGAAGTGCCGTTGCGCTTCACCACGCCAGACGAACGCCTGCGGCTGTGTATCTTCATCAAACGCCGGTCGCCGTGGCGTCAGAAACACGCGCTCGCGATAGCGCCGGATATGACAATCCGGATGGGTGACGCATAACTGCGCATCGGCTTTTGCCTCCAGCAATTGCATGCGCAGCTCCAGCAACCAGGCCGCCGATGGCATGCGCAAACCACGCCAGGCCAACCAGTGACGCAAGAGATTGTCGACCCTGTCCACATCCAGTTGTCGTAACAGCGGCACGCTCAGATATTCGCCCTCCAGACAGGCGGCCAGATCCTGACGCGCCAGCGTGACCAGCAAGCCTCGCGTCAATCGCGCATGGCTCGCCGCACGCGCGAAACGTTCCTGAAAACCAGGAAAAAATTCCGTCAACGCCGGCATGATCCGATGGCGTAAGGCATTGCGCGCATAGCGCGTATCATGGTTAGACTCGTCTTCGACAAACGACAGTGAGTGCGCTTTGGCATAGTGTTCCAGCGCTGCCCGTGAAGCATTCAGCAGCGGACGCGCCAGCAGCAGCGCGCGACTGCCGAACAGATCCGCTGCCGCGTTGGCCTGATCCATGCCGGACATACCTGCCACGCCGCAGCCGCGCAAGAGTTGCAGCAGGATCGTTTCGGCCTGATCATCCTGATGATGCGCAGTCAGCAGCAAGGTGACGCCATGCACGCGGCACAAATCGCCAAGCGCGCGATACCGCCCTATGCGTGCTGCTTCTTCGATCCCGCTTTTACCGGCATTCTCCAGCGTGATCCTGCGCGTATCGAAAACGGCGCCGACATGCTCGCCTGCGCGGCGACAATGTTCCTGCCAGTCATCGGCATTGGCGCTGAGACCGTGATGAATATGAAAAACGAACAGGCGCACGCCCTGCTCGCGCGCAAACGTCGCGGCAAGATCCAGCAGGACGGAGGAATCGAGACCGCCGCTGCAGGCAATGGCCATCGCCGGGAATACTTCGGCAAACCTGCTGTCATGCGTATACGATGCAGCCAAAGCCTGCAAGACACGCGCCAGTTCCTGTGGAAGGGAGAGCGCAGTAACAGAAGGGGAAAAAACAGACATGACGATAACGGAGACTGCTGACTACGGTAACGGCGATGGGTGGCGCGGCAAGCCTGTTTCTGTCTGCTCTTGCCGCAGCTCATCCTTGCGTATCGAGTTCCTTGAATCTGCCGTAATTCATCAATTTTTCATGACGCGCCGCCAGCAGTTCCCTGGTCTTGACGCCCTGGAACTGGCGCAGCGTGTCGGCCAGCGCGCGCTTGAGCAAAAACGCCATTTGCTTGGGGTCGCGATGAGCGCCGCCCAGCGGTTCGTTGACGATCTTGTCGATCAGGCCCATGGCTTTCAGGCGATGCGCGGTCAGACCCAGCGCTTCGGCGGCATCGGACGCACGGTCGGCGGTCTTCCACAGGATCGAGGCACAGCCTTCCGGCGAAATCACCGAGTAAGTCGCGTATTGCAGCATCAGCACGGAGTCGCCGACAGCAATCGCCAGCGCGCCGCCAGAGCCACCCTCGCCGATGATGGTGGCGATCAGCGGCACTTTCAGTTCCGCCATGACGTACAGATTGTGGCCGATCGCTTCGGACTGGCCGCGCTCTTCCGCATCGATGCCGGGGAATGCGCCCGGCGTATCGACGAAGGTAAAAATGGGCAAATTGAATTTTTCGGCCAGCTTCATCAAGCGCATGGCCTTGCGGTAGCCTTCCGGTTTCGGCATGCCGAAGTTGCGCATAGCGCGCTCTTTGGTGTCGCGTCCCTTCTGGTGGCCGATCACCATGCAGGCCTGACCCTTGAAGCGCGCCAGACCGCCGACGATGGACAAATCATCGGCATAGGTGCGATCGCCGTGCAATTCATGAAAATCGGTGAAAATTTCATTCACATAGTCCATGGTGTAAGGACGCTGTGGATGGCGTGCGATCTGCGATACTTGCCATGGGGTCAGCTTGGCATAGATATCTTTGGTCAGCTGCTGGCTCTTCTTGACCAGGCGCTCTATCTCTTCCGAGATATCGACTGCCGAGTCGTCCTGTACAAAACGCAACTCCTCGATTTTAGCGTCCAGCTCGGCGATCGCCTGCTCGAACCCCAGAAATGTCGTCGTTGACTTGCTCATCGTATTCCTTTACGCATTTTCATGAACAGGCGGCAGTATAACAGTCCGCGCGGCTTGTCTTCCAGCATCACGCCAGCCGCAGCCAGTTCGGCACGGAGGCGGGAGATGGCGCGGGAGAATGCCCTTCATCCGTAAACTCCTTGCGACGTGTAGCGTTATACGCTACACTACACCCTTATCTTATGATAATCAGCTTTCGCCACAAGGGGCTTGAGACCTTGTACCGTACCGGATTGAGCAAGGGAGTTCAGGCAGCTCATATACCCAAGCTCGGCCGGATTTTGGCGGCGCTTGATAGTGCATCGTCACCAAAAGAATTAAATCTGCCTGGCTATAAACTTCACTCCCTTAAAGGGACACTGAAAGGCCATTGGTCCGTATGGGTCAATGGGAATTGGCGCGTCACTTTCCGTTTTGTCAGCGCCGATGTCGAGTTAGTCGATTATCAGGACTACCACTAAAGAGGTGAAACCATGATGAAAAACCATCCGCATCCCGGCGAACTGCTGCGTGAAGACGTGCTGCTACCGCTGGGAATTGAAGTAACCGATGCAGCGCATCGTCTTAACATATCGCGTACCACCCTGTCGCGCGTTATCAACGGTCATGCGGGTATCAGTCCTGATCTCGCGGTCAAACTGGAGCGTGCCGGCGTGAGCACCGCACGGTTCTGGATGACGTTGCAAACCAACTATGAATTATCACAAGCCGAACAGCGGGTGCAGCCTAAAGTATTGCTCATGAAATAGATAATTTCATGAACAGGCGGCAGTATAACAGCCCGCGCCGCACTCATTTCACCCGGCGACCGAATCCAGGCTGCGCCACAGATACCAGGTCGCCACGGTACGCCATGGCTCCCAGTTGACGGCAACTTCGCGCGCATCGCTGCGTGAGACCGGTTCACCGGAAAAATAATTGCTGCTGATGCCTTTGAGCAAGCCCAGATCGTCCAGCGGCAGGACATTCGGGCGCAATAAATTGAATATCAGAAACATTTCAGCCGTCCAACGACCGATGCCACGGATCCGCAGCATGTCGGCAATCACCTCTTCGTCTGCCATCTCCACCCATTTACACGGCTGGACGGTCCTGGCCTTGAAGTGATTGGCGAGGTCGAGAATGTATTCCGCCTTGCGCCTGGACAGGCCGCAGGCGAGCAGCTTTTCGTTGCCGGCCTTGATCACCTGTATGGGCGCGCATCTGGTGCATGTCTCCAGAAAGCGTTGCCACACTGCCTGCGCTGCTCTGGTGGAAATCTGCTGGCCGATGATGGAACGCGCCAGCGTGGTAAACGCATCGCCGCGCGCGGTCAGTTGCAGATCGCCGAATTGCGGGATCAACTTGCGCATGATACGGTCGCGCTTCATCAATTCAGCCTTGGCCTCCTCCCAATACGGAGGGACGCTGATCGACGGATCAGTCTGATGCGCTTTTGCCATTCTTCTCAGCACCTTCTCCATTCGGTCAGTCCGCCCGGCTTGTCTTCCAGCACCACGCCGGCGGCGGCCAGTTCGGCGCGAATGGCATCCGCTGCGGTAAAATTTCCAGCCTTTCTGGCAGCGATGCGCGCCGCGATCCTTGCCTCGATCTCTACTGTCGCAAGTCCTTCGATACCGCTGCCGGCCCCGACCTTCAGGTAATCTTCGGCCGAACGCTGCAACAGTCCAATGATACCCGCCAGCGCTCTCAGTTGTCTTGCCAGAGCCTGCGACCCACTCCTGTTGACTTCAGCAGCCAGATCGAACAATACCGCAATCACGACCGGCGTGTTGAAATCGTCGTTCATCGCGTCGGCAAAACGCTGCGCATGCACTTCATTCCAATCGACCGGCGCGCTGTCTTCCACCGGCACTTCTTTCAATGCGGTGTAAAGACGGGTCAAGGCATGGCATGCATCGTCGAGATGTGCATCTGCATAATTCAACGGACTGCGATAATGGGCGCGCAGGATAAAAAAGCGCACTACCTCGGGATCATATTTCTTCAGAACATCCCGAATGGTAAAGAAATTTCCCAGCGATTTCGACATTTTTTCATTGTCGATACGCACAAAGCCGTTGTGCATCCAGTAATTAACGAAGCCATGCTGACGCGCGCCCTCCGATTGGGCAATTTCATTTTCATGGTGCGGGAATTGCAGATCGTGGCCACCGCCATGGATGTCGAAATGATCGCCCAGCAGATCGCCCGACATGGCCGAGCATTCGATATGCCAGCCCGGGCGCCCCTTACCCCACGGCGAATCCCACTGTACCTCGGCCGGCTCGCTTTCCCTGGCAGCCTTCCACAGCACGAAATCGAGCGGATCGCGCTTGCCGGTATTGACATCGACGCGCTCGCCGGCGCGCAAGTCATCCAGCGATTTGCCGGACAGTTTGCCATAGCCAGGAAAGCCCCGCACCGAATAATTCACGTCCCCATCGGCGCTCTGATAGGCCAGACCGTTGTCTTGCAGCTGGCGGATCAAGTCCAGCATCTGCGGCACATAGGCGGTCGCGCGCGGCTCGTGATCGGGTTTTTGCACCCCGAGGGCCGCCGCGTCTTCATCCATGGCATCGATAAAACGCTGGGTCAGCCGGCCAATGGTTTCGCGGTTTTCGATGGCGCGCTGGATGATCTTGTCGTCGATATCGGTAATATTGCGTACATAAGTGACATCGAAGCCGCTGGCGCGCAGCCAGCGCTGCACCATGTCGAATACCACCATCACGCGCGCATGTCCCAGGTGACAATAGTCATAGACCGTCATGCCGCATACGTAGAGACGGACCTTGCCCGGTTCGATAGGAGAAAAGACCTGCTTGTCACGTGCCAGCGTGTTGTAGATTTTTAAATTGCTCATGAGGGAAATATCGGTTCCGGCTATGGTGTTTCCATGCAGGCGCATGTGTTTTTTATAGCGGTATCGATCGCGAAATGCCCGACGGACACGACACGGCTTGCTTATTTGGTAAACTGTGCAGTTTTTCCAAGTATAGCACTGATGAAAACCACGCTTCCTGCCTCTTCGCGACCATATCGTCATGCATTGCATGCATGGCGCGGCGTGCTGGGCAAGGCCGTCATTCTGACC
>JBAPMF010000100.1:0-17314 GCA_049278475.1 Herbaspirillum sp. | reverse complement strand
GTGTGCGGCAGCGGCGGTGTCGGTTCGGCGATCGCCGCTGCGCTGGCGGCGGCGGGCGTGGTGGCGATGGGTTTGTTCGACGATAGCGATGCTGTGGTACAGGCGCTGGCCGGTCGTTTGCGTGAACATTATCCGCAATTGCAGATCGGCACCGGCTCGAACGATCCTGCCGGCTACGACTTAATCGTCAATGCTACGCCCGTCGGCATGCGCGACGGCGATCCACTGCCTTTCGACATCGCGCGTATCGCGCCGGAAACTTTTGTCGGCGATGTGGTCCTGAAACAGGAGATGACGCCTTTGCTGGCGGCGGCGCGGGCCAAGGGTTGCAGAATTCAGGTCGGCGCCGACATGCTGTTTGAAATGATTCCGGCGTATCTGGAGTTTTTCGGTTTTGGCACGGCGACACCGGAGCAATTGCGTCAGGTCGCGCGGATCGCCTATTGAACGATGATGTCCAGGTTTGGGGCAGCTTGATCAAAGCCACATCATCAAAGGACATAGACCACTTCATCACCGTCGAGTACGGAATAATTGGTCGATTCCTGCAACTGCACGGTCAGTTTTTGCAGGAAGGGGACGATTGATCTTGGCAAACGCGCAGAGTCCAGATAGGAGCGGCCCAGGTTGAGTACCTTGGGCGTGAGCCAAAAATTGCGGCCATCAGTGGCCGCCATCCCAATATGCACCAACGTCAACAGATAGCGGCGCGCAGCGCTGCGGCTGAGATGCACTTTTTCGGCCAGTTCACTCGCGCTCAGCCGCGCAGTGTCGTCGTTGAAGGCAGTGATGACATCGATGCCCTTGATCAAGCCATCGATCAAATCGCGCCTGGCGACTTTCACTTCCAGCAGTTCCTTATTCTTCACTGTCTCCGGATTCCAAATAGATTCAGCATCGTGCGATAATTGCTCCAGTTGGGCGATTATCACAGCATTCGATGCCTTCAGTACTATTTAATCCTAGATTGCCCATCTTATACTGAAAAATCCATTTCTCTACCTGGAACTCATGATGACTGCGCAGGAATGCAATCCTGAACCGAATAATCCACTCGGCATCAATGGTATCGAATTCATCGAGTATGCGACTGCACAACCGCTGGCATTTGGCGCGCTGCTTGAACAAATGGGATTCGTTCCCACCGCCCGTCATCGTTCGCGGGAAGTGACGCTGTATCGCCAAGGGACGATGAATGTCATCGTCAATGCCGATCCCAAGGCCCTGCCGCAGTCCGATATCGATCCGCAGTCGACGGTGATCAGCGCCATCGCCCTGCGCGTGCGTGATGCCGGTGCGGCGTATCTGCACGCTCTGGAAATGGGCGCATGGGCGATTCAGACCCGCGCCGGTGTGATGGAACTGAATATCCCCGGCGTACATGGCGCCGGTGATTCGATTCTTTATTTTGTCGATCGTTTTAGTGATTTTTCCATTTACGACGTCGATTTCAAACCGATTCCGAATGTACCCGCCAATCCGCCGGCATTGGCGGAGATGCATTTCTTTGGCGTGGTGCAAGCCATCGGTCGTGACCGCTCTCCGGAATGGATTGATTTTTATCAGCAACTCATGGATTTCCATCCCTTGCCGCAAGGCCGTTATTTCGGCGTGCTGCCCAAAGGCACCTTGCTCGAAAGCCCGTGTCACAGTTTTTATCTGCAACTGGTGGAGCCGCCCGAGGGTCCTGTCGGTCTGCAATGGGATGAGCAATTGATCCGCGTCGGCCTGGGCGCGCCGGATGTGCTGGCTGCGGTGCAGGCGCTCAAGCAGCGTGGTATCGTTTTTATCGATCGCGAGTTTGCGCAGATCAGTGAAAAAGGCGCGCTGACGCAACTTTATAAAAGCGGCGTCAGTTTTGAACTGGTCGTCAGCCACCTGGAACCGAAATGAATCTGAGCAATTTTGGCATGGATAGCATTACCCTGGCCGGGCCGCTGGAGTCCAAGTTGAGTGCCTCCAGGGCGGCGGATTTTTCGCAGATCATGCTGTGGGCCAAGGATCTGACTGCTTATCCTGGTGGCCTGGCGCAGGCAGTCCGCGTGATCAGGGAAAGTGGTGTGCGCGTGACCGGTATTCAGGTGATGCGGGATTTTGAAGGTCTGTCCGGCAGTTTACACGAGTACAAACTCGATATCGCCAAAAATCTGCTACAAGTGTGCAAGGCTGTCGGCGCTCCTTTGCTGATGGTGTGCTCCAGTACTTCCAGCCACGCCAGCGGCGAATTGCCGGTGATCGCGCGCCATCTAGCGAAACTGGCGACGCTGGCGGTGCCGCTGGGCGTGCGTATCGGTTATGAAGCGCTGTCATGGGGTCGCCATGTCAACCAGTACACCCAATCTTGGGAAGCGGTGGAGTTGGCCGATCATTCGAATCTGGGCGTGGTCCTCGACTCTTTTCATATGCTGGCCAATCAGACCGATCTCGATGGCTTGGAGGATATTCCCAGTCACAAGATTGCCATTGTGCAGCTTTCTGATTTCATGTGGCGTGATATTCGCAGCGCCGAGGAAAGGCTGGAAACGGCGCGTCATTTGCGCGTCTTTCCGGGGGAAGGCGTGCATTCGGAGGAGTTGTCGGATTTGCTGCGCAGACTGAACCGACGCGGTTATTGCGGCGACTACAGTTTCGAAGTATTCAATGACGATTATCTGCAATTATCGCCGGAGATCGTTGCGCGGCGCGCCCACGGCTCTGCCAAATGGGTGACCGATCAAGTTTTGCGGCGCAGCTTGCAGGTGCGTCAGGATACGGCTGGACAGCCAATCATGGCATGAACAGGAAGCTTCTATCGCATCGTTTGGGGTGACGTGCGCCGTCATGCTGGAGCCAGGTACACGGGAGAAGCAGGCCATACCCCCGGTCAGCGCGTCTCCTGCCTGATTTCCTGCAGGATGGTGGCGGCGATTTCTTCAATCGACTTGGCGGTGGATGACATCCAGCGGATGCCTGCGCGGCGCATCATCTTTTCTGCCTCGTTGATCTCGTAGCGGCAGTTTTCGATGGCGGCATATTTGCTGCCGGGACGACGTTCGTGACGTATTTCCGACAGGCGTTCGGGCGCAATCGTCAAGCCGAAAATCTTTTTCTTGAAAGCAGCCAGGCTGCCCGGCAGTTTACTGCGCTCGAAATCTTCCGGGATCAGCGGGTAGTTGGCTGCCTTGATGCCGTATTGCATGGCCAGATAGAGGCTGGTCGGGGTTTTGCCGGAGCGCGACACACCGACCAGGATGACGTCGGCATCGGACAGACTCCTGTTCGACTGGCCGTCGTCGTGCGCCAACGAAAAGTTGATGGCTTCAATGCGGTTTTTGTATTCCTTTGAATCGGTGGTGTTGTGACTGCGGCCGATGGTGTGCGTCGACTTGACGCCGAGTTCCTGCTCCAGCGGCTCGACGAAGGTCTGGAACAAGTCCATATGCATGGCCTTGGAGAGGCGAATCAGCGCCGACAGATCTGGTTTCACCAGCGTCGAAAAAACAATGGGCGCCTTGCCGTCGTCGCGCGCGGCTTCATCGATGCGGCGGGCGGCATCGCAGGCCTTGTCCAGCGTATCGACAAAAGGCAGGCGGATTTGCTTGAAAGCCAATTCGAACTGGCTGAGAACGGAGTGTCCCAGCGTTTCTGCCGTAATGCCAGTGCCGTCAGAGACGAAGAAGACAGTGCGATTGGCCCGTGGCACAGGAATGGGACAGGAAGGCGGAGCAGGATCGGGCATAGTGTCGCTAAAAAAATGATGGGTCAGATAAAAAACCGGTGAGCTACTCTGTAAAATGCCATGCGCTGTTGCCGATTATGTCGCCTTCGTCCCGAAATCACCAAGAACGAATGATGGCCGCTGATCGCGTGAAGATTTCCTATCATCAAACCAGAGGTTGTTATGTCCAGCGCAGTCAATACAGGTTCTACCGCCGCCTACGTCGTCTCCTTTGAAAATCTTCGTATGACGGATGTGGAAGCCGTCGGCGGCAAAAACGCGTCGCTAGGTGAAATGATCAGCCAGTTAGCCGGTGCCGGGGTTCGCGTGCCGGGTGGTTTTGCCACGACGGCGCGGGCCTTCCGCGACTTTCTGGAGCATGGTACTGATGGCGGCGCCAAGTTGGCTGAGCGCATTGCAAATCGTTGCGCCACGCTGGACATCGATGATGTGCGCGCGCTGGCGCAAGCCGGCGCACAGATTCGTCAATGGATCATCGATACGCCGTTGCAGCCGCGCCTGGAACGGGAAATCAGATCTTTCTATGACGATCTGGTTGCCGGCTGCGCCGGCGAAGTCTCTTTCGCCGTGCGTTCATCGGCCACGGCCGAAGACTTGCCCGACGCCTCATTTGCCGGTCAGCAGGAAACTTTCCTCAATGTGGCTGGTATCGATAATGTGCTCGAAGCAGTGAAACATGTATTTGCTTCGCTATACAACGATCGTGCGATTTCATATCGCGTTCACCAGGGCTTCACCCACGCCGAAGTCGCGCTGTCGGCCGGCGTGCAACGCATGGTGCGCGCCGACGCCGGCGCGGCCGGTGTGATGTTCACCATCGATACCGAGTCGGGCTTCGAGGACGTGGTCTTCATCACCTCCAGCTATGGCCTCGGCGAAACCGTGGTGCAAGGCGCGGTTAATCCCGATGAATTTTACGTTCACAAGCCGATGCTGGAACAGGGCAAGCAGCCGATCATCCGCCGCCATATTGGCTCCAAATTGATCAAGATGGAATTCACCGGCGAAGCCAGGGCCGGCCACTCGGTCAGGACTGTCGATGTGCCGGCCGAAATGCGTAACCGTTATTCGCTCGAGGATGCCGACATCGTCGAACTGGCCAGGTATGCGATGATCATCGAGAAGCATTATCAGCGTCCGATGGACATCGAATGGGGCAAAGATGGCCGCGACGGCAAGCTGTACATCCTGCAGGCGCGTCCGGAAACCGTGAAGTCGCAGCAAAAGCCCTCCGATGCGCAACAGCATTTCAGACTGAAGGGTTCCGGTGCCGTGCTGGCAACCGGTCGCGCCATCGGTCAAAAGATCGGCGCCGGTCCGGTGCGTGTGATTCGCGCTCCATCCGAAATGGAACGCGTGCAGCCGGGCGACGTGCTGGTGGCCGACATGACCGATCCGAACTGGGAGCCGGTCATGAAGCGCGCTTCAGCCATCGTCACTAACCGTGGCGGCCGCACCTGCCACGCAGCAATCATTGCGCGTGAGCTGGGCGTGCCGGCAGTGGTCGGTTGCGGTGATGTTACCGATGTGCTCAAGGACGGCAATCTGGTCACCGTGTCCTGCGCCGAAGGCGACGAAGGCAGGATTTACGACGGCCTGCTGGCAACCGAAGTGGCGGAAGTCGCGCGCGGCGAACTGCCGGCCATTCCGCTGAAGATCATGATGAACGTCGGCAACCCGCAACGGGCGTTCGACTTCCAGTCGATTCCCAATGGCGGTGTCGGTCTGGCGCGTCTGGAATTCATCATCAACAACAACATCGGCGTGCATCCGAAAGCCATTCTGGAATACCCGCGCATCGACGCCGACCTCAAGAAAGCCGTCGAATCGGTCGCGCGCGGCCATGCATCACCGAAGGCGTTCTATGTCGACAAGCTGACGGAAGGCATTGCCACCATCGCCGCGGCATTCTGGCCGAAGCCGGTGATCGTGCGTCTGTCCGACTTCAAGTCCAACGAATACAAGAAGCTCATCGGCGGCTCGCGCTACGAGCCGGACGAAGAAAATCCCATGTTGGGCTTCCGCGGCGCAGCACGCTATCTGGCCGCCGATTTTGCTGAAGCATTCGACATGGAATGCCAGGCCATGCAGCGCGTGCGTAACGACATGGGCCTGACCAACGTCGAGATCATGGTGCCGTTCGTGCGCACCCTGGGGCAAGCGGCGAAAGTCATCGACCTGCTCGGCAGGAACGGCCTTCGACGCGGCGAAAACGGCCTGCGTATCATCATGATGTGCGAAGTGCCGTCCAACGCGATTCTGGCAGAGCAGTTCCTGGAGCATTTCGACGGCTTCTCGATCGGTTCCAACGATTTGACGCAGTTGACGCTGGGTCTGGACCGCGACTCCGGCATGGCATTGCTGGCAGCCGACTTCGACGAGCGCGATCCGGCGTTGCAGGCGCTGCTGACCAAAGTCATCTCGACGTGCCGCGCCAAGGGCAAGTATATCGGCATCTGCGGCCAGGGACCGTCGGATCATCCTGATTTCGCCGAATGGTTGATGCGGGAAGGTATCGAATCGATTTCCCTGAATCCCGATTCGGTGATCGATACCTGGCAAAAACTCGCCAGCGCAAGGTAATAGCATGGACTGGGCGATCTGGTTTGTATTGGCCGGGCTGGCAGTCGGGATTGAACTCTTTACCGGAAGCTTTTATTTACTGATGATTGCTTTCGGCCTCGCAGCCGGTGGCGGTATTGCCTGGCTGGGCAGCGCTCTGGAGTGGCAGTTTCTGGCGGCTGCCGTTATCGGTGTCGTCGGTATTGGTTTGTTGCGACGCAGCCGATTCGGGAAAATGAACAAAGACGCAGCGGCGCGTGATCCCAACGTGCTGCTGGATATCGGTCAGCGCGTGCAGGTCGATCAGTGGAGCGAACGCGATGGCGCGCCGACGTCGCGCGTACGCTACCGGGGCGCGGAATGGGATGTCGAGCTGGCGTCCGGCAATACCGCGCAGGCAGGACCATTCATCATTCGGGAAATACGCGGGAGCCGTCTCATTGTCGCGCACCCGCCTCAAAATTAATCAGGCAGTATCCACAAGGAGTATGTTCATGTTCAGTAGCGTAACGCTAGTCATCTTTTTTATTGTCATCATCTTCGTCGTCAAGACGGTCAAAGTGGTGCCGCAGCAGCATGCATGGGTGGTCGAGCGACTCGGCAAATATCACGCAACGTTGGGGCCTGGACTGAATATCGTACTTCCTTTCATCGACCGCATTGCCTACAAGCACATCCTCAAGGAAATCCCACTGGATGTGCCACCACAGGTGTGCATCACGCGCGATAACACACAGTTGCAGGTGGATGGCATCCTGTATTTCCAGATTACCGATCCGATGCGCGCGTCTTATGGCTCCTCCAATTACATCGCGGCAATTACGCAACTGGCCCAGACCACCTTACGCTCAGTCATCGGCAAAATGGAACTCGACAAAACCTTTGAAGAACGCGACCACATCAACACTGCCATCGTCAGCGCCATCGACGAATCGGCCGAGAACTGGGGCGTGAAGGTATTGCGTTACGAAATCAAGGATTTGACACCGCCCAAAGAAATCCTGCACGCCATGCAGGCGCAGATTACCGCCGAGCGCGAGAAGCGCGCCTTAATTGCTGCATCGGAAGGCCGCAAGCAGGAACAGATCAATATCGCTACCGGCGAGCGCGAAGCTTTCATCGCCAGGTCTGAAGGAGAAAAACAGGCGTCGATCAATCGCGCCGAAGGCCAGGCTGCGGCGATTCTGGCAATTGCCGAAGCCAGTGCCGAAGCCTTGCGCAAAACGGCGTTGGCGATTCAGTCGCCGGGCGGTCCCGATGCGGTCAACCTGAAAGTGGCGGAGCAGTATGTCACAGCCTTTTCGCAACTCGCCAAGACCAATAACTCCATCATCGTTCCCGCCAATCTCGGCGACATCAGCACGTTGATCGCCAGTGCAATGCAGGTCGTTAAGGCGCCGAGCAGGCAAGGACATTGATCTCTTCGGGAACTGCTGCAAAATAACGCTTGCAAAGAGGGGGTGCGGCTCCTGATGAGGTGAGATCATCAATACGTTCTAGCGGCGCCGTGTTTTCATGGCGGCCTGCATCTCGCGCTGGCTGTCGCGCAGCTTCGCGGTTTCGCGCTTGTCATGCTGCTTCTTGCCCTTGGCCAGGCCGATCTCGCATTTGACGCGGCCCTTGCTGTAATGCAGGTTCAGCGGCATCAGGGTGTAACCTGAGCGTTCGACTTTTCCGATCAGCCGGGCAATTTCCGCGGCATTGAGCAGCAGCTTGCGCGTGCGCGTGGTTTCCGGGTGGATGTGCGTGGAGGTGCTGGTCAGGGCGCTGATGTGCGCGCCGAACAGGAAAATCTCGCCGTTGCGTATCGTCACATAGGCTTCCCTGATCTGCGCTTTACCGGCACGGATGGCTTTGACTTCCCAGCCTTGCAGAACGATGCCTGCTTCATAACGCTCCTCGATGAAGTAATCGAAAAAGGCTTTTTTGTTATCAACGATACTCATCTGATCGGAACATCCGTGGTGTCGGTTAAAATTTCAGTCTTGCGATTTTATCAAACGGATCACCTTGCATGGCAGTCGTACACAAAGCAGTTCTGGTCAACTATAGTGCGCAGCAGATGTTCGATCTGGTCGACCATGTCGAGGATTACCCGCAATTCCTGCCCTGGTGCGGCGGCGTGGAGGTCAAAGAACGCCAAGAAAACAGGCTCAAGGCCAGGCTCGACATCAACTACTACGGTCTCAGGCAATCCTTTACGACCGAAAACACCAATATGCCGCCGGACAGCATGACCATGCGTCTGGTGGAAGGGCCTTTCCGGCATTTCGAAGCGCGCTGGAGCTTCAAACCACTGCGCGATGCTGCTTGCAGGATCGAATTCGACATGCAGTACGAATTTTCCAGCCGCATTCTGGAGATGGTCATCGGTCCTGTGTTCAGCAGAATCGCCAACAGTTTCGTCGATTCCTTTTGCAAGCGCGCGGAACAACTATATGGCTGACACCACGCCCTTGCCGTTTCTTCAGGTCGAAATCTGCTACGCCACGCCGGATCTACAGATTCGCGAGCCGGTACGTGTTGCCGCCGGCACCACCATACGGCAAGCCATCACGCAAAGTGGCCTGCTGCGCACGTATAGTGCAATCGATCTGACAGTCTGCCGCGTCGGGATCTACGGCAAGCTCAAAACGCTCGATACCGTCCTGCGTGAACACGATCGTATCGAGATCTACCGGCCGCTGATCGCCGACCCCATGGATTCACGCCGCCGCCGTGCAGCGAAGAAAGGAAGCTGAAAACGATTCGCGCCAGATTGATGGCTTTAGCGAGTGCTATAGTTCGGTGACAGACAAGCTGCGCCTGTCGCGAAAAGAGCCGGGCGCCGCGACCGGCGTAAAAAATTTTCTGTATAATTCGCTTTTGCGCTCATAGGAAATACTATGCGTCTTCTCCAAAAGGCACTCACGTTCGATGACGTGCTGCTCGTTCCGGCCTATTCGACTATCCTTCCTAGAGATACTTCCCTTACCACGCGGCTGACACGCCATATCAGCCTGAATATTCCACTGGTTTCCGCGGCAATGGACACCGTGACTGAAGCGCGTCTGGCGATCGCCATCGCCCAGGAAGGCGGCATCGGTATCGTCCACAAGAATCTGACTGCCTGGGAGCAGGCCCGCGAGGTTTCCAGGGTCAAGCGTTTCGAATCCGGCGTGGTTCGCGACCCGATCACCATTTCGCCGGCCATGAAGATCCGCGACGTCATCGCCTTGTCGGAACAGTATGGCATCAGCGGTTTCCCGGTCGTCGAAGGCCGCAGTCTGGTCGGCGTGATCACCAATCGCGATCTGCGCTTCGAAGAAGAACTCGATGCCGAAGCGCGCGTCAAGATGACGCCGCGCGACAAGCTGGTTTACGTCAAGGATGGCGCCGATCCGGAAGAAGCCAAGCGCTTGATGAACAAACATCGTCTCGAGCGTGTGATGGTCGTCGATGACAGCTTCGAGCTGCGCGGCCTGATCACGGTGAAAGACATCCAGAAATCCAAAGCTCACCCGTTTGCTAGCAAGGATGATCAAGGCAAGCTGTGCGTCGGCGCTGCCGTCGGCGTTGGCCCCGACAATGACGAGCGCGTCGAACTGCTGGTCGCCGCCGGCGTCGACGTTCTGGTTGTCGATACTGCCCATGGTCACTCCGTCGGCGTGCTCGATCGCGTCAAGTGGATCAAGACCCGTTACCCGCACGTCGAAGTGATTGGCGGCAACATTGCTACCGGCGCTGCCGCCAGGGCATTGGTCGAACACGGCGCCGATGCGGTCAAGGTCGGTATCGGCCCCGGTTCGATCTGCACCACGCGTATCGTGGCCGGCGTCGGCGTGCCACAAATCTCCGCCATCGCCAACGTGACCAAGGCACTCGAAGGTAGCGGCGTGCCGGTCATCGCCGACGGGGGCATCCGCTTCTCGGGCGACGTCTCCAAGGCATTGGCCGCAGGCGCATCCAGCGTCATGATGGGCAGTATGTTCGCCGGCACCGAAGAAGCGCCGGGCGAAGTGATCTTGTTTCAGGGCCGCAGCTACAAATCGTATCGCGGCATGGGCAGCATCGGCGCCATGGCCGACGGTTCCGCTGACCGTTATTTCCAGGATGGCGAAAACAGCGCCGAGAAGCTGGTGCCGGAAGGCATCGAAGGTCGCGTTGCCTACAAGGGCAGCGTCCTGGCGATCCTGCATCAACTGGTCGGCGGCGTGCGTTCCTCGATGGGCTATTGCGGCTGCGCCACCATCGACGAATTTCGCCGGAAAGCCGAGTTCGTCGAGATCACCGCAGCAGGCATGCGCGAGTCGCATGTGCATGATGTGCAGATCATCAAAGAAGCTCCCAACTACCGCGCCGATTAAGCCTGTTGCATGCACTCTACAATTCTGATCATCGATTTCGGCTCCCAGGTCACACAGCTGATCGCCCGTCGCGTGCGCGAAGCCGGCGTGTTTTCTGAAATCTATCCTTACGACGTCAGCGACGAGTTCATCCGCAATCATGGCGCCTCCGGCGTGATCCTTTCCGGTGGCCCGAACAGCGTGACTGAAGGCGATACGCCGCGCGCGCCGCAAGCAGTGTTCGAACTCGGCGTGCCGGTGCTGGGTATCTGCTACGGCATGCAAACCATGGCGGCGCAACTGGGCGGCAAGGTGGAAAACGGCAAACTGCGCGAATTCGGTTACGCCGAAGTGCGCACACACGGCGACACCGCGTTGTTGAAAGACATCACTGACTTCACTACAGCCGAAGGCCACGGCATGTTGAAGGTCTGGATGAGCCATGGTGACAAGGTCGACAACATGCCGCCCGGTTTCAGGCTGATGGCATCGACCGGCAACTGTCCGATCGCCGGCATGGCAGATGAGGAACGCCGTTTCTACGCCGTGCAGTTCCATCCGGAAGTCACGCACACGCAGCAGGGCAAAGCCTTGCTGCGCCGTTTCGTGCATGATATCTGCGGCTGTAGACCGGACTGGAACATGCCCGATTACATCGCCGAAGCAGTCACATCGATCCGCGCGCAGGTCGGCAACGATGCAGTCATCCTCGGCCTGTCCGGCGGCGTCGACAGCAGTGTGGCGGCAGCGCTGATCCACCGCGCCATCGGCGACCAGCTGACCTGCGTGTTCGTTGACCATGGCCTGCTGCGCCTGGACGAAGGCAGGATGGTCATGGACATGTTCAGCAAAAATCTGGGGGTCGAGGTCATCCATGTCGATGCCGCCGAACAGTTCATGGGCCACCTGGCCGGCGTGACCGATCCGGAAGCCAAGCGCAAAATCATCGGCCGCGAATTCGTCGAAGTCTTCCAGGCCGCATCCGGCAAATTGAAGAATGTCAAATGGCTGGCGCAAGGCACGATCTATCCGGACGTCATCGAAAGCGCGGGCAAAGGCAAAAAAGACGCGCACACCATCAAGAGCCACCACAACGTCGGCGGCCTGCCCGAAACCTTGAATCTGAAGCTGCTGGAACCGCTGCGCGAACTGTTCAAGGATGAAGTGCGCGAACTAGGTACAGCGCTCGGTCTGCCGCATGAGATGGTCTACCGTCACCCTTTCCCCGGCCCCGGTCTGGGCGTGCGCATCCTCGGTGAAGTCAGGAAAGAGTTTGCCGACCTGTTGCGCCGTGCCGATGCGATTTTCATCGAAGAACTGCGCAACAACAGGGAGGCCAATGGCCAAAGCTGGTATGAAAAAACCAGTCAGGCATTTGCGGTTTTCCTGCCGGTCAAATCGGTCGGCGTCATGGGCGACGGACGCACTTACGAATACGTCGTAGCGCTGCGCGCTGTGCAGACGCAGGATTTCATGACCGCGCACTGGGCGCATCTGCCGCATGAGTTGCTGGGTCGCATTTCCAACCGCATCATCAATGAAGTGCGCGGCATCAATCGCGTGGTCTACGACATCTCCGGCAAACCGCCGGCGACGATTGAGTGGGAGTGATTTGATGTCTGGCAATCTAGGCACCTGATAGCATGAAGTGCCTTGAAGCCCGCGTAATTGCGGGCTTTTTTGTATTTATTTCAGCGATGATCCTTCGTTGAACGAGCAAACTCGCTTTCGCTTCATCGCGGCCAGTGACCGCATCAATTACACCGACCTAGTGGTAGTGAAAAATACCTTTTCTTGGTGTTTTTGACCCGCCCCCCGAGACTAGTACGGTGATGAGATGTAGAGCCCGCCTCGGATGGAGGCAGTATGAAGAAGCGTTTTACGGAAGCACAAATCATTGGCGTGCTCAAGGAAAGCGAAGCTGCGGGCTGATAGGCATCTTCCCCCACCGTACTAGTCTCGGGGAGCAGGTCAGAGCAGTACAGCACCCAGATCCAGAACACGATGAATTGGAAGGCTGTTTGTTTAAAAAAGCTTCCGCTGTCATGCAAAATCACGTTTTATGAACGTGGTTCATTTATTTTTCGCAATGTGCTATAACACAGCGATCGCAACGCATCAAATTTCCTTATGAAAAAAGAAGCTGGCGGTCGTGGTGCCATGTCGATACAGGTCATCGAGCGCACGGTGTCTTTGCTGGATGTGTTGGCGAGGCATCCCGATCCTGCCAGTCTGAAGGAATTGTCGGTCGTGACCGGACTGCATCCTTCCACAGCCCACCGCATTCTCAACGATCTGGTGGTCAAACGTTTCGTGGACCGTTCGGAATCCGGCGCTTATCGCCTCGGCATGCGCCTGCTGGAACTGGGCAATATCGTCAAGAGTCGCCTGAGCGTGCGTGAAGCCGCGCTCGATTTCATGCGCGCGCTGCATCGCAAAACCCATCAGACGGTCAATCTGTCGGTGCGTCATAGCGATGAAATCGTCTATATCGACCGTGCATTTTCGGAGTGCTCCGGCATGCAGGTGGTGCGCGCCATCGGTGGCCGCGCGCCGCTGCATCTGACCTCGACCGGCAAGCTGTTTCTCTCCATCGACGATCCCAAGGCCGTGTGCGCCTATGCGACGCGCACCGGTCTGGCTGGGCATAACAAGAATTCGATTACCGATCTGGGTCGGCTCGAGCGTGAATTGAGCATGGTGCGCGTCCTCGGTTATGCGTGCGACAATGAAGAGCTGGAACTGGGTGTACGCTGCATGGCAGCCGGCATTCGCGACGACTCCGGCCAGCTGGTGGCCGGCCTGTCCATTTCTGCTCCTGCCGATCGGCAGCAAGAGGATTGGGTGGAAAATCTGATAGCTACCGCCGCACAGATTTCTTCCGCGCTGGGATTCGTCGATCCGCAGGATGGCGCGGGCTGACGCGCTTCCTTTTCCTGGACCTGTCAATCAGGCGGTGAGCGCAGTCGTTTTCGCGCAACCGCCCAATGCCTCAACCAGATCGGCCAGCAGTCTGCTGATTTCGCCAGCCATCAGCATGAAGTCTCCGTCAAAACGTTCATCGTCATTCTTCGACGCGACGTTGCTGTCTTCCTTTAGGACATCCAGCGGTGCAACTTTCTTCACGCTCAGGTCTTCGGTCAGCACGAACGACACGCGATCATTCCAGCGCAGCGCCAGGCGCGTACATTGCTTGCCCGATTCGATGTGGCGGCAGACGTCGTCCGGTCCCAGCGTATGACGCACGAAACGCACCGTTGCCTTGCTGTCGCCGCTGGCGCGCAGCTCGGTATCCTGATCCACGGTGAAACCGTGCGGCGCTTCATCCGAGGCCAGCCAGCCGGTCATTGACGACAACGGCGACTGTACGGTACGCAAGGCTACGACCGGAAATTTCGGAATCGCCTTGAGCAGCAGTCTCAACACTTCTTCCGCTTTGGCCGGGCTGCCGGCATCCACTACCAGCCAACCATTGACCGGATCGATCCAGGTCCAGGTACTGCGCACGATACTAAAGGCGCGCGGCAGCAATTCGTCGGTGATCTGTTCCTTTAATTCCCTGATTTGCTTGCGGCCCGGCGGAAAACTTTGCTGTTCTTCCAGTTCAGCGGCACGCGCCTTGGTGACCTGATTGACCACGGTGCCGGGCAGCAGTTTTTTTTCGGTGTCCAGCTTGAGCAGGAACTGGCGCTGAACGACATGGACCAATTGCGCATTGCCGCGTGGCGATACCCAGCCCTGTGATTGCATTTCCAGGCTGGAGCAGGCGGTAAACGCCTGTGCTGCAAGATAGGATGCAAGCTGGTCGGCGCTGGTAGTCCAGGGTGCGGGAAGGCGATAGATTTGAAGATTATTGAACCACATGGATGTTCGGAAAAAATCGCCCATTCTACACGCAGGCGCAGCATCACCGGGGACGTTTGCCGGGTTCGGCTGCTGGAATCAGCAAATCGATCCTGCATTATAATGGCGTCTCAAGGAATCCTGTTCAGGCAAGCCGCTCTGCTGTAATGGAAGGCGTCCATGACGATGCGCGTAAAAATTTTCCTGTTCTGGCTGCTGGCCATGGCGCTCCCGGTTCAGGGTTTCGCTGCTGCCGCACAGGTTCCCTGCGCGCCATCGGCGCCGATGCATGCCATTGCCGCGCAGGCTGCGCCAGCGTCAGAACGGCATGATGCCGGTCAAGTCATCGGGCAGCATCAGCACAAAGCATCCAGCCCGGCTTGCAATGCGTGCGGCGCCTGTAGTATCGGCGCGATTCTGCCGCTGACGCTCGACAAGCTCATCCGCCTGCCGCTTGCGGCAGATATTCACGTCGCCACGGTGCAACATGAATTCACCAGCCATACGCCGGAAAATCCCGAACGTCCTCCACCACTGCTCGTGTCATTACGGGAAATTCCCGCATCCAGTTTTTATTGGTGAACGTGTCACCGTTGTTCGCCATATTGCCTGCCGGCTTTCCCACCGGCATTGCGCCCTATCGATCAAGGAAAAAACCATGAAATATCAGCATATCTTTCTCGCCTTTTCCCTCGCGCTTACCGCCGCCGGCGCACAGTCGCGAAACATCCCACATCATGACGCCGCGATCGGCCGTACCGGCGCTGCCGCACAAGTCGTCCGCACCATCAAGGTCGACATGAACGACAACATGCGATTCTCGCCGGACAGCATCGAGGTCAAAACCGGAGACACCATTCGCTTCGTCGTTACCAACAGTGGCAGGATCCGGCATGAGATGGTGTTCGGCACCGATGCGCAGCTTAAGTCACATTATGCCGCCATGCTGAAGAATCCAGGCATGAAACATACCGACGCGAACCAGATCTCGCTGGCGCCGGGTAAAAGCGGTGATCTGATCTGGCAATTCAGTCAAGCCGGCACTATCAGTTTCGCCTGCCTGGAACCGGGTCATTATGACGCCGGCATGAAAGGTAGCGTGAACGTTGCCTCAACCAACACCATGCATCAGTAGTATTGATCGTTCGCCCCTAGAACGTGAACACGTTCTTAGGGCGTCAGCTTTTCGAGTCCACCCATATAGGGACGTAGGGCTTGCGGAATCACCACGCTGCCATCTGCCTGTTGCTCATTTTCCAGTAGCGCCACCAGCGTGCGGCCGACCGCCAGGCCGGAGCCGTTGAGCGTATGCACCAGTTCCGGCTTGCCTTGGGCATTGCGAAAGCGCGCCTGCATGCGGCGCGCCTGGAAGGCTTCACAGTTGGAAACCGATGAAATCTCTCGATACGTGTTCTGCGCCGGCAGCCAGACTTCGATGTCGTAAGTCTTGGCCGCGCTGAAACCCATGTCGCCGGTACACAGCGTCACCACGCGGTACGGCAAGCCGAGCTTCTTGAGGATGTTTTCAGCGTGAACGAGCATTTCTTCCAGTGCTTCGTAGGATTTTTCCGGATGCACGATCTGGACCATTTCGACCTTGTCGAACTGATGCTGGCGAATCATGCCGCGCGTGTCACGACCATAGCTGCCGGCTTCGGAACGGAAGCATGGCGAATGCGCGCTCATCTTCAGCGGCAGCGTGTCGCCGGCGATGATTTCGTCACGCACCAGATTGGTCAGCGGCACTTCAGCCGTCGGAATCAGATATAAAGCGGCGTTGTCGCTGGTTTCGCCTTCCTGTCCGCCTTTTCTGGCTGCAAACAGATCAGCTTCGAACTTTGGCAGCTGGCCGGTACCGCGCAGCGAGTCGGCGTTGACGATGTAAGGCGTATAGCATTCAGTGTAACCGTGTTCCAGCGTATGCGTGTCCAGCATGAACTGCGCGAGCGCGCGATGCAGACGGGCGATACCGCCTTTCATCACGGCAAAGCGCGCACCGGTCAGCCTGGCGGCGACGTTGAAATCAAGGCCGAGCGCGGCGCCGACATCAACATGATCCTTGACCTCAAAATCGAAAGCACGTGGCGTGCCGACCCTGCGTACTTCGACATTGCCGCTTTCATCGACGCCGGCAGGCACGGATGCATGCGGCAGATTGGGTACAGTCAGCAGGAAATCACTCAATTGCGACTGCACTTCTTCCAGACGCGCCGCCGAGGCCTTGAGTTCATCGCCGATGTCGGATACTTCCGCCATCACCACCGATGCGTCCTCGCCCTTGCCTTTGAGTATGCCGATCTGCCGGGACAGGTTGTTGCGCTTGCCCAGCAACTCCTCGGTACGGGTCTGAATCTGCTTGCGCTCACCTTCCAGTGTGCTGAAAGCGGCGACATCGAGCTGGAATTGACGCGCAGCCAGACGGGCGGCGACATGGTCGATGTCTTTGCGAAGAAGTTGAATGTCGATCATGGAATATCAAATGAAGAAATGCCGGATCCGGCATTGTATCAAGGCCATTGCCGATTCTTCTCACGCAGCGGGTCATTCCGGTAAAAAAGTGTCACCTGCCTCCAGGCTTTCCGGCGTTTGCGCTACCATTCGTTTTCATACACAGGAGTTCGCCATGTCCGATACGTCTTCTTCACCGCCGCTGATCACCTTCCTCATCGTCTTTGCCCTCGCCACCTGCTGCGCCCTCTGGGCAGGCACGCAGTTTATTGCCCAGACAGGCTCCAATGTTGGCTATGGCCTGTTGACAGGACTAAGTTTCGGCGCTATGTTCGCCTGTCTCCAGCGCGTCAAGGAGCGTCTGTTCCCGGCGCCGGCATCGACCAGGCCGAGAGTGTCCAGCCCGCATCCGGTGCGC
>JBAPMF010000099.1:0-8464 GCA_049278475.1 Herbaspirillum sp. | reverse complement strand
GTACCCAGCGGCGTTGTGTTAGCGGCTCTTGGGGTAGAGACTGTTAGAGGTACATCGCGCCTGGCTGAGACAGCCTGCCAGTCAAGCTTCCAGCGCCAGCAATGCGAAGCTGGCAAGCCAGTGACTGCCGCTGTAATGACTGCCGATGACGTAGCCGATGCTGGTGTTCAGATGACGCTCGACAGCGGCTGTCAGCGCCGCCTGCGCGGGATGTGTGGCCGGCAGGCAGCGGGCAATGTGCTTCATGCACCATGCGCGGCTCAGGTTGAGGCCGTCCAGGTGGGCGATGTTGGGATCGGTGCGGTCGCTCACTTGCGCGGGCTGCATCAGTTGTCCGATCCGGCCGATCTGCGGCAGGAACTGGTCGAACCAGTGCTGAAATGCGCTTGCGTCCAGCACCTTGCCCATCAGCAGCGCTTCGGTCAACGCTGCCGAAATATACTCATCGCCGCCCGGCTCGTAATGCGCGGGATAATCGGCGTCCTTGCCATAGTAGCGTTGCGCTGCCTGCGTGATGGCGTTTTCCAGTTCCGCATCGTCGGCGGCGCGCGCGTAGTCGAGCGCCAGTGCCAATGCGAAGGCGGTGTTGTAATGCGTGCCGACGCGGATCGGGTAAGTCAGCTTGCCTAGATAGTCGAGCAGACGCCTGCGGATTTCTATGGTCAGCGTTTGCATGGCGGTGTGCCACGCGGTCGCACGCGGATGCGCGGAGGCGGCAAGTTCCTGCGCCAGCCCGAGGATCCAGCCGAAGCCGTAGGGACGTTCGAACGAGGCGCGACCGCTGGCCTGAAAGTAAGCGGTTTCCTGCTGCATCAGCGCGGGCGTGAAATGTTCATCGAAGATGGCGGTGATCTTGCCGTAAGTCGGAAGGGAAGGGTACAGGCGCGCACAGCGCAGCAGCAGCCAGTAGCCATGCACGGCGGAGTGCCAGTCGTAGCAGCCGTAGAACACCGGATGCAGCGCGCGCGGCGACAGCACGTCGCCGGCATCGTTGAGCACATGCATGATGTGGTTGGGATATTCCCGGCGGAGATAGGTCAGCGGCATTTCGGTGTATGCCGTCGCCAGCGCGATATCGAGTTGCATGGAAATTTCCTGGTGATAAAAGACCTCAGCGGAACGCGATGAAATACATCAGGAAGATATTGACCGCCAGTAGCGTCAGGGCGGTCGGAATCTGTGTCTTGATGACCTGGTATTTGTCCTTCAGTTCGAGCAGCGCTGCCGGCACGATGTTGTAGTTGGCCGCCATCGGTGTCATCAACGTACCGCAATAGCCGGAGTACATGCCGATTGCCACCAGCGGCGCCGGGTCGGCGTGATGGCCGATGATCAGGAAGGGCAGGGCGATGCCTGCGCTCATGACCGGGAAGGCAGCGAAGGCATTGCCCATGACCATGGTAAACAGCGCCATGCCGACACAGTAGATCGTCACCACCAGAAACAGATTGTCCGGATTGACGAACATGCTGACGACCTGCTGCACTGAGTCGCCGGTTTTCGCAACGATAAAAACACCGCCCAGCATCGCCAGCATTTGCGGCAGGATCGCCGCCCAGCCGATCGAATCTACCAGCCGGCGCGATTGGCGCACGGCCTGTAAAGGCGTACCGCCGGTCAGGCGCCAGCCTGCCAGCAGCGCGCAGATGCAGGCGACGCACAGCGCGCCCAGCGTCAGTTGTTTTTGATCCAGCAGGAAGATGCCGCTGACTGAGACGCCCTTGAGCAATACCGTGCAGAGTACGGTAATGAGCGGAATCAGAATGGCTGGCAGGAACAGCCAGTTGCCGAAACGTATCGACGCTGTCCTGCGTTCGTCATCGCTGGAAATCCGGTAAGAGCCGGTCGACAATCTGCCGGTACCGGCAATCAGCGCGATCAGGATGACCATGACGCCGATGAGTCGATACGCCAGCGGCTTACCCAACTGATCGACCATGATGTCGCCGAACAGGAAAATCGCGCCGAACAGGAACCAGAACAGCGCGGTGGTATAGCGTTTCGGGTTGCCCCTGTCCTTTATCGTCATGCCGGCCAGCAGCATGACGATGAAGCCAATCAGATAGTAGATGCGGTTGATGGTGATGAGTGTCGTCATGTTGGCGTTTTGCCTGGGTTGTCGTCAGTCTTTTTCCATGCATCGACATCACGGCGGATGCTGGCGTCGAGGCGGGTCAGGCGGAACATGTGAATCGTCAGTGCGCTCAGGGCGGTCGGGATGGCCCACAGGCCGATATGCAGCGGTTCGATGTTGGTGATGCCGTTTTCCTTGAGGAAGGCGTCCATCAGCAGCACGGCGCCGAAGGCGATGAAGATGTCTTCGCCGAAAAACACGGCGATGTTGTCGCAGGCAGCCGAGTGCGCCTTGATCTTGTCGCGAATGTGCTGTGGCAGATCTTCGCCATAAGTATTGACGGCCGCGCCTTCTGCCATGGGAGCCAGCAATGGGCGCACGGTTTGCGCCTGGCCGCCGAGATAGATCAGGCCCAGCGCTGCCGTGCCTTCACGCACCAGGAAATAGAGCATTAGAATACGCGCCGAAGTCACGCTGGCGATGCTGGAAATCCAGGCCTGTGCGCGTTCTTTCAGGCCGTAGTGTTCGAGCAGGCCGATGATTGGCAGGATCAGCAGGAAGGTTGCCAATGAACGGCTGTTGATGAATTTTTCGCCAAAGGTCTCCAGCAGCATGCCGAAATCCATACCGGCAGCCAGGCCAGTGGCAAGTCCGGCGACGGTGACGACCAATAGTGGGTTGAATCGCAGGGCGAAGCCTGCAACGACGATCGGGATCCCGATCAAAGGTAGCAAAATCGAACTATCCATGCGCTGTCTTCTGGTGAGAATGCCTGTGGTTGATTGACTGGATGACGGGGAATTCAGAACGGCGCGCGAATGGCGATGCCTTCGTTGCCCAGGCGCGCATGGATCCGGCGCGCGAATGCCAATGCATGCGCGCTGTCGCCATGCAGGCAGATGGTTTGCGCGTTGAGCGCGATGCTGTTGCCGTCGAGGGTGGTGACTTGTTTGTCCTTGATCAGGGATAGTGTTTGTGCGATGGCTTGTTCTTCGTTTTCGATCAGCGCGCCGGGCAGGGTACGGCTGACCAGACTGCCGTCGGCGTTGTAGGCGCGGTCGGCGTAGGCTTCCTCGATGGCGATCAGGTCGGCTTGTCTGGCGGCGCAGATGAGTTCGCTGCCGGCCAGGCCGAAGACGGCCAGTTCGGGATTGAAGGTGCGTATGGCGGCGCAGATGGCATTGGCTAGCACCACATCTTGCGCCGCCTGGTTATAGAGCGCGCCGTGTGGCTTGACGTGTGTCAGGTGTGCGCCTTCGGCGCGCACGATGGCGTCCAGCGCGCCAAGCTGGTATAGCATGCCGCTGATGATTTCTTCAGGCGGCAATTGCATGGCGCTGCGACCGAAGTTGGCGCGGTCGGGAAAGCTTGGGTGCGCGCCGATGGCGACGTGATTCTGCAGCGCCCAGCGCACGCTCTGGCGCATGGTGCCGACGTCGCCGGCATGCCAGCCGCAGGCGATGTTGGCAGAGCTGACCAGCGTCAGCAGCGTATCGTCATGATCACAACCTTCGCCGAGGTCTGCGTTGAGATCGATTTGCATGGTGTGTGACTTTTTTCTTTTCGCATTACTTTTGGTATTGCCTTGCGTGCGGCAGGCCGGCGAGTGCCTGCCGGATGTCGTCCAGACAGGCTTGCTGTTCTTCCCACGCATGCAGGGCTTGTTCCAGATTGCAGGGTTGCAGTTGCAGTTGTGTATTCAGCGGCGCTTGCGCCAGCTTCCACATATCGGCTTGGATCACCACGCCTATCCTGGGATAGCCGCCGGTCGTCTGGGCGTCGCCCATCAGGATGATGGGCTGGCCGGATGGCGGTACCTGAATTACGCCCGGCATCACGCCGTGAGAGAGCAGATCGTGATGTTGCTGGCGCTCGAGTCCCGGTCCTGTCAGACGGTAGCCCATGCGGTTGCTGTTGGGGGTGATGCGCCACTTGTCCTGCCATAGCGTGTTTTTGCTGGCGACGGTGAACTGTTCGAGTTCAGGGCCGGGCAGGACGCGCAGAGGTACCGGTTTGCTACTGTCGCCGGTTACGCCCCACTGCGGTAAGCGCACGCCAAAAGCCGGGCCGGCCATCATCCTGTCCGGCGTGCCGATCGGCAGACGGTCGCCTTTGCGCAAGGCGCGTCCTTCATGACCGCCGAATCCGGCCTTGAGGTCGGTGCTGCGCGAGCCGAGAATATTGGCGACAGCAATGCCGCCGGCGACGGCGAGATAGGTGCGTATGCCTTGCGCTGAATGGGGACCGGTTGGCGCAAGTTTCAGCACTTGTCCGGCGCGTACCGGCGTGCTCCAGTAAGGCAGGATGGATTTGTCGTCGAGATGGGCGTCGAAGTCGTCGCCGGTGAGCGCGAGGCGGGTGTCGGTGGTAAAGCGTATCTCGCACGCGCCCATGGTGATTTCGAGTCCGGCAGCGTGGACGGTATTACCGACCAGCAGATTGGCGGTGCTGAGTGCGAGGCTGTTCAAGGCGCCGCCGGGGCTGATGCCGAGCCGGCGATGTCCGGGACGACCGAGATCCTGCACGGAGGTGAGCATGCCGGGTTGGAGGATTTCCATCATTTGGCGGTACGCTCCACGATAAAACGCACATGATCGCCCGGCCGTAGCAAGGTGGGCGGCGTGCATGCAGGATCGAACAGCGACAGGGAGGTACGGCCAAGCAATTGCCAGCCACCGGGAGAAGCGAGTGGATAAATACCGGTTTGCTCGCCGCCGATGCCGACCGAACCGGCGGGGATCGACAGACGCGGCTCATCCCGGCGCGGTGTTGCCAATGCGGGTTCAAGCCCGCCCATATAAGCGAAACCGGGCATGAAGCCGACGAAGTAGACGATGTATTCGCCGCTGCTGTGGCGCTGAATGATTTCAGCGCTGGACAAGCCCGTATGGCGGGCAACGACATCGAGGTCCGGGCCGTCCGCGCCGCCATAGACGACAGGAATGTCGATCTCGCGTCCGGCGATGTGGTCAGTATCGATGTGCGCCCAGATGTCGAGAATTCGCCTGGATACCGTGTCCATTTCCACGACCGGGCGGCGCAGGATCAAGGTCAGATTGTTCATGCCTGGCACGGCTTCGTTGACTTCCGGCCAGTTTGCCGCCTGTTCGGCGATGCTCCAGATACGTTGCTGTTGGGGTAGCGTGGCAGGAGCAGACAAGCTGCAGAGCAATGCGCTGTCGCCTAAATAATGCAGTTGTGGTTGAGTCATTTCGTCTCCCGCTTATATGCCGAGCGCCCGTTCTCATTCTTGTGGATCATACATTCATAGAAAAATATAAACAATATATCGATAAATTATTTAATATTCCTATGTTGCATCGTTGATAATAGGCGGATTTTCTCCTCAACTGAATATAAGTTATTAATGAATAGCAAACCCTTGGAAAGCATGCCGAAGGCGGCTGTGGGCAAAAAATCACCGGCCAAGATCGTCTCCTCGCATCATCTCGTTTCCGAACGCAGCGCCGAACTGTCCGAGCTGGAATATGCCTTGATCATGGCAGGCAACGCATTCAATCGCTGGATGATGCGCTGCATGATGGCTGCGGGAGCCAAAGATATGACGGCGATCGAGGTTTCTCTGCTGCATCACGTGAACCACCGCGAGCGCAAAAAGAGGCTGGCTGACATCTGCTTTGTCCTGAATATCGAGGATACGCATGTCGTGACTTATGCGCTGAAAAAATTGGTCAAATCCGGTTATGTGAAGAGAGAAAAGGCCGGCAAGGAATTGCTGTTTTCGGCCACCACAAAAGGACAGGATTTGTGTATGAGGTACAGGGAAGTGCGCGAGCGCTGTCTGATCAAGGTACAGGCCGATAGCGGTATCCAGAATCAGGCCATCGGCGAGGCGGCGCGATTGCTGCGCAGCGCCTCGGGTTTATATGACACGGCGGCGCGCGCGGCGGCTTCGTTCTGACGGCAGAAGACAGAAAATGAAGGCGGTCGAGATAAGCGCGCCTGGCGCGCCCGAGGTGCTGCAATTGCGCGAAAGGCCATTGCCGCAGTTGAAGAGCGGCGAGGTGTTGATCCGGGTGCATGCTGCGGGTGTCAATCGTCCGGATGTTTTGCAGCGTCAGGGACATTATCCACCGTCGCCGGGGGCCTCCGATTTGCCGGGGCTGGAGGTGGCGGGTGAAATCGTGGATGGTGAACTTGGCGGCAGCGGCTTCAGCAAAGGAGATCTGGTGTGCGCGCTGGTGCAGGGCGGTGGTTATGCGCAATACTGCGTGGCGCCGCTGGCGCAATGCCTGCCGGTTCCTGCCGGATTGACTGCGCTGCAGGCGGCGGCCTTGCCGGAAACCTTTTTTACGGTCTGGAGCAATGTATTCGAGCGCGCGCATCTGTCACCGGGCGAAACGCTGCTGGTGCAGGGCGGCAGTTCCGGTATCGGTGTGGCGGCGATTCAGATCGCGGCCGCGCTTGGGCATCGGGTTTTCGCCACTGCCGGCACCGATGAAAAATGCCGGGCTTGCGAAGCCTTGGGGGCAGAGCGCGGCATCCATTACCGGACCGAAGATTTCGAAGCCGTGGTCAGGGCGGCGACCTCGGATCGCGGCGTCGATGTGATTCTGGACATGGTCGGCGGCGATTATCTGCCGCGTGAAATCAGGGCGCTGGCCGATGATGGCCGGCTGGCCCTCATCGCTTTGCTGGGCGGCGCGAAGGGGCAGCTGGATCTGAGTCAGGTGCTGCGGCGGCGTCTGACGGTGACCGGTTCGACCTTGCGTTCACGTCCGGTAGCGTTCAAGGCCCATATCGTCAGCCAGCTGAAAGAACGTGTCTGGCCGCTGCTTGCCAGTGGCAGGATCAAGCCGGTGATTTACCGGACATTCCCGCTGGCGCAGGCGCATGTCTTGATGGAGTCCGGCGTACACGTGGGCAAGATCATGCTATTGGTTTGACCGGATTAGCAGCGGCACGATAAAATAGAAAAATTTTTTACAGTGCTTTCCTCTCATGCGTCGTCAATTAGTTGCCGGAAACTGGAAGATGAATGGCGGGCTTGCCGCCAATGCAGCGCTGGTCGCTGATATCAGGACGGGACTCATGGGCGCGGGTGCACGGGCCGATGTTGCAGTCTGTGTTCCCGCGCCTTATCTGGCGCAAGTGCAGGCGGCCGTTGCAGGTTCTCCGCTGGCGCTGGGCGCGCAGGATGTTTCCGCGCATGCCGGTGGTGCCCATACCGGCGAAGTGTCGGCTGGCATGCTGGCTGAATTTTCCTGCCGCTACGTCATCGTCGGTCATTCCGAACGGCGCGCCCGTCATGGTGAAACCGATGTGGTGGTGGTGGCCAAGACCGCCGCCGCGCTGCAATCCGGATTGACGCCGATCGTCTGCGTGGGCGAGACGCTGGCAGAGCGTGAAGCGGGGCTGACCGATGTGGTCGTTGGTCGTCAGATCGATGCGTTACTGGATGCCGTTGACTGGAGAAAGATCGTGGTGGCCTATGAGCCGGTCTGGGCGATCGGTACCGGCAGGACCGCCACGCCGGAAATGGCTCAGGATACGCATGCGAAGCTGCGCGGCAGGCTGGTGGCCAGGGATGGCGCGGCTGCCGCCGCAGTCAGGATCCTGTATGGCGGCAGCATGAAGCCCGATAATGCAAAAGCATTGCTGATCATGCCGGACATCGACGGTGGTCTGATTGGCGGCGCGGCCCTGAAGGCGACGGACTTCCTGGCGATCGTGCAGGCCGCGCAGGGCGATTGATCGTTGTTTCACATTGAAGATGGTGATATGGATACTCTGTTTATGGTGATTGTGGTGGTACAGGTGCTGGCAGCGCTGCTCATCGTCGGTCTGGTGCTGCTACAGCATGGCAAGGGAGCGGATATGGGGGCGGCATTTGGTTCGGGCGCCTCGGGCAGCCTGTTCGGCGCCACGGGATCCTCCAATTTTTTGTCGAAGTTTACCGGCATTGCTGCAACAATCTTTTTTATCGCTACGCTGATGCTGGCTTTCGTCGGCAATCGTCAGGTGTCGCAAAGCAGCGGCGTGATGGATAGCCTCCCGGCGCCGGCTGCTCCGGTTCCGGTTGCGCCGGCAGCTTCGGGCGTACCGGAGGCAGTGTCCGCGGACCGATCGGATCAGATTCCGGAATAATCTTCAGGTCAGCCTGGATGACTCGCGCTTAAATATCCCGCACGATAAAATGATGGCGGAAGCCCGTGCCTTGCTTGATTCCAAGAAAAAATCAATGCTGCCAGTTTACGCGGTGCGAATTCCCCGTTTCGTGACGGCGTTCGACATTCCATCATGAAAACCGGGTGATACTGGAAGAGCTTGTCACCACAGTTTGATTATCCTGTTATGCAGTAAATCGGTCGGGATATAGTTGTCCCAGCCCTTCGCCATCACCATCTGTTTGAGCTGGGCAAGCGTGTC
>JBAPMF010000098.1:0-11378 GCA_049278475.1 Herbaspirillum sp. | reverse complement strand
GGCCCACCAGGCCCACGATTTCGCCGTCGCGCACCACAAAGCTCACCGGCCCGGCGTTGCCGCTGGCGGCGTCGTGCAGTTCCAGCACGGGTGCGCTTTGTGCGGCTGCTACTGGCGACGTGTGGTCTGGCATCGCACTCAGCGCCTTGCCGACGATCAGTTCCACGATCTCGTCCTGCTGTGTGCTGGCCGTGGTGCGAATGCCCACCAGCTTGCCGTCGCGCATGATGACAGCGCGGTCGGAAATTTCCATGATCTCATCCAGCCGGTGCGAGACGTAGATCATGCCCATACCTGCCTCGCGCAGGCCGCGCAACACATCGAACATGCGCTGCACGTCGGCTATGGGCAGGCTGGCCGAGGGTTCGTCCAGTACCAGCAGCCTGGCTTTCATGTTCAGCGCGCGGCCAATCGCCAGGATGGATTTTTCGGCGCGGGTGAGCGAGAAGATGCGCCGCTTCGGGTCGATGTCGCAGCCCACGCGCGACAGTACGCGGCGCGCGTTTTCGCGCGCGGCCTTCCAGTCGATCAGGCCCATGCGGCGCGGATAGCCCGTGCCGATGGCAACGTTCTCGGCCACCGTCATCCACTCCACCAGGCCCAGATCCTGGTGGATGAAGGCCACGGGCTGACGATCCGGCGGCAGTCTGCGCCAGACGGATTCAGGCTGACCCTCGATCAGCATGCTGCCGCTGTCGGCCTTGTATATGCCTGCCAGCAGTTTGATCAGGGTGGACTTGCCGGCGCCGTTCTCGCCCAGCAGTGCGACGATCTCGCCGCCGTTGACGTTGAAGCTCACGGCATCGACCGCCTGGGTGCCGCCGAAGCGCTTGTTGACGGCGTCGAAGCAAAGCAGCGGCTGCGTCATGTCGCCCCCAGCGTGACGATGGCGGACACGTCCGGTTCGCGCTGAGTGTGGATGGTATGGCGCACCTTGAGTGTGTCGGTATCGAGTACGGCCACGTGGTCGTCATCCTGCGAGATAAAGGCCAGCGGCAGCGTGGGGTGGAAGGACAGTGCGATGGCCCGCGCGCTCAACGGCACGCAGGCCGTTTCTTGTAGTGTGCCCGGGTCAAGCACCGACATGCTGCGGTCGCCGTAGTTGCTGCAAAAAAGGCGGCCAGTGCGGTGCAGGTACAGGCGTGTCACGTCTTCGCGGGATGCTGCCGTGAGACGCACCTGCATCGTTTCCGCGTCGATGGCGCACAGTGTGTTACTCCAGCGGCAGCTCACGTACAGCGTGCGCTCGTCGGCAGAAAGCGCGCAGCCCTCGGGCTTGTCGCCGGGCGCGCAGGCCAGTGTGGAGACCAGCGGTTCCCAGGGGCGCACGCGCGTCACGGTGTGGCTCAACAGATTCATACAGTAAGCTGTCTGGCCGTCGCGGGTCAGGGCGAACAGGTGGCTCTTGATGCCGCCGCTGCACACGGCGCGCCTGGCGTCATCGTCAGTGGCCGGATTAGGCAGCACCAGCAGCTTGGCCTGTGCCTCGCTCAGGGCATAGAGCCGATCCTGCGCATCCATCTGCAAGCCGTGAATGCGGTTGTATGGCGACAAGTCGATGCTGCGTTCCAGCACGCCGGACTGGATGTTGATTTGCAGCAACGTATGTCCGCCCTCGCCCTTGTGGCCGGACGTTTCCACACCGTAATGGCCTACCCAGGCGCGCTGCCCGCTGCTATCGGTCACGAATTCATGTGGAAAATCCGGCAGTGGCAGCGTGCGCAAACGCTCGCCGCTGATCCAGTCGTACCAGCTGATGCAGTGGGTGGATTTCTCCACCAGTAACAATGCTTCTCGGCTCATGTTCGACTCCTTCATGGTTTCTGGATGCCCTGGGCATTCAGGCGGATGCGGTACAGCGAGGTGCTGGCCGCGATGTACAACTCGTCGCGTGCTGTGCCGCCGAAGGTCAGGTTGCCAACCTTCTCCGGCACCGGGATGTGCGCCAGCCGCGTGCCGTCCGGGTGGTAGACATGCACGCCATCGGCGCTGCTGCTGTATAGCCAGCCGCGCGCATCGATGCGGATGCCGTCCGCGAGGCCGGGGCTGATGATGGCGAATATGCGTGGATGGGCCAGCGTGCGGCCTGCCACCACGTCGAAGGCCACGATGTGGTGGTGGCCACCGCCGTCCTGGCGCAAGGCAGCCGAGGTGTCGGTGACGTAGAGCACGCTTTCGTCGGGCGAGAAGGCCAGGCCGTTGGGCTCTTCGATGAAATCGCTCACGATGTCTAGCGCGCTGCTTTGCGGGTCGAAGCGGAACACGTAGTGGGCGCGCAATTCGCGTTTCGCCTTGTGGCCTTCGTGGTCGGAGCAGATGCCGTAGGGCGGGTCGGTGAACCAGATGCTGCCGTCACTTTTGACCACGATGTCGTTGGGTGAGTTGAGCCGGCGACCCTGGTAGTGGCTGACGACGATTTCGTCCGGCCCCTCCTTGCTGCCGCCACGCAGCCGGGTGCGCACGATGGCGCGCTGGCCGTGCGAGCAATGCAGCAGTGCGCCGTCGGCTTCGCGCGTGTGACCGTTCACGAAATCGATGTGATCGCGCCAGACCGAAAGGCCGTCGGTGGCGTGCCAGCGCAGCATGCGGTTGGCGGGAATGTCGCTCCACAGTACGCTGCCGTCTTCATGCAGCCAGATGGGGCCTTCGCTCCAGGTGGCGCCGGTCGTTAGGCGTTCTAGTTGTGCGCCCGCACAGGGCAAGGCTGCGGCGCGTTCGTCGAGTACGTCGATGGGGTTGGGCATCGTTGTTTCCTTGTATTTTTCTTGACGTGGCGGCGGCGCTATTGGTTCCAGCGCAGCACCAGCGGATCGAGCCGACGTGCGATGTCCAGCAGTTGCCGGCGCACTTCGGGGTGCATAGCGGGCCAGGGCGCGCGCGGCGCTTCGCAGGCGATTACGCCGCCGGCCTTCATCAGTGCCTTGGCGGCCAGGAAACCGGCTTGCCGGTTCTCGTGGTTGATGAGCGGCAGCCAGCGCTGGTATTCGGCAAAAGCCTGGTCCTTGTCGCCGTTGCGGTGCGCCACGATGATGGGGCGGATGCCGTCGGCAAAGCCGCCGCCGGTCATGGCGCCGGTCGCGCCTGCCTCCAGGTCGGCCAGCAGGGTGATGGCTTCCTCGCCGTCCCAAGGGCCTTCGATGGCCTCGCCGCCCAGGGCGATCAGTTCGCGCAGTTTGTTGGCAGCGCCTGCCGTTTCCATCTTGAAGTAGCTGACCTGTTCGATTTCCTGCGCCATCTTCGCGAGAAAAGGGATGGCCAGCGGCGTACCTGCAGCGGGTGCATCCTGGATCAGGATGGGAATGCTGATCGCGTCCGAGATGGCCTGGTAGAAGGACTGTATCTGCGCTTCGCCGAAGCGGAAGGTGGCGCCGTGGTAGGGTGGCATTACCATCACCATCGCGGCGCCCATGTCCTGCGCGCGGCGGCTGCGTTTGGCGCAGATCCTGGTGCTGGGGTGCGTGGTGGTCACGATCACTGGCACGCGGCCGGCTACGTGTTCCAGTGACGTGCGCGTGAGGATTTCACGCTCCTCGTCCGACACCAGGAACTGTTCAGAGAAGTTGGCCAGGATGCATAGGCCATCGACGCCGGAGTCGATCATGAAATCCAGACAGCGCTTCTGGCTGGCCAGATCGAGCAAGCCATCTTCCGTGAAGGTGGTGGGCGCCACCGGGAAGATGCCCCGTAGGCGCGGGTTGGAAAGTTTAGACATCGCGGGCCTCACTCGGTGATGACGAATTGATCCAGGTACTCGGTCTTAAGCGTCAGACCCAGGCCCGGCATGTCGTCCTTCAGTTGCAAGAAGCCGTTCTCGGCTACTGGCTCACCGTCGAAAATGTAATAGAACAGTTCGTTGCCTACTTCCACGTCGAACATCGGAAAGTATTCGCTCATCGGCGAGGCCAGCGTACTCATGGTCAGGTGGTAGTTGTGCATCTGACCGGCATGCGGGATCACGGGTACGCTGTAGGCTTCGCACAGTGCGTTGATCTTGTGCGCGGCGGTGATGCCGCCGACGCGGTTGGTGTCGTACTGCACCACGCTGATGGCTTTCTTGTCCAGGAGCTGCTTGAAGCCGTACAGGCTGAACTCGTGTTCGCCGCCCGAGATGGGGATGCTGGTGAACTGGTTGAGTTCGGCATAGCCGTCGATGTCGTCGGCGATCACCGGTTCTTCCAGCCAGCGCGGCTCGAACCTCTCCAGCCTGGGCAGGATGCGCCTGGCGTACTCCAGGTTCCAGCCCATGTAGCACTCCAGCATCAGGTCGTTGTCGTAGCCGATTACCTCGCGGATGGCCTCGACGGACTTGAGGTTTTCCTTCACGCCGTCCTGCAGATGCGCGGGGCCATAGCCGAAGCGCATCTTGAAGGCTTTGAAGCCCTGGTCTTTGAACTTCTGTGCCTCTTCCTGCATGACCTTCAGGTTGGTGCGGTACAGTTTGCTGTAGTAGCAGGGGATTTTTTCCTTGGTGCGGCCGCCTAGCAGCTTGAACACGGGCTTGTTTACGCTCTTTCCTAGGATGTCCCAGATGGCCAGGTCAACGGCAGAGATGGCGGCCATGGCCACGCCCTTACGGCCCCAGGCATGGGTGCTGCGGTACATGCGTTGCCACAGGTATTCGTAGTCCCACGGGTCTTGGCCGATGATCAACGGCGCCAGGTATTCGTCGATGATGGCCTTGGCAATCCTGGGCGCCAGCGCCACGTTGCCTAGGCCGACGATGCCGTCGTCGGTCTCGATCTCCACTACCGTCCAGGAATGGAAGCGGAAGGTGCTCATGGTCTCCTGTCGGGAATACAGCAGATCCATGGCGTTGGAGCAGAAATTGCCTTGGGGTGGAACGGTCTTGCCCTTCCACTCATAAACATGGGCACGTGCAGATTTGATTTTCATGGGTGTTTTCAGGAGTCGTTGGAGGAGCGGGGAATGATCAAGGCAGGCGCCGCCCGGGTTACCGGCTGCTCCTGCAATTGTAGTTGTGAGATGCGCTGCATCAACATCAGCATCACGGCGCCAAGGAAAGCGATACAGGCGAGACTCAGCATGCCGGCGTGCGGATCTGCAAAAGCCTGCTCGGCCCAGGCCTTGAAGTTGGGTGCGACAAAGCCGCCTGCCGTCGCGAAACAGAAAACGATGATCACCGCTACCAGGCTTGACTTGTGAATTGCGGTATCGCAGGCGGGCGTTACGCCCTTGATCTTCATGATGCTGTCTCCTATCGTTGTCAGTGATTTACGAGTGGGACAGGCGCGCGGCGCCCATGCGGCAGGCGATCCGGAAGGCTTGCCAGGAGGCTTCCGCATTGGCCTTGCCCTGACCGGCGATGTCGTAGGCCGTGCCGTGCGCCGGCGTGGTGATTGGTATCGGCAGGCCACCTTGCACCGTCACGCCGCGCGAGAAGCCCAGCAGTTTGATCGCGATCTGGCCCTGGTCGTGGTACATGGTCACGATGGCCTGGTACGCGCCGGCCTGCGCCTTCAAAAAGATGGTGTCAGCCGGGAAAGGGCCGTGGAAAGGATAGTGCGTAGGCCACTGCCGGGCCTGCAAGGCGCGCACGGCCGGTTCGATGATATCGATCTCCTCGCGCCCGCAGGTGCCGCCGTCGCCGTTGTGCGGGTTGAAGCCCGCGATCGCCACTCTGGGGGTCTCGAAACCGTTGTCCAGCAGGGATTGGTAGATCAGCTCCGCCGCCTGCGTGATGCGCTCTACGCTCAGGTAGCTGGCCACATCCTTGAGTGGCACGTGCGAGGAAATGCGCGAGGTCCACAGATTGCCCAGCGTGTTGAACTCGCAGAAATAGCCCGTCACGCCCAGGTACTTGGCGAAGTGGTGCAGCTCGTCCTCATGTTTCATGCCGCCCAGCTTCATGGCCTGCTTGTTCAAAGGTGCGAAGCAGATGGCATCGATCTGCTTCGCCAGCGCCGCATCCATGCACTGATTTAGCACTTGCAGCACCGAGCGGCCACCAGGCGCTTCAGCCATGCTGCGATGCACGGCTTCGGGCGCTACGGTGTCGACGGCCAGGAAGGCGGCGCGCGAGGTATGTGCGCGGCTGCGCACGGCGACCAGACTGTCGATGGGGTCGGTGGCAACCTGCACGCCAGCGATGCGCTGGCCTTCCCGCCACAGCCAGAGGTCGCCCACGAGCACGATGTTGGCATGTTGCGCGGCCTCGGGTTTGGCCAGCAGGCGGGCGATGAGTTCGGCACCGATGCCGGCAGGGTCGCCCAGGGTCAGGGCGACGACAGGTTTCTCGAGGGCGGACATGTGCTGCCTCTCAATCAAGCATGATGTGATGTCGCCGAAGCCTTGCTTGCATGTTCGTCTCCTTTTTTATGCTTGATGAGCATGGTAGGAACAGAGTCTCTTGCCGTAAACTGAAAGAAATTGATAAATTGATAACCCAAGGCAATCAATTACCAGGGTCAGCAATGGGATCGATCGACCGCAAAGACAGCACACCGCAACTGCTCAACCGCCTGCGCATGCGCCAGATCGCGCTGATGCTCGCCATCCAGGAGCAGCGCACGCTGCGCGGCGCGGCGGCGCAACTGGGCATGTCCCAGCCCGCAGCCACCAAAATGCTGCACGATCTGGAAGATGCGTTGGGCCTGCGCTTGTTCGAGCGCGTGGGCCGGGGCTTGCGGCTCAACGGAGCTGGTGGACGGGTGCTGGACTACTGCCAGAGCTTGCGTGGCAGCACGGAGGCGCTCAATCGGGAGCTTCTCGAACTACGGCAGGGCAGTGCTGGCCGACTGGCGGTGGGCAGCATCATGGCGGCATCGCCAGGCCGGCTGACGGACGCGCTGCTGGGCATCAAGCGCCACAGCCCCTTGCTGTCCATCGAAGTGGCGGTGGATACCAGCGACCGGCTGCTGGCGCAGTTGCGCGAAGGCGTGCTGGAGGTAGTGGTGGGCCGCATGGCCGACGAACACGGCGGCAACTACCAGTTTCGTCCTCTGGACGACGAAGAACTGGTCATCGTCGCGGGCCTGGTGCATCCGCTGGCGCGCAAGCGCATGATTTCGCTGGAGGCCCTTCTGTTCTACCCCTGGGTGCTTCAGCCGCAGGGTAGTCCCATGCGTGCGTTGATTGACCTGGAGTTTCGCGATCGGGGTTTGGCGCTGCCGCGCGGCCTGATCGAGACAGGTTCGATCCTCACCAGCATCAACTTGGTGCGCAGCTCGCGGATGGTGGCGGTGATCCCGGCTACGGTGGCGCGCAGCAACGCCGAACATGGCTTGCTGCGTGTGCTGCCGTTCCATTTTCAGCGTCGGCTGGAGGCGTATGGCAGCATTGTGCGCCGCGACCATGCCCTCAGCCGACCGGCGCGGCAGTTTCTGGCGCTATTGCACCAGGACAGGGAGGGGAAGAGTGCATCGTAGGTAAATGGCAGCTGTGCCAGCTTTGTGTTGAGATCGTGAACACAGCCGCCGGTGCTTTTTTGCTGTTCAAGCGGCATTGGACCGTGGAAAAACCACCACATGATCGAGTTCCAGCCGTATGCCTATCCATTCGCCGATGGCGTGGTCGTGATGCGAAGGCGCCAGCGACAGCACTTGGGTGCCGTCATCGAGTTGCAGGGTATACAGGAAGTCTGCGCCGCGGAATGATTTGCGCACGATGCGCGCCTTGAAGGGCGACAGGTCGTCATGGACGATGTCGTCGGAGCGCAGTAATACATCGAACTCCCGCCGGCAGGGATCGTCATGCGGCAAGGCTTGCGTCACATCCTGCAAGCGGCCGAGCGGCGTCTTGATGACGTCTGTTTCCCTCTCACGCACCAGTGTGCCCGGTACAAAGATGCCGTGACCGATGAAGTCGGCCACGAAGCGCGTCACGGGGCGGTGATACAGCGTATAGGGATGGTCCCACTGTTCCAGACGGCTTTGCTGCATCACGCCAACCACGTCGCCGATGGCAAATGCTTCCATCTGATCGTGCGTCACCATCAAGGCAGTGGTGCCGGCTTGCTTGAGTATGCGGCGCACGTCTTCGGCCAGACGCTCGCGCAATTCGATATCGAGGCTGGAGAAAGGTTCGTCCAGCAGCAACAGGCGCGGTTGCGGCGCCAGCGCGCGCGCCAGGGCAATGCGCTGTTGCTGGCCGCCGGAGAGTTGATGGGGGAATTTGTCCTGCAGGTCGCCGAGTCCGACGAGTTCCAGCATGTCGCGCACGCGCCGGCGGCGCTGCTGCCTGCTACCTGTGCGCAGGCCGAAACCGATGTTGGCGGCGCTGCTCAGATGCGGGAACAGGGCAAAGTCCTGAAACACCATGCCGATGCGGCGCTGTTCGGCAGCGACATGTACACCGGGGCCATCGAGCATTTGCCGGTCGAGCAGAATGCGGCCGGATTGCGGATGCTCAAGTCCGGCGATCGCGCGCAAGAGGGTGGTCTTGCCGCTACCGGAAGGACCGATCAACACGCCCAGCTGGCCGGACTGCAATGCCAGCGATATCGATTGCACCGCCGGTATGGCGGCGCGCGGATAGCGGATGCTGATTTGATCGATTTGCAGGAACATCAGAGACCTTTATCGTTACAATTCTCATTTGCATGAACTTCGGCAAGTGTAGCGTATCGTCGCGAGCGACCGCCGTTATTCCTGATTTTTGTTTTCATCCATGCATTCTTTGACTGGCATCCGATGTATTTCATTGCTCTGATCGCGTTTCTGATTTTCCTGCCCATCCTCGGTATTGCCGGCGCGTGGCTGCATCTCGATGCGGCGGGTATCGACGCCATGCGGCAGCAGGCGCAAACCGTGCTGCCGGCGTATCTGGCCACTTCGGGCTGGCTGGCGCTGTGTGTGACGGTCGGTGTCATCATCGTCGGCGCTGCGACGGCGGTGACGATCAGTTTGTTCGAGTTTCGCGGCAAGCGTTTCTTTTCCTGGGCGCTGCTGTTGCCGATGGCAATGCCGGCGTATGTATCGGCGTATGCGTACACGGATTTTTTGCAGTACGCGGGGGTGGTGCAGAGTAGTTTGCGCGCGATCTTTCCCGGCTTTCGCATCGATGTGCGTAGTCTGTCGGGTGCGATATTCCTGTTCATTTTTACCTTGTATCCCTATGCTTATCTGTTGGCGCGCAGTGCGCTCAGTGAGCGGGGCGTGCATCTGATGGAAGCGGCGCGTCTGCTCGGCGCGTCGTTGCCGGAGCGTATTTGCAGAGTGGCGTTGCCGCTGGCGCGTCCGGCCCTGGCGGCAGGCGCCGCGCTAGCTTTGATGGAAACGCTGGCCGACTATGGCGTGAGCGCTTATTTCGGTTTGAGCACATTCACTAGCGGCATCTACAAGGCCTGGATGGTGATGGATGACCGCATCGCTGCTGCGCAGTATGCGTCGCTGCTGTTGCTGTTCGTCGCCGTGCTGTTATGGCTGGAGCGTCGTGAGCAGCAACGCATGCGTTTTTCCGGCGCGCGCAGCCATCGTAGTGATGGCAATGAGGGTGCCGAATCGCGTCTGCCGTTATTGCGGGGCGCGCAAGCGGCGCTGGCCTGGCTGGTATGCGCTATGCCCATCGTGCTGGGTTTTGTGCTGCCGGTGCTGATTCTGCTGCAACTGATGTGGCGCGAAAGCGAGATGTTGTTGACGATCGATCTGATGCGTTATGCCGGCTGGAGCTGGAACAGCTTTCGCTTCGGCAGCATGGCTGCCGGTATTGCCGTCGTGCTGGCGCTGGCCTTGTGTTTCGCGCCGCGCGCCGGTGGTTTGCCGCGTTTCCATCATGCCTTCCTGCGCGTGGTTGCGCGCATGGCATCCATGGGTTACGCGATTCCCGGTTCGGTAATTGCGATTGGCATTCTGCTGCCGGTCGCCTGGTTGCAAGCGGCGTTCCCGGGCAGCATGGCGGGTGTCTGGTTGACGGCGACGTCGCTCGGTGTGATTTATGCGTATCTGGTGCGTTTTACGGCCGTGGCGGTGCAATCGGTGGAAGCCGGTTATACCCGCATTCCGCTGCATGTCGATGAAGCGGCGCGCATCATGGGGGCATCGCGCCGCCGCATCGTGCAGCGACTGCATATGCCGTTGCTGTGGCGTTCGCTGGTGACTGCCGGCCTGATGGTGTTCGTCGATGTGGTGAAAGAATTGCCGGCGACGTTATTGCTGCGGCCTTTCGATACTGATACGCTGGCTGTGATTGCTCACAATCTGGCGCGTGACGAACGTCTCGGCGAAGCGGCCCTGCCGGCGCTGAGTATCGTCGCGGTCGGACTGATTCCGGTATGGCTGGTGACGCGCGCGCTGGATAAACGATAAAGGAAAGCCATGCGCCGATACGATGACGATCTGTCGTCATCTGGGCAGGGGGGGCTGCTCAGATGACTTTTCCCGGATTCATCAAGGCATGCGGGTCCAGCGCCTGTTTGATCGCGCGCATCAGTTGCAGCTCTACCGGTGATTTATAACGCCGGATTTCTTCGCGCTTGAGCGCGCCCAGACCATGCTCGGCCGAGATGGAACCGCCGAACATATCGACGTTGTCATGCACCACGCGATTGATCTGCGGCTGTTGCATGATGAAGTCAGTACTTTTGACGCCGAGCGGCGGCGATACATTGTAGTGCAGGTTGCCATCGCCGAGATGGCCGAAGCTCACGATGCGGCAGCCTGGCGAAATTTCCTGCAGCAGCGCGTCGGTGACACGGATGAATTCGCCGATACGTGAAATGGGCACTGAGATGTCGTGCTTGATGTTATGGCCTTCCTGCGCTTGCGCCATCGAAATGTGTTCGCGCAGTTGCCATAACGACTTCGATTGCGCGATCGAGGCGGCGATCACGGCGTCGTCGATCAGGTCCCGTTCCAGCGCCGTGCTGATCACGGCTTCCAGCATGGCGGCAGCATGCATGGCGGATTCGCTGTCGGAGAGTTCCAGTAAAACATACTGCGCATGCGGTTTATCGAATGGCGCGCGTTGCGGCGGGAAATGCTTAGTCACCAGTTGCAGGCAAAAATCCGACATCAGCTCGAAGCCGGTCAGCGCTGCGCCGCAATGCGACTGCACCAGGCTCAGCAGGCGTAGCGCGTGATCCGGCGTGCGCAGCGCCGCTAATGCGGTGACTTGCGCCTGTGGTTGCGGGAACAGTTTGATGACCGCAGCGGTGATGATGCCTAACGTGCCTTCGGCGCCGATGAACAGATCACGCAGATCGTAGCCGGTGTTGTCCTTGCGCAGTCCGCGCAGACTGCTCATGATGTCGCCCTGCGCGGTGACGACTTCCAGGCCCAGGCACAGCTCGCGCGCATTGCCGTAGCGCAGGACGCTGGTGCCGCCGGCATTGGTCGACAGGTTGCCGCCGATGGTGCAACTGCTTTCGGCTGCCAGCGACAGCGGGAACAGGCGCTGCACGGCGGCGGCGGCCTGCTGGATGT
>JBAPMF010000097.1:0-3347 GCA_049278475.1 Herbaspirillum sp. | reverse complement strand
TATCGGCGCTGGGGCGGTCGCTGGCGGCGCCGGCGGCGCTGGGTTTGCTGTTGCTCGCCGCGCAGATCGCTCTGGGCGGCTGGGTCAGTACGAACTATGCTGTGCTGGCGTGCAGCGATTTTCCATTGTGTCATGGCGCGCTGATTCCACAGATGGATCTGGAGAATGGTTTCACGCTATGGCGTCATCTGGGCAAGACCGCTGCCGGTGACTATCTGCCGTTTCCGGCATTGACGGCGATCCACTGGGTACACCGTTCGTTTGCCTTCGTCGTGATGGCCTATGTCGTCTGGCTGGCGCACAAAGCGTGCAACGATGCGGGGCTGCGTAAAACCGGACGCTGGTTGCTGATCGTGATCGCTCTGCAACTGCTCACCGGCATATCGACCATTTATCTGAACTGGCCGTTGACCATTGCCGTCATGCACAATGGCGGTGCGGCCTTGCTGTTGCTGTTGCTAGTCATGTTAAATTACAAAACCAGATTTGCGCCGGCTGCGGAGGCTATTCAGCCGGACCGGTTTGGCTCTTGCCGTGACTTGAATGTACTAGAGCGTGTTATGAAATAGTTCATAACACGCTCTACACGGAACCAGGAAATGAAAAACGGGTGCCAAGGTGCCCGTTCGGCTTGCGGCGATCACTTGTACTTGGCGTTTGCTTTCCTGGCGAAATCGTTGGTGTACGTTTTGGACAGGTCGATCTTCTTGTCCGCCAGCTTCGGCGCAAAAGCCTCTAGCGTCTTCAACGCAGTCACAGGGCCGGCGTCAGGGAAGATACCATCCGGCGAAATCGCTTCGCGCATTTTCATGAAGATGTCGATGTATAATGCGCGGTTGCCCATCACATAGCTATCGGGAATCGTCTTGTTGATGGCTGCCAGGTCGGCCTTCTGTACCCATTTCAGCGCACGCACGATGGCGTTGGTGAGCGCCTGGGTAGTGTTCGGGTATTTCCTGATAAAGTCCTCCGGCGCATAGAGCGCCGCTGCCGGCATCGGACCACCGAAAACATCTTCGGTGTCTTTCAGTGTGCGGGTATCGACGATGATCTTGATCTCGTTCTTTTTTTCCAGCGTGGTAATCACCGGATCCACATTGGCAATTGCGTCGATACGACCGGAACGGATAGCTGACGCGGCGTCTCCTGCCGAGCCGACGGCAATGAAGGAAACATCGGTTGGCTTCAGGTCGGCCTTGGCCAGGACGAAGCTGGCCATGATGCTGGTCGAGGAACCCAACGCCGTCACGCCGATCTTCTTGCCCTTCAGGTCGGCAATGTCTTTATAGTTGTGCATGGTCTTGTTGCTGACCGCCAGCATGATTTGCGGCGCGCGGCCCTGCAGGACGAAAGCGACGACAGGCTGGCCTTTGGCCTGCATATTGATGGTGTGTTCGTAAGCGCCGGATGCGACATCCACGCTGCCGCTTTCTATGGCCTGCAGCGCCTTGGCGCCGCTAGCGAAATCGGAGATGTGGACTTGCAGGCCCTCATCCTTGAAATAGCCCAGTTTGTCGGCCAGGGCCAATGGCAAGTGATAGAACAGGCTCCTGCCACTGACGGCGATGGATACTTTGGGTTTTTCCAGCGCCTGCGCGAACAGACTGGTGCTGCATGTCAGATACCCGGTCAGGAACAGGGTCAGGGTCATAGCGAATCGCTTCAGATGAAGTTGCATGTGTTCTCCTTCTATCAGTGTGCTTCGTAGATGGACGAATGACTGCTTTCAAATGATCTTGCCTTGCCTCAACGGCGTCATTCGTGCGTCATCATACTCCAGTGGACACAAGATTTCACCGTTTTCCATATGTCTTGGATGTGATAAATCTGACCGTTCAGGTTGCGCGCCGGTCGAGCATGGCGCGCGCAATCGTGCCGGCATCGACGTATTCCAGTTCGCCGCCCACCGGCACGCCGCGCGCCAGGCGGCTGGCTTTGAGGCCGCGCGCTTTGAGCGTTTCGCTGATGTAGTGTGCGGTGGCTTCGCCTTCGTTGGTGAAGTTGGTCGCCAGTACCACTTCCGTAACCACGCCATCGCTGGCGCGCGTGAGTAGTTTTTCCAGGTGGATGTCCTTGGGGCCGATGCCATCCAGCGGCGACAGGCGTCCCATCAGCACGAAATACAAACCCTTGAAAGTCAGCGTCTGCTCGATCATCAATTGGTCGCTTGGTGTTTCGACCACGCACAGTACAGTCGTGTCGCGTGCGCCGTCCTGGCAAGTGTCGCAGATAACTTGCTCGGTGAAGGTATTGCACAGGGCGCAATGGCGGATGGTTTCGACAGCCTGGGCCAGCGCGCGGCTCAGTTGCAGCGCGCCGTCACGGTCATGTTGCAGCAGATGATAGGCCATGCGTTGAGCCGATCTGGGGCCGATGCCTGGAAGCGCGCGCAGGGATTCTGTGAGCAGGGCGAGACTGGATGGAGTTTTCAATTTCGATTGAGATATGCGGAAAGCGCTTCCGCGGTCATGGAAGGGATAAATTCGGTGATTCCATATTCGATGGCGTCGGATGAGCGTGGCGTCATCACGCCGCCGCGTCGTTCAGAATGGCATCTTGAAGCCCGGCGGCAAAGATATGCCGGCAGTGATGCCTGACATTTTTTCCTGTGATGTCGCTTCGGCCTTGCGCACTGCGTCGTTGAAGGCGGCGGCAACGAGGTCTTCCAGCATATCCTTGTCCTCAGCCAGCAGCGAGGGATCGATCGCGACACGCTTGACGTCGTTTTTGCAGGTCATCACTATTTTGACCAGTCCGGCGCCGGACTGTCCTTCGATTTCCATCGATGCAAGCTGCTCCTGCATTTTTTTCATATTGTCTTGCATGGCTTGTGCCTGCTTCATCAATCCTGCCAGTTGGCCTTTCATCATGGTCATACTCCTTGTTCATCAGTTGATTCATCCCTGTATCAGCCGCAGCGGAAACAGCGCAGATCACAGTATCCGGATCGATCCGGGTACGATAGAGGCGTCAAACTCCCGCATCATGACTTGTACAAAGGGATCGTTTTGCATGGTGAGTTCAGCTTCCCTTTGCTGTGCGGCCCGATTCTCTTCAGCCTTGGCATTGGCGGTCAACGCCACAGCGCCGATTTCGGTTTCCACCCGAATGGGGATGTGAAACCGTTCGCTCAGAACGGTGCTGAGCTTCTCGATATTTCCTGCGGCGCGCAGGGTGTCGACCGGAATGCGGATATGGAAGTACACCGTATTACCATGTCTCGCGCAGCATATCAATTCGCTTTGCCGCGTCATTTGCGCCGCCATGCCGCGCAACGGCAAATCCGACGCCAGTTGCCGCCAGTCGCCGTCCCAATCCAGCTCGGCGGCAATCTGTGCGGTCTGCGC
>JBAPMF010000096.1:0-11573 GCA_049278475.1 Herbaspirillum sp. | reverse complement strand
CGCTGGTTACCGCGCCGCGCTGCCGGCGACTGTCGATACGCCCGGACAGGCGCCCGCTCTCCCCGCATGGTGGCCGATCGCTACCGCCGCGCTTTTCACCGCGCCGCTGATATTGCCGATGCTGCTGATGCCTTTCGGTATCGCCTGGCAGTTGCCGGGAGCATGGCAGCTGCTGCTGGCGACGCCGGTGCAGTTCTGGCTTGGCGCACACTTTTATCAGGCAGGATGGCGCGCGCTGAAGGCGCGGACCGGCAACATGGATCTGCTGGTCGCGTTCGGTACCAGCGCCGCTTATGGATTATCGCTGTTCACCTTGCTCAGGCAATGGCAAAGCCAGCATGCCGCGCACTTCTACTTCGAGACATCGGCGGTCGTCATCACGCTGGTGCTGCTCGGCAAATGGCTGGAAGTGCACGCCAGACGCCAGACTGCCGATGCGATCCGTGCGCTTGATGCGCTACGACCGGACAAGGCTACTGTGCGACGCGACGGTATCGACAGCGACGTGTCCCTGGCGGCGATCCGCACCGGTGATCTGATCGTGGTGCGCCCCGGTGAGCGCGTCGCCGTCGATGGCATCGTGCGCGAAGGATGGAGCCACCTCGACACCTCTATGCTCACCGGCGAAAGCCTGCCGATGGAAAAGCAGCCTGGCGACAAAGTCACCGGCGGCGCCATCAACGGCGCTGGCCTGTTACTGGTCGAGACCACCGCCGTCGGCGCCGAAACCGTGCTGGCGCGTATCATTCGCATGGTCGAACATGCGCAGGCCGCCAAGGCGCCGATCCAGCGCCTGGTCGACCAGGTCAGCGCAGTGTTCGTGCCGGTGGTGCTGGTGCTGGCGCTGATCACGCTATTCGGCTGGGGACTGATTGCCGGCGACTGGGAACAGGCGCTGCTCAATGCTGCTGCCGTGCTCGTGATCGCCTGTCCATGCGCGCTTGGACTCGCCACGCCAACTGCGATCATGGCCGGCACCGGCGTGGCTGCGCGTCACGGTATGTTGATCAAGGATGCCGAGGCGCTGGAAACCGCGCATCGCATCGCCGTCGTCGCCTTCGACAAAACAGGCACGCTGACGGAAGGCAAGCCGGTGCTGGCAGCGGCGCAGGTAATCGATGCCCATCCCGCGAGCGAGGATCGTCTGCTTGCCATCGCCGCTGCGCTGCAACGCAATAGTGAGCATCCACTGGCGCATGCCGTCATGGCTGCGGCACAGCAAAAACACATCGCGCCGCTGGTTTCAGACGCAGGCAAAGCCACCCCCGGACGCGGCACGCAAGCGTTGATCGAGCATCATCCGACCTATCTCGGCAATACCCGCTGGATGCAGGAACTGGGCGTTTCGCTCGATGGTCAGGCCGCGCTCGACGCCGCCGCGAAAGAATGGGAACGGCAAGGCCTGACGATTTCCTGGCTGGCGCAGGATGCCGGACAAGGCATCGCCCTGCTCGGCCTGCTGGCTTTCGGCGACACCATCAAGCGCAGCGCAATGCGAGCCGTCACGCGCCTGCATGTTCTGGGCATACACATCGTCATGCTGAGCGGCGACAATCACGGCGCCGCCGCACATGTGGCGCAAGCACTCGGCCTCGACGATTTCCGCGCCGGCATTCTGCCGGCCGACAAGGCGCAAGCCATCGGCGATCTGCGCAAGAACGGCGCAGTCGTCGCTATGGTGGGGGATGGCATCAACGATGCGCCGGCATTGGCCGCCGCCGACGTCGGCATTGCCATGTCCACCGGCACCGATGTCGCCATGCAGGCCGCCGGCATCACGCTGATGCGCGGCGACCCGGCGCTGGTGGCCGACGCCATCGATATCTCACGCCGCACCTGCGGCAAGATTCGCCAGAACCTGTTTCTGGCCTTTATCTACAACATCGTCGGTATTCCACTGGCGGCTTTCGGTTTGCTAAACCCAATGATCGCCGGCGCCGCGATGGCGATCTCAAGCGTCAGTGTCGTCAGCAACGCGTTATTACTCAAACGCTGGAAACCGCAGGAAGAAAAACTGGATATTTAATATTGAGGATATGCGCACTGGCCGGAATGCATACTGGTGGAAAGTGCAAGTTTCGAACTTGCGACCCCTGCAGTGTGAATGCAGTGCTCTACCCCTGAGCTAACCTTCCTAGTATGAAGCGGCCCGGATTATGGCATGAATTGCCGCTCCAGGCAAGCTTCCCGGAAGAACTTCAGGGTTCCGCGCGAAGCCGTAGCCACTACGGCCGGTGGATGCCAGATCAAATCCAGGTTAGGATAGCCCTCCATAATTCAGCAATCACACCAGACTTTTTTTTTATGGAAGAACGCGCCTCCTCCATTGCCATCTCCTCGCCTGAACACAAGTGCCGTGAAATACGGCGCGGCCTCGTGGACGCGCTGCCGGTCATGGCCGGATTCATTCCCTTCGCCCTGGTGCTTGGCGCCCAAGCGACGCAAAAGGGATTCAGCGCGCTGCAAGTGCCATTGCTGACCGGGCTCAATTTTGGCGGTGGTTCGGAATTCGCCGCCGTGGCCCTCTGGACTTCGCCGCCGCACGTGCTGCTGATCGTTGCGATCACCTTTCTGGTCAACAGCCGCCACTTGCTCATGGGGGCTGTGCTGGCGCCTTTTCTTCGGCATCTGCCCAAGCGCAAGGTGTTGCCGGCCTTGTTCTTCATGTGCGATGAAAGCTGGGCCATGGGGCTGGCCGATGCGCGCCAGCGCGCGCAGGCCGGTAAGCGCCATGCTTTCAGCCTGCGTTATTATTTCGGCGTCTCGCTGGGACTGTATCTGACCTGGATCGCGTTCACCGCCATCGGCGCCATCGCAGGGTCGCGGCCGCCACCTATCTGGTAGCGCCTGGCGCCTGGTATGTCGCGACGGGCGCGCTGTCAGGACTGGCCGCAGCTTATGCTCTGGCAAGGATCCGGGCATGATGCACGCGAGCACCTTGCTGACCATTGTCTTGATGGCGACCGTGACCTACCTGACCCGTGCTTTGGGCTACCTCGTCCTGCGCAACCGCAGCTTGAGCGAGCGGGCTGTGACAGTGATGGAAGCGGCGCCCGGGTGCGTGCTGATCTCGGTCATCGCCCCGTATTTCGTATCGGAACGCCCAACCGACTTGGTCGCCCTGGCTGCGACCCTGCTTGCCGCAACCCATCTGTCGATGCTGCCGACGGTCATCATCGGCGTTGCGGTCAGCGGTCTGTTACAGCACATCACCGGATAAACCTTCCTGATATCAGACCGCGACCGGCGCCCTGATATGCGTCTGCGCTTCGTAGCCGCTGATGTCGAAATCGTCGAATCCATAGTCAAAAATGCTGTCCGGCTTGCGCTTGATGGTCAGCTTCGGCAGCGGGCCGGGCGCGCGCGCGAGTTGCTCTTTGACTTGCTCCATGTGGTTGGCGTACAGATGGCAATCGCCGCCGGTCCAGATGAAGTCGCCAGCCTCGAGGGCGGTCTGCTGCGCGACCATATGCGTGAGCAAGGCGTAGGAAGCGATATTGAACGGCACGCCGAGAAAAATGTCGGCGCTGCGTTGATACAACTGGCAGGAGAGCTTGCCGTCGGCGACGTAGAACTGGAAGAAGGCATGGCAGGGCGGCAACTTCATTTGCGGGATGTCGGCTACGTTCCATGCCGATACGATCAGGCGACGTGAATCGGGCGTGCTTTTGATCTGGCTGACGACTTGCGCGATCTGGTCGATATGTTCACCGTTGGGCGCCGGCCATGAGCGCCACTGGTAACCATAAATCGGCCCCAGATCGCCTTGCTCATCGGCCCATTCGTCCCAGATTTTGACGCCGTTTTCTGTCAGATAGGCAATATTGGTCGAGCCGGTGAGAAACCAAATCAATTCATGGATGATGGACTTGACATGCAGCTTCTTGGTGGTCAGCAGCGGAAAGCCGTCTTGCAGGCCGAAGCGCATCTGATGGCCGAAGACGGAACGGGTGCCGGTGCCAGTGCGATCGGTTTTGCCGGTGCCATGTTCATAGACATGGCGCATGAAATCGAGGTATTGGCGCATGGGATGGGAGGCGAATGGAACAGGAAAGATTATACTCACCATTCACGCTACCGTGCGGCAAACCGCATTCCTGAATCGAAGAGAATAAATAATGGCAGCTTATCTGCAAGATGCGCCAAACCCGCGCAAGCAACCCGTGACCATCCCTGTGCTGCAAGCCATGCGCGACAAAGGTCAGAAGATCAGCGTGCTGACCTGTTACGACGCCAGCTTCGCTGCTCTGATGGAGCGCTGCGGCGTTGACATGGTACTCATCGGCGACTCGCTGGGGATGGTATGCCAGGGCCACCAGTCGACGCTGCCGGTGACCATTGATGACATTGCCTATCACACCGCCTGCGTGGCACGCGGCAACCGGACGATGCTGATCGCAGCCGATATGCCGTTCGGCACTTATGGTTCGCCACCGGCAGCATTCGACAATGCCGTTAAACTGATGCGGGCCGGCGCGCAGATGGTCAAACTGGAAGGCGGCGCCTGGCTGGCCGACACGGTGCGCTTGCTGAGCGAACGCGGCATTCCGGTATGGGCGCATCTGGGCCTGATGCCACAATCAGTGCATCAGATAGGAGGCTATAAAGTGCAAGGCAAGACGCGGGAAAGCGCCGAGCTGCTGCATGCGGACGCCGCCGCCTTGCAGATGGCTGGCGCAGCACTGTTGCTGCTCGAAGCGATTCCTGCGACACTGGGCGCCGAAGTCACCGCGCAACGGCATATACCGACCATCGGCATCGGCGCCGGCGTCGATTGCTCCGGTCAGGTGCTGGTGATGCACGACATGCTGGGCGTGTTTGCTGGCCATCAAGCGAAATTCGTGAAAAATTTCATGGAAGGTGCCGTCAGCGTGGAAGCAGCCGTGCGCGCCTATGTGGCAGCGGTGCGCAACCGGAGTTTTCCTGCCGCGGAACATTGTTTTTGAAGCGCTGCTCCGTCTTGAACAAAAAAATCCTGCATGCTGAATGCAGGATTTTTTCATTGCGGCTGCATCATGAAAACTTACTCGAAGAATTCCTTGACCTTGTCCATCCAGGTCTTGGCCTGTGGATTATGCTTGGCGCCGCCTTCCACGGTCAGTTTCTCGAACTCGTGCAGCAACTCTTTTTGGCGCTCGGTCAGCTTGACCGGTATTTCCACCACGACGTGGCAGAACAGATCGCCGGCATAGCCTGAGCGCACCCCTTTGATGCCCTTGCCACGCAGACGGAAAATCTTGCCCGATTGCGTGCCTTCGGGAATCGTGAAAGTGGCTTTGCCGCTCAAAGTGGGCGCTTCGATATCGCCGCCCAGCGCCGCCCTGGTGAATGAAATCGGCATTTCGCAATGCAGGTCGTCGCCGTCGCGCCGGAAAACTTTGTGCGGCTTGATGTGAATTTCCACATACAGGTCGCCCGGAGGACCGCCGTTCATGCCTGGTTCGCCATTACCGGACGAACGAATGCGCATGCCGTCGTCGATGCCTTCCGGAATCTTGACTTCCAGGGTCTTGTTGCGCTTGATGCGGCCGGCGCCGGCACAGGTCGGACAAGGATCGGGAATGATTTTGCCGCTGCCGTGACATTTCGGACAAGTCTGCTGAATGCTGAAGAAGCCCTGCTGCATGCGCACTTGACCATGACCGCCACAAGTAGCGCAGGTGGTCGGCGATGTCCCCGGCTTGGCGCCGGAGCCGTGACAGGTATCGCACTCATCCCAGGACGGCACACGAATGGTGGTGTCGAAACCGTGAGCGGCCTGTTCAAGCGTGATTTCCAGGTTGTAGCGTAAGTCGGCGCCGCGATATACCTGCGATTCCGAACGGCGGCCACGACCGCCGCCACCAAAAATATCGCCGAAAATATCGCCGAAAGCATCGGCGAAACCACTTGCGCTCGCGCCGCCGCCCATATTGGGGTCCACGCCGGCATGACCGTAACGATCGTAGACCTCGCGCTTTTGTGGATCGGACAATATCTCGTAGGCTTCCTTGACCTCCTTGAACTTTTCTTCCGCGCTCTTGCTGTCAGGGTTGCGGTCAGGATGGTACTTCATCGCCAGTTTGCGATAAGCCTTCTTGATGTCATCCTCAGTCGCGTTTTTCGCCAGACCCAGAATGTCGTAAAAATCACGTTTTGCCATGTTTTATAACCACTTTATCGGTGCTTCTCCGCGCAAGCTTGAGAGTCAACCGCAAACCAACGATATGAAAAAGCCGAGAGACGATCTTGCGACCGTCTGGCTCGGCGTATTGCTGTATCACGGATGCCGCGCCTGAAAGTGGAGGCCGGAGCCTCCCATGCGCAAACGGAATTACTTCACTTCCTTGAAATCGGCATCGACCACATCGTCGTGTTTCGGCGCTTCGCCCGCACTGGCTGCGCCCGCGCCTGCCCCGCTGGCCGCAGCCTGCGCCTGCTGGTCGGCATACATTTTCTCGCCCAGCTTTTGCGCCGCCACGGACAATGCGGCAGTCTTGGCGTCGATGGCCGCCTTGTCATTACCCTTTAGCACTTCTTCCAGTTCCTTGACGGCAGTTTCGATGGCATCCTTCTCACCGCTTTCCAGCTTGTCGCCGCATTCGGTCAGCGACTTGCGCGTCGAGTGGATCAGCGCGTCGCCCTGATTGCGGGTTTCGGCCAGTTCTTTCATGCGTTTGTCTTCTTCGGCATTGGCTTCGGCGTCGCGCACCATCTTTTCGATTTCCTCTTCGGTCAAACCGGAGTTGGCCTTGATGGTGATCTTGTTTTCCTTGCCGGTGGCCTTGTCCTTGGCGCCGACATGCAGAATGCCGTTGGCGTCGATGTCGAAGGTCACTTCGATCTGCGGCATGCCGCGTGACGCAGGAGGAATACCCTCCAGATTGAATTCACCCAGACCCTTGTTGCCGGCCGCCATTTCACGCTCGCCCTGATAGACCTTGATGGTCACGGCCGGCTGATTGTCGTCGGCCGTCGAAAACACCTGGCTGAACTTGGTCGGGATGGTGGTGTTTTTCTTGATCATTTTGGTCATGACGCCACCCATGGTTTCGATACCCAGCGACAGCGGCGTCACGTCCAGCAACAGCAGATCCTTGCGATCGCCCGACAGAACCGCGCCTTGAATCGCGGCGCCGACGGCGACGGCTTCATCAGGATTGACATCCTTGCGCGGCTCCTTGCCGAAGAATTCCTTGACCTTCTCCTGTACCTTCGGCATACGGGTCATGCCGCCGACCAGAATGATGTCGTCGATGTCGGCAACCTTGATGCCGGCATCCTTGATCGCGGTGCGGCATGGCTCGATGGTCTTGTCGATCAATTCTTCGACCAGCGATTCCAGCCTGGCGCGGGTGATCTTCAGGTTCAGGTGGACCGGCGCGCCATTGGCCATGGCGATGTATGGCTCGTTGATTTCGGTTTGCTGCGACGACGACAGTTCGATTTTGGCGCGTTCAGCCGACGCCTTGATGCGTTGCAGGGCGATCGCATCCTTCGACAGATCCAGACCGTTGATCTTCTTGAACTCATCGAGGACGTAGTCGATGATGCGCTGGTCGAAGTCTTCGCCACCGAGGAAGGTGTCGCCGTTGGTGGACAGCACTTCAAACTGCTTTTCACCATCGACATCGGCGATTTCAATGACGGAAACGTCGAATGTGCCACCGCCCAGGTCATACACCACGATCTTGCGGTCGCCCTTTTCGGCCTTGTCCAGGCCGAACGCCAGCGCCGCCGCAGTCGGTTCGTTGATGATGCGCTTGACGTCCAGACCGGCGATACGGCCGGCATCCTTGGTTGCCTGACGTTGCGAGTCGTTGAAATAGGCAGGCACGGTGATGACCGCTTCGGTCACTTCTTCGCCGAGATAGTCTTCAGCGGTTTTCTTCATCTTGCGCAGCACTTCCGCGGAGATTTGCGGCGGCGCCAGCTTGTTGCCGCGCACGCTGATCCAGGCATCACCGTTATCGGCCGCGACGATCTGATAAGGCATCAGGGAGATGTCTTTTTGTACCTCCTTTTCATCGAACTTGCGGCCGATCAGTCGCTTGGCGGCGTAAATGGTGTTCTTCGGATTGGTGACGGCCTGACGCTTGGCAGGCGCGCCGACGAGGATTTCGCCGTCTTCCTGATACGCGATGATGGAAGGCGTCGTGCGCGCGCCTTCGGAATTTTCGATCACTTTCGATTGTCCGCCTTCCATGACGGAAACGCACGAATTCGTCGTGCCCAGGTCAATACCAATGATTTTTCCCATGATCTTTCTTTCCTGTTTGTCTTTCAGTCCCCCGCACAGGGGGACAACAATGATGCCGATAGCTTCAATATGTGGAGAAAAATGCGACTTTCAAGCAGCGCATCTCATGAATTTCACCTGGAATGCGCCCACAATCCTGAAAAGCAGATTCTGTGACGTTTGCCGCCGCCGATTACTTGCCTTGCGCCACAGTCACCAGCGCCGGACGCAGCAAGCGGTCGGAAATCGTGTAACCCTTCTGCAAAACGGTCACTACGGTATTGGCGTCCTGCTCTGCCGGCACGGACGAAATCGCCTGATGTTTCATTGGATCCAGCTTTTCGCCGGCTTGCGGATGAATTTCCTGCAGCCTGTTTTTTTCAAAGGCGGACGACAATTGCTTCAAGGTCATGTCGACGCCTTCCTTGAGCGATTCGACCGATGGCGTGTCGATCTTCAACGCCATTTCCAGATTGTCCTTGACTGAGAGTAGCGACTCGGCGAAGCCTTCGATCGCAAATTTATGCGCACGACTGATGTCATCCTGCGCGCGGCGACGGATATTTTCTGTTTCCGCCTTGGCGCGCAGAAAGGCATCCTGCATCTCGACGATCTTCGCTTCGGCGATAGCTAACTGCTCCACGACGGTCAGCTCCATCTCAGTCTCGGCGCCTTGCTCCTGTGCCTGAGCATCCTGCACAGATGCGTTTTCCGCTGGTTTTTCCATATCTTGCATATTCAATGATCTCCAACTAATGATGCGTATCCGGTATCGACTGCCCATGCCGCACATGGGGATGCATTCCTAAAACTTCAAGGAAAATGCCAGGCTTGCGCTGCCATGCGTATTCAGGAGCCGCATTCTAACAGGCCGGCCGGCGCTTCTTTTCTTCGCGCAATACGGCGGCGCTGGTCGGCCAACCGGCCAGATGCTGCTCGATGATTTCCATCATGCCCTGTCCCCATGCCGGCGCATCGTTCAAACAGGCAATGCAGTGGAATTCCTTGCCGCCGGCATGCAGAAACCCGGCCTTGGCTTCTATGGCGATTTCCTCCAGGGTTTCCAGGCAATCGCTGGTAAAGCCCGGACACATGACATCGACGCGCCGCACACCCTGACGCGCCAGTTCCTGCAAGGTCGGCGCGGTATAGGGTTGCAGCCATTCAGCTTTGCCGAAGCGTGACTGGAAGCTTACGATATAATCCGCTTCACTCAGTCCCAGCGCCTGCGCTAGCAGACGCGCGGTCTCGTGACATTCGCAATGATAGGGATCGCCCAGCAGCAGCGTGCGCTTGGGGACGCCATGAAAACTCATCACCAGCCTGTCGGGCCGGCCGTTGGCATCCCAATGCGCCTGCACCGCATGCCTGAGCGCTTCGATATAGCCGTCATGGTCGTGGTAATGCTTGATCAGGCGTAATTCGGGTACATTGCGCACCCTGGCGAAATACCTGAAAACGACGTCAAAAACCGATGCCGTCGTGGTGCCGGAATATTGCGGATACGCCGGGAACACGAGAATGCGCTCACAACCTGCCGCTTCGAGGCAGTCGAGCACATCAGGCAGCGCCGGCCGGCCGTAGCGCATCGCATACGCCACCTGCACATGATGGCCACGCTCCAGCAGGCAGGCCTGTAGCAGGGCGGCCTGGCGCTCCGTGTTGACTTGTAGCGGCGAACCTGCATTGGTCCAGATCGCGGCGTATTTTTCGGCCGATGAACGCGAACGAAACGGCAAAATAATCCCATTGAGAATGCACCACCAGATCGCGCGGGGAATTTCCACCACACGCGGATCCGACAAAAACTGGCGCAGATAGCGGCGCACGGCGTGCGTGGTCGGCGCATCGGGCGTGCCGAGGTTGACCAGCACCACGGCGGTATGCGCCGGCGTGCCGTGAATATGAGAAGGTTCCTGATGAAAAGACATGATCATTCGTGGCTTGAAGTGAAATGCGGCGTCTACAGCGCCAACAGTTCGCGCGCGTGTTTGCGCGTGGTCGTGGTAATTTCCAGGCCACCCAGCATGCGGGCGATTTCTTCCACGCGCGACCCGGCATCGAGGGCGTCGATCTGCGAAACAGTCTTGCCGCCCTCATTGCGCTTGCTGACCTGAAAGTGCTGGTTGCCCTGGCTGGCGACCTGCGGCAAGTGCGTCACGCACAAGACCTGGCGATCCTGGCCGAGACGTCTGAGCAGACGCCCGACCACTTCGGCGACGCCGCCGCCGATGCCGCTGTCGACCTCGTCGAAAATCAGCGTCGATGTTGCCGTTGCGCTGGACGCGATCACTGAAATCGCCAGCGCAATGCGCGCCAGTTCACCGCCGGAAGCAACTTTCGCCAACGACCGCAGCGCCACACCGGCATGACCGGCCACCAGAAAATCCACCTGTTCCATGCCGTAAGCAGCCGGATTACAAGTTGTTAGCGCGATCGAAAAACGGCCACCGGCCATGCTCAGCTCCTGCATCGCCGCCGTCACCGCTGCGCTCAAGGTCTGGGCAGCTTTGGCGCGGCCCTGTGACAGGGTTTGTGCGGCGCTGGTATAGGCCGCGCGCCATTTTTCTTCCTGCATGCGCAAGGCATCGGGATCGCCGGCATCGGCCAGTTGCTGCAACGCCTGCGCCAGCTTTTCATGTTCTTGCGGCAAGTCCTCGGGCGTGATGCGGCATTTGCGCGCCGTCGAGTGTATTGCTTCCAGTCGTCCTTCTACCTGCTGCAAGCGTGCCGGATCGAGTTCGACCCGACCGAGGTAATCATTGAGCGCGTAGGCTGCTTCCTGCAATTGAATCCGCGCCTGCTCCAGCGCCTCCATGACCGGCTCGAGCGCAGTATCGACGTCGGTCAGCCGGCCCAGTTTCTGCGTCAGTGACGACAGTTGCGACAGGAGCGGCGATTCCGACTCCGAAATCGCGCTGAGCGCTTCCTGCGCGGTATCGATCAGGCCGGCGGCATGCGACAGACGGCGATGCTCATTGCTGATCTCGGCCCATTCGCCGGGCTTGACGGCCAGCTTTTCCAGTTCTTCGACCTGCCGCTCCAAACGTTCGCGTTCCAGCAAAACCTTGCTGGCGTTGGCATTGAATTCTTCGCGCTGCCGCACCGCCGCGCGCCAGGTTTCGTAGGCGGCGGCGACTGCCTTCGCCTCATCGAGCAGACCGGCCTGGCTATCCAGCAACTGACGCTGGACATCGACCTTGAGCAAGGATTGATGGGCGTGCTGGCCATGGATATCGACCAGTAATTCACCCAGCGCGCGCAGTTGCGTGACGGTGGCGGCGATGCCGTTGATGAAGGCTTTGGAGCGGCCGGCATCGTCGATCACACGGCGCAGCAGCACGCCGTCTTCGTC
>JBAPMF010000095.1:0-2516 GCA_049278475.1 Herbaspirillum sp. | reverse complement strand
CGTACACAGCCCGCACGGCCATCATCATCACGATCATGGCGATGATGATGGCGAAGCGGGCGATCACTTCCGCAGCTATCCGATACATTAAGAGTCGCTAACACAACGCCGCTGGCTGCGTTGCGCCGCCTTGCCGTACTTTCGTACTGTGTTCGTCGGCGCGCCTTGCCATCGACGTTGTATTAGCGGCTTCAAAGAGCCGCCAGGAGCGGTTCAGGATTTTCCTCGGGGCCGCTCGATCGCCCTTTCAGGCGGCGCTGCCGCTTTGTTCGTCTTTGCCAGTGTAAGCAGCGCGGTATGGCGGCTGTCGACCACGAATGTCGACCATCCGGACGCCACGCCGATGCTGCCGAGATTGCGGCGCCATGCGATGTCTTTAGCGGATACGCTCTTCGGATTTTCGCCATGCACCAGCAATACCTTGCCGCGGAATTTTCCGGCCAGCGTTGTGATGCGCTGGCGCGTTTCGGCAAAACCGTCGCGCTGGCCGCGCAGCAGGAAAGGCCGCTGGCCGGGTTGCGCCAGCGGATTGCCGTCGGCGAACAGCACGATGCCGGCCATTTTTCTTTGCGTGGCCAGGGCGAACAGGCGCTGTAGCCAATTCTTGTTGGCGATCAGGCGATCTTCGAACTCGTTGTTGCGTCCGCCGTCCTGCACGAAATGATTGTTGGCAGCGGGCAGGTTGATGGTGGCGAACAGGATGTTGCCGAATTCCCAGCGCGCATTTTCCGTGTAACTGCGGAATTTTGGCGTGACAGACTGGCGCAGCAAGGCAATCTTGCTCGCGCCGAACGAAAATTCATCTGAAAAAAATAGATCGCGCACGTGATTCAGGCGCTCGATGGCGATGGAAGCGTTTTTGTTGCGGCAGCCGATCCAGTCATCGGCAGCAAGTGACACAATGACGCCGGCCTGCGCCTCCGTCAGCATCTCGCGGCGCGCGCTGTAAAGCGCGTCATTGCACGGTTCTGTCGCTGACTTGATGCCGTTGACGACAATGAAGGCAGGGTTGCCGGCATCGCTTTCGCGTAAGGCCCTGCGCAGCGCGTCTTCATCCGGCGTGCCGGAGAAAGCATGGCTGATGACGCCGAAGCGGAAGCTGTCCTGCGCCGCTGCCTGCATGCAGACAGTGCTTAGGAGCGTGACCGCGATGCTCGCGAGAACAGCGCGTGACAGTATATTCTTCATGCGCAGCAGGTTTCTTCGCCCAATCGTTTGAGGCGATACAAGGCATCCAGCGCCTGCTTCGGCGTCAGCGCGTCCGGATCGATCATGGCCAGCGCATCCACAATCGCCTGTGTTGCCGGATCGGCGGGAGAGGGGTTCATGGCGGGTGCATGCTGATGGGTGCTCCGGGCTTCCCTTCCCTGATCGGGCGGCGTGTCGAACAAATCTAACTGCGGCGTCGCCTGTACCGACTGTTTTTCCAGTATCGCCAGGCGCTTGCGCGCCGCGCGGATGACTGGCGTCGGTATACCCGCCAGTTGCGCCACCTGCAAACCGTAGCTTTGCGAGGCCGGGCCGGCCTGCACGGCATGCAGGAAGACGATGCTGTCCCCGTGTTCGACGGCGGACAAATGGACGTTGCACGCGGTTGGATGAGTTTCCGGCAGTTGCGTCAGTTCGAAATAATGAGTCGCAAACAGCGTGAAACTGCGCGTAGCATCGATCAGATGCCTGGCGATCGCCCACGCCAGCGCCAGGCCGTCGAAGGTCGAGGTGCCGCGGCCGACTTCATCCATCAGCACCAGCGAATTTTCGGTAGCGTTGTTGAGGATGGCGGCCGATTCCGTCATCTCTACCATGAAGGTGGAGCGGCCGCCGGCCAGATCGTCGGCCGCGCCGATGCGCGTGAAGATACGGTCGATCGGACCGATCGTCGCGCTGGCGGCCGGTACGAAACTGCCGATGTAAGCCAGCAGCGTGATCAGCGCCACCTGACGCATGAAGGTCGATTTGCCCCCCATATTGGGACCGGTGATCAGCAGCAGCCTGCGCTCGGCGCTGAAAGCGCAATCGTTGGCGATGAAATGTTCGATCTGGTTTTCCACCACCGGATGACGGCCTTGCTCGATCAGGATGAGCGGTTCCGTCACCAGTTGCGGTGCGCACCAGTCGTTACGCGCGGCGTGGTCGGCCAGCGCCGTCAGCGTATCGAGCTGGGCCAGCGCGTGGGCAATGGCTTGCAGCGTGACGATGTGCGGCGCCAGATCCTGCAGTAACTGGTCGTAGAGGAATTTCTCGCGCGACAGGGCGCGTTCCTGCGCCGACAGCGCCTTGTCTTCAAAGGCTTTCAGCTCGGGCGTGATGTAACGCTCGGCGTTCTTGAGCGTTTGACGGCGTCGGTAGTCGTCCGGCACCTTACCGCTCTGACCATGCGTGACTTCGATGTAAAAACCATGCACCTTGTTGTATTCCACCCGCAGATTGGCGATGCCGGTACGGGCGCGTTCGCGGGTCTCCAGATCGATCAGAAACTGGCCGGCATTTTCCGACAGGCCGCGCAGTTCATCGAG
>JBAPMF010000094.1:0-4068 GCA_049278475.1 Herbaspirillum sp. | reverse complement strand
CGCTCAGGATCATCCAGGAAACCGGTTTCTACACCCATCTGTCCATACAGACGCGCAAGCTGACCGATGGTCTTTGCGAGGCCGCCAGGGCGGCCCAGCTGCCTTTTTCGGCCGATGCGCTGGGCGGTATGTTCGGCCTGTATTTCTCACCGGCGGCGCCAACCGGTTATGCCGAAGTCATGCAAGGCGACCAAAACCGGTTCAAGGTCTTCTTCCACGCCATGCTGGATGCCGGCGTCTATCTGGCGCCCTCGGCATTCGAAGCAGGTTTCGTGTCGGCGCAACATGACGACGCCATCATCGCCGCAACCGTCGATGCGGCGCGCGACGCATTTGCCGCCGCGGCGCGGTAGGAGTCGTCCGGTCGTTTTTTCAGGCAGCGGTTCCTCCCTTATAATGGCGGGTTTGCAAAAACACACATCAAATCATGGAACTAGCCAAATCTTTCGAGCCTGCCGAGATTGAGAAATTCTGGCGCGAGGAGTGGGAAAAGCGCGGGTATTTCGCCGCCGCCACCGCGCCGGAAAAACCGGCGTTCAGCATACAGTTGCCGCCACCGAACGTGACCGGCACGCTGCACATGGGCCATGCATTCAATCAGACCATCATGGACGGCCTGACCCGCTACCATCGCATGCGCGGTTTCAACACCGCCTGGATTCCAGGCACCGACCACGCCGGCATCGCTACGCAAATCGTGGTGGAGCGCCAGCTCGATGCGCAAAAGATATCGCGCCATGCGCTCGGCCGCGAGAAATTCGTCGAAAAGGTGTGGGAGTGGAAAGAAAAATCCGGTTCCACCATCACCGGCCAGATGCGCCGCATGGGCGCCTCGACCGACTGGGAGCGCGAGTATTTCACGATGGACCCGACGATGTCGAAGACAGTCACGGAAGTATTCGTGCGCCTGTTCAAGCAGGGCCTGATCTATCCCGGCAAACGTCTGGTGAACTGGGATCCGGTGCTGGGTACGGCGGTCTCTGACCTGGAAGTGGTGTCGGAAGAAGAAGATGGTTGGCTGTGGCACATCCGCTATCCGCTCGCGGACGGCAGCGGCCATATCACGGTGGCGACCACGCGCCCCGAAACCCTGCTGGGCGATGTCGCCGTGGCGGTCGATCCGAGCGACGAACGCTATGCGCATCTGGTCGGCAGGATGTTGAAACTGCCGCTGACCGGGCGCGAAATCCCCATCATCGCGGATGAATACGTCGACAAGGAATTCGGCACTGGCTGCGTGAAGATCACGCCGGCGCACGATTTCAACGACTATGCCGTCTGGCAACGGCATAAGGGCAAAGAGGGTATTCCCGGTGAAGTCGCGTCGATATTTACCCCTAATGCAAAAATTGAAACCAATGATTTCCTCCAGTCCGGGTATGTCTTCGAAAAGTTTGGAAAACGACCACTTGACACCACCGGCTTGAACAGCCTCGATGCCGATGCAATTGCCATATTGAAAAGCATTCCGGACAAATACGTGGGTCTGGACCGCTTCGAAGCGCGCAACCAGATGGTTGCCGACCTCGACGCACGAGATCTGCTGGAACTGGTCAAGCCGCACCGGCTGATGGTGCCGCGCGGCGACCGCAGCGGCGCGGTAATCGAGCCGATGCTGACCGGCCAATGGTTCGTCGCCATGAACAAACCGGCGCTGAAAGACCCTTATTTCCCTGGCAAGTCGATCGCTGAAGTCGCGCGGGAAAAAGTCGCCAACGGAGAAATCCGGCTGATTCCGGAAAACTGGAACAACACCTACAAGCAGTGGCTCGACAACATCCAGGACTGGTGCATCTCGCGCCAGTTGTGGTGGGGCCATCAGATCCCGGCGTGGTACGACGAAGATGGCAAGGTCTACGTTGCCCGCACCGAAGCAGAAGCCAGGGCGCAGGCCGGTGACGACAGGAAGCTGAAGCAAGACGAGGATGTGCTGGACACCTGGTTCTCGTCGGCGCTGGTGCCGTTTTCGACGCTGGGCTGGCCGGAAGCCACGCCGGACTACAAACTGTTCCTGCCGTCGTCGGTGCTGGTGACCGGTTTCGATATTATTTTCTTCTGGGTGGCGCGCATGGTCATGATGACCACGCATTTCACCGGCCAGATACCGTTCAGGACGGTGTATGTGCATGGTCTGGTGCGCGACGCCAGCGGCCAGAAGATGTCCAAGTCCAAGGGCAATACGCTCGATCCCATCGACCTGATCGATGGCATCGGCGTGGATCAACTGGTGGCCAAGCGCACCGCCGGCCTGATGCATCCCCGGCAAGCCGCCGCCATCGAGAAAGCCACGCGCCGCGAATTCGCCGACGGCATCCCGGCGTTCGGCACCGATGCGCTGCGTTTCACGTTCGCCTCGCTGGCGACGCTGGGGCGCAACATCAATTTCGATCTCGGCCGCTGCGAAGGCTACCGCAACTTCTGCAACAAACTGTGGAATGCGGCGCGCTTCGTGCTGATGAACACCACAGGCCAGGATTGCGGCTTCGATAGCCAGGAAAAGCTGCCATTCTCCAGAGCCGACCGCTGGATCGTCTCGCTGCTGCAACGTACCGCAGCGGAAGTGGAAAAAGGCTTTGCCGACTACCGCTTCGACAACATTGCCGTAGCGATCTACCGGTTCGTCTGGGATGAATACTGCGACTGGTATCTGGAAATGGCCAAGTCGCAACTCCAGAACGGCAGCCAGGCGCAGCAACGCGCCACCCGCCGCACGCTGCTGCACGTGCTGGAAACCGTGCTGCGCCTGGCGCATCCGGTGCTGCCTTTCATCACCGAAGCATTGTGGCAAAGCGTCGCGCCGCTGACTGACCGCCAGCCTGATCCGGCTGGCGACTCCATCATGCGCCAGCCTTATCCGCAAGCCGTGCCGGACCAGATCGACGCAGACGCTGAAGCCTGGATGATGCAGTTGAAGGCATTGACCGATGCCTGCCGCAACCTGCGCGGCGAGATGCAGTTATCGCCGGCGCTGCGCGTGCCGCTGGTGGTCGAGACTGCCAGTCCCGAATCGGTGGAGTCCTTCCTGCCCTACCTGCAAACGCTGGTGAAGCTGAACGACACGCAGGTCGTGCCGCAACTGCCGGCATCGCCGGCGCCGGTGGCCATCGTCGGGGATCTGAAGCTGATGCTGAAGGTCGAGATCGACATCGCCGCCGAACGTGAGCGCCTGACCAAAGAGATCGCCCGCATCAGCGGCGAGGTCGCCAGGGCCGATGGCAAACTGTCCAACGCCGGTTTCGTCGCGCGCGCGCCGGAAGCGGTCGTGACGCAAGAGCGGGAGCGTCTGGCCGGCTTCACTGCGACACTGGCGAAGTTGCGGGAACAACTGGCGAAACTGAAGTAAACCTGCCGCGCCCGGCGGCTGTTACTCCTCAGGCATCGCCCCAGAGGCTGCCGTTGGGATCGGTGCGCGGCGCGCTGACGCCGAAGTGGGTGTAGGCTGCCGGCGTCGCCACGCGGCCACGCGGCGTGCGTTGCAGATAACCTTGCTGGATCAGATAAGGCTCGAGCACGTCTTCGATGGTGTCACGCTCTTCGCCGATGGCGGCGGCCAGATTGTCGAGACCGACCGGGCCGCCGCTGAATTTGAACAGCACCGCCTCCAGCAGCTTGCGGTCCATCAGATCGAAACCGACCGGATCGACATCCAGCATCACCAGCGCTGCATCGGCCAGCGTCTGCGTAATCCTGCCATCGCCTTTAACCTCCGCGTAGTCGCGCACGCGGCGCAGCAGACGGTTGGCGATGCGCGGCGTGCCGCGGCTGCGCCTGGCGATTTCCAGCGCGCCTTCTGCGACGATGGGGGCATGGAGCAGACCGGCGCTGCGCGTGACGATGCGCGCCAGTTCGGATGGCGAATAAAACTCCAGACGCGCAACGATGCCGAAACGGTCGCGCAGCGGATTGGTCAGCATGCCGGCGCGCGTGGTGGCGCCGACCAGCGTGAACGGTTGCAGGTCGAGACGCACCGAACGCGCCGCCGGGCATTCGCCGATCATGATGTCGATCTGATAGTCCTCCAGCGCGGGGTAGAGAATTTCCTCGACCACCGGCGACAGACGATGGATC